>JAZGFE010000037.1:0-7498 GCA_036479215.1 Nannocystaceae bacterium | reverse complement strand
CTCGCCGCCTTAAGTCCTCGTATGGGGACCGGGTATCCGCCTCCGTTGGTAGGTTGGGGGTTGAGGAGCGTCTGGGCGGGGGAGCGTCCGGGCGGGGGCGTGTCTTGCACCCGCATCTCGATGTGCGCGTTATCGCGCTTTTGCGGTGGCCATCGTCTCTCGGATGGGAGTAGAGTGCGTGCTAGGTCGACGGGGTAAGCGGGGCACAAGCGGGGCGTGAAAACGGGAACCCCGCTTGCTCGCTCTTCCCGAGGAGCATCTATGAGCCCAGCTAACCTGTTTGACTTCGTGTCGGCCTTTCTCCCGTGGGACGACTGGATCTTTCGCGTTGTGGGCGGCCTGATCGTGGCGCTCTCATGCCTTTCAGTGGCGCTCACCTGGTCCGCGTGGAGAAAAGGTCAGTGGTTGCGTGGTTACGCCAAAGATCTTCGGCAATACAAAAAGCCGATAAGCGAAGCCGACCTTGGGAAGATAGAAGAGGGGCTGACGAAACGGTGTAAGTGGTTGACCGACAAGTGGAAAGAGTTTCGTGAGGGGCTTGTCTCTCGGCCTCAAATTGGCTTCTGTAACGCCATCGCCATCGACGCGTTGGTCGAGGACGAGGCGCATCTGTCCTCGGTGCGGGGTAAAGGCATCCCCATTGGCTTCGGCCTCGGTGAGCGCCTGCCAGGGCTGTGCACCGGGCTCGGCGTGCTCGGGACTTTTGTTGGGTTGACGACGGGGTTGGCTTCCGTCGAAACGGGCACCGCTGCCGAGATCTCTGACAACGTCATGCAGCTCATCGCTAGTTTGCAATCAGCATTCGCCACGAGCATATTCGGTGTTTTCGCGTCCGTTGTTCTGACCGTGCTCCTCGGGTCTGCACGAGACGCTCTACTTTCTGCGACCACAGACTTTCGCGAGGCGATCGACGACCTATTCGTCCGCGTGACCCCCGAGGCGCTCCTCGAGGAGCACGGCGGGTTGCTCCGTGGCATGCGCGACGATCTAGAGGAGAGCCGCACTTGTCTGCAGGAGATCTCAAACAATCTTGCCGACAAGATCGGACACGGATTCGCGTCGACGGTGGAAAAACTGCTCGTACCCTCATTGACCGAGATGTCCTCTGCCGTTCGAGATCAAGTCGCTACTGCGGCCGAGACCTCTCAGGCTGGTACGCGTCAGTTCGTCGAAGAAGCTGTCGGGCAAATCAGCGGCGCGCTCCAGGGCAGTTTTGGTGCGATGGAGCGGTCGATTGGGGAGTTCTCGCGCGAGTTCGAGAGGATAGCGAGTACTGTAGGTGATGTGGTGCGGCAAGCTGGAGACGCGACGGCACAGCAACAACAGGTATTGCGGCAGGGTGAGGCGGCGCTCCTCGCTGCGTCGAACCGTTCCGCGGAGGTTGAGGAACAGTTGGCCTCTGTCTCCCAGTCAACGGCTGCGGTGGCTGAGCTTGCGCAGGTGCTCCATCGAAACGCTGTGGCATCCACGCAGTTGCAGGAGAGGCAGGCGCAACTTCATGAGGCGGTCCAGGGGCAGGTCCAAGCTGTGTCCGGGACCGTTTCCGAAACAGCAAGTGTCTTCGCTACCAGTTCATCTGAGCTGCAGGCGGTTGCGCGGGCGCTTGCGCCGTTGGTGCAGCAGCTCGGTCACAGCGTCGCAGGACTCACCAGCGGCGCGGAGCGGGCGAGCGCGGCGGTTGTGGACAGCTCGCGCTCCCTGGCGGACCGCAGTGTAGATGAGGTCCGATTGGTCGCCGATTTTCGAGACGCGTCGTCGGCCTTCGCCACGGCGTTGCGTCAGGCAGATCCCGCGCTCCGCTCGTTCCAGCAGGCCTCCGTTTCCCTTACGGCTCAGCAGAAGGAGCTCGGGACCGCCGCCGTTGCGTTGGACGCGTCGGCGTTGGCTTTGGGTCGTACGTCCGCGAAAGTGGAGGAGACGACGCGCACATTCTCCGACGCGCTGGCGGATGCCGCCAACCAAGTACGTGCGGTGCAGGCCGAGACCTCGGAGTGGGCCGATGGGACCACTCGCGCCATCGAGATGTTTGCTGCCGGCCTCAATGCTGCCCTAAGTCAGTCGCTATCCACTTACGACGAATCGCTGGCAAAAGCTGTGGTCGCACTTCAAAGTGGTGTGAGTCAGCTGCAAGAAGTCGTCGACGGTATCGAGCCCATAGCGGATGGTGTCCGCCGCGTGCAAAATCGACCCGTTGAGTCGGTGTAGCCATGGCACGGAAACGTACGGACTACTGGCAGAGTTTCTCGGACTTGGGGATGGGCCTCGTAGGGCTGCTGGTACTCATGCTCGTCGTGCTCGTGGCATCGCAAGCGAAAGAAGCTAGGACCAATCGCGTCGAGGCCGAAGCGCTTAGCGAGTTCGCGCTTGAGTTGCTGACAGCGCTAGAAGACGCCAGCGAGTTGCAGGCTCGGCAGGATGGTGTCGAGCAGTGGCTTGGTGCGGTGTTCGACGAGACCTCGTGCCAGCTCCGATACAACGCGGCCACTGGGAAGCTCGAGTCTCGCGGGGGGGCGGCGTCATCCGAGCTGTACCAACCAGGAGAGATAGTACTCAGTGATGGCGCTCGTACAGAGCTTCAAAGTTGCAAAGAAGCGTTTCTGCGTCTCGCGGCTTGTTTGAGCCCCAACTTAGGCGTGCGGGACGAAGCGTGCCCTTATGCCGACAGCGCACGATGGGCGCGCGAAGTGGTTGCTTTTCGTGAGGATATTGAGGCGCTTGTTCTGCAGGGGAACACCGATCGGGTTCGTTTTCCACGTGCTCAACGGATCCAAGGGCTAGAACGGCCGTTGTCTTCGCTATCGGCTTCGTTCGTGGGGAACGCTTATCTGGGTGGAGAGAGGGCCCGCCAAGCGTTGGGTCATTTGTTGGAGATGGTCGAGGCCGGTCAGCTCGACACGGGGGACCCGACCACGGGGCAACTCGAGGTCCTCATGAGCCGAATCCGACTCGAGAGCCCGAGTTTCGGTCGATACCAGGTAGGACCGAGACACTGGCGTACTCAGGATGCCGTGGGGTGCGGTGAGAAGGACGACTGTCGGGAGGCAAGAAATCTCGCGTTGCGGCTGAGGTGGAGTCGTGTGTCATTGCGCAAACCTCTTCGTAGCGTGATCGACACGTTCTGTCGGGAGTGGAACACCGAGGGGGGGCACTTTCGCCGTAGCATTATCGACAGTAGCCGCGGTGCAGACGCACACCGCCTCTGCGGCCAGCGCACGGCCGTGGGGGAACGTGAGGCAGGGGAGTCCGCCAACTTCCACACCGGGAGATCGGGGTAGTGCGCACGCCGTGCCTCGCGGTGGAACTGAACGCGTCGTCCTCTCGCCTTGCCCGTGCGGCAATCGACCTGGAGACCTTGCTCGGACACCATCACGCGGCCTACGAGTCGCGCCGACTGGCCGAGGCTCAAGCTCTGATTGCCGAAGCCTTTCGAACGCGGGCGGCCCCAATGCTACGCCGCTGCGATGTCCGCGCGTTGTTGCGCATTTGGGCTGACCAAAAAACGCAAACGGAACGTAATCGTCGAGCTGCGGAGAAGTTGGTCGTAGGGTCGAGTTGCACGACTTGGCGCGAGTTGTGGTCCGTTTGGGCGACTCGTGCCTTTTACCCAGCAGCTGTGACAAGACGCCTCGCTGAAGCGCTCAGCTTGTTGTCCCCATCTGAGAGGAATCGTTCCGTTCCGGCGTGGGTACCTATCCGACAGGGACAGGCACTTGTAGACTTGTTGAGCGATCCTGTCGGCTGGCTTGCGGAATTCGTCGAAGAACGGGCGATTCTTCTGCCGCGAGTCGCGGCAGAGACGCATTTAGAATGCTCCAGCAGCCGGGCGATGGCAGACGCCATCACCCGGCTGCTGGAGCATTCCGGGAACGCGTGGTGGACACAGCACGACGTGGCGCTGGCACGGTCGTGGGCGACAAGCCATGGAAAGTTAGCACACCGGGGCTTGGTCGCGCAGCGCCAGCTACTGGATGCCGGGCGACGCGAGTCGGAGGGCAGCGACTCGCAGAAACGCAGCGACGAAGATGCATTGGTCACGTGGGTGACGGAAGTCGTGGGGGATCCTGCAATTCGGCCCGCTGCGTGGCGCGATCTTTCAGACGAGGCTCGTCGAGTGTTCGAGCGACTGGTCGTACGGCGCGAGTTCTTCCGAATCCTTGAGCGTTTCACAGCGCTCGCGGATAGGGACAGGGTCGCGTACTGGAAGCGTTGGGAGCGCGAACTCGCGGACGCTCGCCTTGAGGAGCTCGATGTTGCGGTGTGCATGTTCTTGATCGGTGGGTTGCTGATCGTCGAGTTCGGGAGGTCGGGCAATGCCTGCTACGTGTACCGAGCACCGCCTGAGTTGCCTCCGCTACGTACTCTTTCTCTCAATGGACTCCGAGCCTCACGGGACTTCAAGCGCACCGATCGGCGTCCGCTCCTGATCGCAGGCCACACCTTGACCTATGTGGATCGTCTACGCCATCAGTCGGGATGGCATGGTAGGTTCGACATCTTCATCATGTCCAATCGAAAAGGCTGATCATGAGACTCATAAGACTGTGTATCGGTAGTACTAGAACTGAACATACCGCTACATACGACATACCGTCGGAGACCATCGAGGAGGTGCTGGAAGCCTACGATTCGGAAGTGCGTAAACGGCTGGGTGGCGGAGTGGGGTTGACGATCTCGTGGGCGGTAGCGCTGTGCGTCGATGCCATTCAACATTGCGACGGCGAACGTGAGCGCTCCCTAAGGGAGATGCTGCCGGACGACGCGAACGACAAATTCTACGAGTGCGTTGGCGATCTCTTGGAACTAGTCGATCTTCCGAAGATCGGTCCATACCGTCTTAAAGTCAAAACCCGTGGTATTCCCGGCAAGTCCGGATACGATGTCGTTGCGACCTGGGAGGACCGCGACGGTGCACCCCTGCGGTCTCAGCCTGAGGTTGAGGGCGGTATGTTTCTTGATTCCGTTGAGGGAAAGGTAAGGCTGACGCTCGGGCAATTTCGCGTGCTGAAAGAGCTCCCTCGGCTGGGTGAATTCGGAAAGCAACGACACGATGACCTCCTTGCGCCAGATCGGATCCGCGCGGCGGTGTCGCATTGTCCCGAGGGCGTGACGCTCGATCGCATGCTTGAACGGAATCGCTTCCGAGAAATCCAGCGCTTCAAACCCCGTATCGTCCCACGCGGGTCCGAATACGAGCTTGAACCAGCGCTGGACGGCGTTCCGGCGAAGGATGTCTGCGACTACTTCTACAACACCCCGGCATCGGCGTATGGCAGAGCGCCATTGAAATGGAAGAGCGAGGGGGGCTTCCGAGAGAAGGGATTTGTATCCAGCATGGCTGCCGACGGCCTGCGAACGTTGCGCGAGAATCACGTGTTGGGAAGGGAGCAAGTGGCACACGCGCTTAGCGACCCCGCGGGACTGTTCGGTGACGCGCTGGACCTCTCCGAGTTCTCGGAGCGTGTGACCGGAATCGGCGTACCGGTCCTGCGGGCAACGGCACTGCTTCGCGAAGTCAAGGGAGACGGCTGGTGGGAATGGTCCGCGATCGCTACAATTGAGCAGGTCGAGGACCTTTCTCTCGAAGCGAAGGGGCCAGACCTTCCGCCGAGCCTCCGTGCGATGGATCTCAGCGATCCGGGTGTCCGTACGAACTTGGCCGAGGCGATTGCTAAAGCGGAGATGGCTGGTGACACCTTTATCCCGGACCCTCACGGCCCGGGGTTCCTGGAGTTGTCGTCGGAGCTCCGTGACGCTGTCGCGGCTGCAGAGAAGCTAGCCTCGGCGTCGGATCCCGACGGACGGTTGTCGAAGGCACCGCGCGAGGTCCTACAGGTTGAGGACAATTTTACGTCCCTTCGTTTCGATCGTGCTCGACCAGCAGCCCCTCAACGTCCGGAGCGCAGCCTGCCTCCCCCCGGCCTGTCCGCTGGTCTGTGTCTGCATGCGCACCAGCAGGAGGGGTACGACTGGCTGTGGGGCTTGTACAAGCCCGCAACGCCATCCGACCGGTGGAGGGGGGCTCTCCTCGCCGATGACATGGGCGTGGGGAAGACGTTGCAAGTCCTGTCGTTCTTCGCGCGGATGGCATCCCTGAGATGCCCTGGGTCCAACCTCGTGGTCGCGCCCCCCGGACTCCTAGGCAATTGGCTGGACGAGACCCGCAAGTTCTTCGGTGCTGCGCTCGAGCCAGTGGCGTTGGTCACGGGTAGGGACTTGGCGACGCATGCTGACCATACAGTGACATTTCTCGGGGGTTTGCGAATCGTCTTGGCATCATATGAGACACTCCGATCGCACGAGCGGACCTTTGCGAAAGTCCCGTGGAATGTGGTCGTGCTGGACGAAGCTCAGAAAGCCAAGAATCCGGGGACTCAGCTTGCCCGTGTAGTCCGAACGCTGCAGGCCAGATTTAGACTGGCCATGACGGGCACCCCGGTGGAAAATTCGCTTGGCGAGATGTGGACGATCTACGATTGGGCTCTTCCGGGACTTCTGGGGTCGCTGCAAGAATTCACGAAGACGTACATTCGCCCCGTGCGAGAAGGCGGCCTCGATGAGCAGGCCCACCTGGCCGCCAGGTTGCACGAGACCATCGCGCCGGTATTCATGCGCCGCATGAAATCAGAGATCCCCTCGAAGCTACCGGAATGCGTGTTCCATGCGAGCGAGGTCGGGATGAGCCCGCTCCAGGCGGCGGAGTATCGCCACACGCGAGAGGAGCCGAATCTCGATCCGCTTGCTCGCCTTCAGCGACTGTTCGCTATCTGTGCCCATCCGGAATTGCCTGGAGAAAACCGCGAGTTGTCGAACTCGTCGGATATCATGTTCCCCAAGGTTCGCAAGCTGTTCGAGATTCTGGATGCGGTGCGGCAACAAAGGGAAAAGATCATCGTGTTCGCGAACCGCAAGCGGATCCACCGTTGGCTGAAGAGGGAGATCGGGCGGCGCTACGATCTGGACGTGGCGATCATCGACGGTCAGATTACCGATTCGCGTCGTCGGATGGACATGATCGCCCAATTTGGTGCGCGGCCTGGCTTCAACGCGATCGTGTTGTCTACCCGCGCTGCCGGTGTAGGCCTCAACATCACGGCTGCGAACCATGTGGTTCACTACACCCGGGAGTGGAACCCCGCGGTCGAAAACCAAGCGACCGATCGAGTCTACCGCTTGGGGCAGGAGAGGCGGGTCCACGTGCACACACTCGTCGTCACGAGCAGCGAAGGCAAAACTGTCGATGTTACGCTGGATGGGCTACTGGAGGCGAAACGTCGCGTAATGGGGAAATTCGTGGTCCCGATGGGAGGCTTCGACCTTGATCCGACCGAGCTGGAGCCCAGGGCCGGACGCGTTCCCACCTGAGCGAGGGGCTCGCGGTGGTGGCTTTTTCGGGACACACTGGCTAGGGCACGGCGACTAGGTGGTGGCGATCGCGGCGGTAGGCGATCGCAAAGCGGTGGGCGCATTCTGAGAGAGGCGGCGGGCTGGGCTGGGCTGG
>JAZGFE010000036.1:0-5202 GCA_036479215.1 Nannocystaceae bacterium | reverse complement strand
ACAAACAAACAAACAAACAAACAAACAAACAAACAAACAAACAAACAAACAAACAAACAAACAAACAAACAAACAAACAAACAAACAAACCCAGTTGTATCAGCGGAAGCTCCGTCCATGCGGGGCTGTTTGAAAGATTTCGGCCGATCATCGGGTTAGGTATCCTGACTCTCTGCGCACTTTGGGTGACAGAAGAGGCGAGCGCGACCACCCCAGGGTCTCACGCCATCGGCGAACACACGTCCGGAAGCTCCTCATGCGGGTTCGACTCGCTCAACACCGTCACAAAAGAGATCCACGATGAGATGCACCGGGCCGGTTGGGACGCGGGCTATCGGCGGACGAACTCAGCCACCCATCCACTCGGATATTTGGATCGCGTCCTGGTCCCCGAAGGGCGCGACCACCACGCGATCGATACGGGCAAAGCCGCGATCTATGCCGGCCATGGCAATCGTAGGCGGATTTCGTTCAACTCCGGGAAGACATACAAGTCGTTCCGATACGGCACTACGAAGTCACGCTGCTACGTCTATCTCGACGACATGTCGATGGGGAATCGCGGACCGTCCCAGCCAGACGGGGGGCAGGCGGCAACGATGATGTACATCACCAGCTGCACGCTCCACAAAACGGCGATCGGGGGCTTGTCTCGCATGACGCCGCCGTACATGTCTCACCGAACCTTGCAGAATTTTGGCTTTCACAACTCCCCGAGTGTGAGTAGCGGGCAGCCCCGCATTTTTCTTCTTGGGTCGACAAATGGGCGGACGAATAAGCGAGCCTGGCTCGATCGCATGCAGTGGAACCAAAACGATCAGCGGAAGAACTCATCAATGGTGATCTCGAGCGGGCCCAGCGCCGCTAGCGCAGCGTCGACCCACGAGAACTGGACTGGATACGGCGTGCAGGGAACGTTTCCTGCGTCGGGCTGGATCAATCCTTGGACGTCATCAAGCGAGTTCTTCTTCTACTCCTACAGCTACAAAGACAACGGCGGGAACACCTGCGGATAGGCGAGCATCATGCGTACCTCAACCTCGGTCGTTTCGTCGTCATTTCTTGTCTTTCTCGTAGCCTGCGGGGGGCCCCAGGCGGGAGGTCCCCCGGACCCGAGCGTCACAGTGCCCGATTCAGAATCGGCGGCCGCTCCAGAATCGGTGGCCGGAGCCGAGCCCGGAGCGCAGGGGGTCGATCCCGCCGATGGCACGGCACTCGCTGTCTTCGAGCTGAAGAAGGTCATTCGTACCCCTGACGAAGTCGCGGCGCGGGTGGGGAAGGTTCTCAAGGTGATGGGACAGGAGAGAAACTGGGATCAGCTCGCTCGCATGTCGTCCGGGCTCTTCTCCAACGTGCGATCACCCGACTTCTCCCCACATGCGCGCCCCGTTCCTGGACTGAAGGGCTTTTTTGTGAGCTACGATCCGGCACACGACTTCTTAAGCGTCTACAACGATCGCAACGACAGCCCAGACCCCTCAGACAGGCCGGCCTCCCCGGCAAGCGGGGGGCCGTCGGCGTTGGCCAGCTCGGACCCGGCGCTCGAAGTCGACGAAGTAGAGGCGGAGAAGACCTTCCGCAAGCGGCTCACTGCCATGCAGTCCGTCGGGCTGATCGACCTCGAGAGGTACCGCACCGACGAGGTGGCCATCGCCCGAGAGCGCCAGGGGATCGTCGAGGTGGACCCCTCGCAACCCGAAAATATGCAACACCGACTCATCCGGGAGTACACAACGCGAGTCGAGTACCTCGTGGTCCGCGAAATCAACGGGATCCCACTGTCCAATAACCTCGTCAATATTTGTGTGGATGCGCATGGGGATGTCTGTGCCATCAACCTGGGGGGCCCACAGGTGAACTCCCGAGTATCTCGCCATGCCGAGCGTCGCATGGAGGTCCCGTATGGCTCGGGCTATACTGCCCTGCCAAGGAAGGGCTTCGACGGTCTTCGACGTAGCTGGGAGGACCGAATCATCTCGCGCGGCGGCGACGAGGCGAGCCACCTCTTCGCAGACATCGAGATCGTAGAGGAAGTGAACAGCTACCAGCTGGCACCGGGGACCCACTTGGTCGTCCCCATGCACACGATCGAATTCACCATGGTTTACGATCACCCGAGTGGTGAAGGCCAGGCGCATTCGAGGAACTTGATGGTTGGGCTTCCTCTTGTCGACACCGGCACGGACGAATACCACATTTTCGGCGGCCCAGAAGATGATGAAGGGGACAACCATGACTACAGCGAAGATCGATTTGGAAGCGATGGCGGCTAGTTGTCGGAAACCGGGAAGGGGACCGCGAGGGGTATCGTTGCGGCTTTTCGCCGTCGCCGTCGCCGTCGCCTTCGCCCTTGGATGCAACAAAAAATGCGATACACACGTCGAATGTCTCGGTCACGGAGCGGGAAACCAGGGGGAACGATGCGCGCCGCGTATCGATTTCTGTCGAGGCGGCCTGTGTGTGTCCGAGTGCGGGGTGCCACACTGTGCGGTCCTCAACTTCTACGAAAATCCCTGCGACGAAGATTGGCTATGCAACGACCAGTCCCCCGCTGGGCCGTATTGCACGCCGCAGCTTGTCTCTTGCGAACAGCCCGCCGATTGCCCGTCTTATCTACCCAGCGAGGAGGGGGAGTGGACCTGCGAGGAGGGCACCTGCCGCTTCCCAGGCTACTGTTACCCTGACGAGGACTGCGAGTGAATCCTGGGAAAAGAGCGCTCGCGGTGCTCGGTCTGGCATCGTGCGGGGGGCCGTTCGGGGGCGGAAATGATGATATCAACGGTGTCGACCTCCTCATCGATTGGAACGCCATCTCCGCCGCGGGCGTGCTCGACCAACAGGAACGGGTCTTCGTGGCTACGCCTGGGCTGGACAACATCGTCCAGTTTTCTCGCTCGGAGACGGGAAACTGGGAGCGCGAGCTCCTTGATCTGCCGATACAAGGAATTGGCTGTACGTTCGGTGCGACCGCGACGTGGGGCGAGCTCGGGCTGTTCGCCACCGGACTCGGTTGCCCTCCCGTGATTTCCTGTCGGTCCGGTGGCGATTGCATCCACAACCCAGATGCTTTTGAGGATGTCGCGGTGTTCTTCATCCATCCCGTCCCTTTGGGTCCGCAGCCGGCGTTTCTTCTCTACGCTCCACTGAAGGTCGGGCTGTTCCGCCCGCGTGCTTCGGTCGGCGAGGAGCTCGTCTGGCTCGAATCCACCGTATTTGAGACAGGACGTCCTCCGATTGGATTGGCTCTTCCCATAGGCGTTCTCGTTGGGGAGAACACGCTTTTAGTCCAAACCAGCACAGCCGGGATCCGAGGCACAGCTTTTCTCTCTTTTGACATTTCCTCTCTCGCTTACGAAACGACGCGGCCTCAACAGCTCCTCAACGAGGAGATCGCACGGCCCTACGATGGTTTTTCCCATCTCTCGACAGCCCCTGCCTGTCCCAACGATCTATTTGGCGTGGGGTGGTGGCGACCCGACTACACCGACATCTCTGGGGGGATCCTTCACCTCGACACACAGGGGCGGGATGCCGTCGAGATCTTTAGCTTCGACATACCTGCCGATGCCACGGCCATCCACGATAACCGGCTCTTCGTATTCTCGGATCAAGAGAGCAGGGTGAGCCTCTTCGAGATCTCCAATTGCACCGACTTGAAACTCATCGATTCGCGGGCCTACAGCTACCCCCTCAAGCTTGTGTCCCTTGGAGAGGGTCTCCTCCCAGTGTCGAAAAAGCCGTTCGTCAGCATCGCCTGCGTCGACGGCTCCCCAACATGTTTTATTTCGGATGGCTTCGTGGTCTCCCGTTTCCAGTTCGACGGCGGCACGATCCGCATCAGCCAGAGCGAGGCACCGTAGCGTTGCATCAACAATCAGGGTAGCGGTGGCTGTCCAGGTAGTCTTCGCCCAAAAATTACTGAATTTTGAGCGGGTTGAATCTCCATGGTTTGGAAGGTGCGAACGTGATACGGCGCGGCGGGCGGATGTGTACGGCATGCGCGGCGTTTTTTGCTGCACTGCATCTATCTATGCCATCATACGTGGGCCTCGTGTGGAGAAACGGGACGGCCTGGAGGACGGTCATGAACCGAGCCAGACTACATATGTCATGGATGGGGTTGGTCGTTGTTGGCTTGGGCTGCTCGAACTCGGCGATCCCGCCGCTGGCAGGTGGAAGCTCCGGTGACAGCGACGACACGGGGCAGACACTCGACGGCAACCCCGAAGGAAATGGCAGCGCGGCCAGCGAGGCCGATGACAATGTTGAGGCCGATGGTGATGGCGGTGATGGCGGTGGCGATGGGAGTCAAGACGACGGAGACACCGGAGACACCGGAGACACCGGAGACGAGTCGGGCGAGTCGGGCCAAAACGGTGACTCCGGCGAGACAAGCCAGGCGCCGCAGCTCGATCTGCCCACCATCCGTCCCGATATCTTGCGCCTCGTGGAACCCGAGGTCGTGGAGCCGCCGTGTCCGGGGAGCGAAGCCTCCGATGGTACGGTGACCGACCTGCGCTATGGCCAAACACATATGGTTCACAGCGACTGGCCTTTCCAAACGGTCGTGGCAGGACGTCCACTCACGGTCGCGCTGGGGATCGTGGGCTCGGGAATCGCTCCGCGGGTTCAAGTCGAGGCTCGGCTGGAGTCGGGCGAGTTCGGGCCGATTTGTCTCGTCGGGCCAGACGCGCTTCCCAGCGAAATCGTCGATCTGGGATCCGACGTCTATTCGGCGACACTTCCCTCCGACTGGGTGCAGCCCGGGCTGTCGCTCACGTTCACGTCAGGCGCGGAGGTCGTGGAGATCGACATTCCCGTGCGGCAACACATCGCGCTCACGATTCACGATGTCACCATGGTGTTGTTTGGCGAGGGCAACGAGGAAGCGTGGAAGGATACGGACGCGATTGCCTATCTCGCGCGGCTCCCGGTCTCGGAACTGCAGCTGAGCCGCAATCCATTTGGGGTGTGGCGCCCCGATCAGCTGCTGCTCGGCCCGCGAGATGATGGCAAGGCGCCTACGGGGGAGGCCATGCCCCACGGCCCTATCGTCATCCGCGAGGGGCCCCACCGCTTCGATACGACGAGGCGCTTGAGGCCGGACTGCCAATCACGACGGGCGCCATCGAGGGTGCATGTCGCCACCTGGTCAAGGATAGGATGGCGATCACCGGTGCCCGCTGGGGTCTCAAGGGTGGT
>JAZGFE010000035.1:0-25922 GCA_036479215.1 Nannocystaceae bacterium | reverse complement strand
GTAAGTTTCTGTGGGCGCTTGTATGACCATGTGGGTGAGACTTTTTCGCCCACATCAACACGACTCGCGTAGGCAAACGTGGTGTCATGTGCGCCTATGTGGGGCCGAGAACTTTCCACTGTCGAGTCACTAACGTGGGGATTTTGGCCTTTGCTTTGTGGTCGGCGATGCGCCAAAAGACGATCGGATGGGAACCTCGGGCGTTGTGCCCCCAGTTCGTCACCATATCCGACATCTCGATATCCTCGTACGAGGTAGGAGGCGTGTCGCTGCCGAGCGACTTGAAGTAGCCGGTGACGGCCGAGGTCATGCACATGCGCGCGTTGGCCTCGATGGTGTTCGAGCCGATCACGCCCTTCATGAAGAGGTTCTCGAGCCACTGGCCTTCGACAGGAAGTTGGCCTGAACCGTAGAGACCGACGGAGTTCCCGCCGTGCTTCTTGACGATGCCAGCGATCTGCTTGACGATGATCTCCTCGGCCTCCTCCCAGCTCGCTTCACGGAAGACGTCATCACCGAACTGACCTTTGGTCTTGCTCTCGTTCCCCGTGAGGATATCGGTCATATCCTTGCGGACCAGCGGCTTGGTCAGGCGATCAACGTAAATGGCTTCGGCCGAGCTCAGCCCTTTGATGCACTGTAGACCGTTGTTGGTCGGGTGCTTGGGGTCCGGCATCATGCCGACGATCTTGCCGTTTTCCGTTTGGATCAACGTGCCGCATCCGACTCCGCAGTACGGACATGCCGACAAGATATTCGACTGTACGGTGAGTTTCGGTGGACTCGTGGCGGGTGCGGCGTCGACGGGTTTCGTGCCGTGGGCCACGGTGTCGCTTGCCCCGTTCGAGTTCTTCTTGTCTTTCTTTCCGCAGGCGGCCAAAGCTGTGCTCGCTATCGCGGCCTCGGCCATGAACACACGTCGAGTTTTGCCCGTGGGCATCGGTTGGTCGGGAGCTTGGCGAAGGACCTCCTTGTCGCGGCCGCCGTAGTGGGGTTGGTGCGATGTTTTCTTGTTCATGAATCGCTCGCTTCCTACCAGGCGCGGCTTCGCAGATAGGTGATGACGTTGTCTATCTCCGTATCGGAGAGGTTGGCGACAGCCGTCGGCGCCTTGCTGTCGAAGGGGCGCATCTGGGTGTTGCTTTTGCCGTGCTTGACGAGATGGCGCATATATCCGTTGGAAACGGTATCGAGGAAGGCACTGCGACCAATACCCGTGCCACTGCTCGACTCTTGGTAGCCGGCGCCCGCCTTGCCGTGGCAACGCCCGCAGATGGCCTGATAGGTCGCGGCGCCCGCGGTGGTGTCGCCTTTGAGCGGAGATTCGTCGAGTACGGCCAGTTCATGGGGTACCAAGCCGCGCAAGTAACCTACGATGGCGTGGATCTCCCGCTCGCTCAGCGAGGCACCCCAAGGCGGCATTGTGGTGCCCGCTCGCCCGAGGGTGACGGTCTTGACCAACATCTCGTCGCTGGCGGCTTCGAGGAAAGTCTCGCTCGCTAGCCTGGGACCGATGCCCACTTTTCCCACGCCAGCGGGGCCGTGGCAGGCGACGCACATCGTGTTGTAGACCTTCTCGCCTTCGCTGGCGACGGCCTTGTGGTCGATTTTTAGGCGTCGTGCTTGCGAGGCGGGCGTCTTGGGCTCGGAAGCGGCTGCACTGGCGTGGTCGGCCGTACGCTTCGAGTCGTCCGGACGCCCGGGTCGGTCGTAGGTTTCACACGAAGGGGCCAGGGCGAGGGAAGCCACTAGGGCGAGGCAGTCGAGCGCGGTCCGCCGGCGCGGTGGAGGGGTAGGGAGTGGATGGTTCACGTGGGGTGGGTCTCGCTTTCACTCTCGGCTCGGCGGCGCATTGAAGCGTGGCGGACCGGGCCTGTTATCGACGCCGTGTGATGGGGCCCTGGTGGGTCGTAGGCAACGTTCGCGGCGACGGGAACCTCGCGGAGGTGGACTCGGTGTCGGGGGGCGACGCGAGTCCACGGACTGGCCGCCGTTGTGGCGGTGTTGGAGGATTGTCACGCGAGTAGTAAAAGCGTGAGCAGGTATTCGGCTTGCGCAAAATCTGCGTCAACGGCCACGGCGGCCTAAATCGACCGCGTCGCCGCCGTACGACCCGCTGCGGTCCCGTCGAAGCAGTGCGCGATTGTTCGCAAGAAAGGCCGACCCCGCGCTGTCACCCGTAGCTCGACGCCGCTGTCCCGAATCAGGTCGTCTTCTTCGAGCGCGCGTAGCTGCAGCATCGCGTCGGCGAAGTAGGCATCGAAGTCGCCGATACCATGGCTCGCAGCTGTCCGCTCGCGGTTGACGCGTAGATTGCACATCAGCTGATTGATCACATACCGCCGTGCTTCGTCGTCCCTTGTGCGCGCGTAGCCGCGCTCGATGGCGAAACGGCCTGCGCGCAGCTGCGCGTAGTAGACCGACAGTTTCTTGGTGCTTTGGATGTACGTGCCCCCAACATCCCCAATCGAAGTGACCCCGATCCCGAGCAGGTCCTGGCTTTGGATGACGGTGTACCCCATGAAATTGCGTTGAAGACGGTTGTTCTCGGCAGCGACGGCGAGATCGTCGTCGGGCAGCACGAAGTGGTCGAGACCGATGGCGTGGTAACCGGAGTCTTGAAAACGACGGCGGCCCAGTGCGGCGAGGGCCATGCGGGCGTCCGTGTCGGGCCGGAGCGTGCGTGCGAGCTGGCGCTGATTGGAACGCGCACCGGGCATGTGCGCGTAGCCGTAGACGGCGATACGTTCCGGTCGAAATGCGATCACTGCGTCTACGGTGGCCTGGAAGCTGGCGGTGCTTTGTCCGGGAAGCCCGTAGACCAGATCGATATTCGAGTTGCCGAAACCGAGATCACGCGCCTCGCGTAGGGTGGCCTCGGTCTGTTCCCAGGTTTGGTGACGGCCGATTGCGGCCTGCACTTTGTCGTCGAGGTCCTGTACGCCGAGTGAGATCCGGCCGAACCCGGCATCTCGCAATGCCGCGAGATGCTCAGGTGTCGTGACCCGCGGGTCGACCTCGACGGAGACCTCGGCGGTATCGGTGAACGTAAAGTACCGGGCCACCGACGCCGCGAGTCGCCGAATCTGGTCGGGACTGAGGTAGGTCGGCGTACCGCCGCCCCAGTGCATCTGGGCGAGCGTGCGGCGTCGCGGGAGTCTGTCCGCCACCAGCGCAAGTTCGCGCTCGAGGTGCTCAAGATAGGGTTCCACCACCTTGTCGTCGCGCGGGGTGGCGATCACGGAGCAAGCACAAAAATGACATCGCTCGCGGCAAAACGGGATATGTACGTACAGCGATAGCGGCCCACGGGCGGGATCGTTGATGGCGGCGAGACGTTGTTGGTACTCGCGGTCGCCGATGTCTTCGCGGAAGGCGGCGGCGCTGGGATAGCTTGTGTATCGCGGTGTGGGGCGATCGTGTCGACGCGTGAGCTGCAGGAGTCCGGAGCTGGGCACACTAGGAGGTAAGCGCTCATGGGCCGGGAGCAACGGGTCCCCAGCCGCAGGTTTTTCGCGCGACCCGAGAATTCGACACTGGCAAGTGCCGAACCGCGCGTCGTGCAATGGGAGCCGCCTCTGGCCCAGATCGGGGCGGGATGAAAATACGGTGGGTGCGGGCGAGGACGTCGCCCCCACCGCCTTCGTATCCCATCCCTCCGCATGGCCGTCCCCGGCGATTCTCATGCCGCTTGCGGCGGGGGTCGGCTACAATGCGGCCGCCGAGCGTCATCGTGTGTTGCACGGGCGCGAGGACCATCATCCGAGGACCCGTGTCGACCTTCTTCGAGGAAATTAAAAACTACGTAGGGTTCGGGCCCCGTGATTCCGCTTGTCTCAAGGTGCTGCTGGGACCCGCACAGGAAGAATTCCACCGGATCGCAGACCATTTCTACGAGCTTATTTTTCGCCATCCCGAGGCGAAACGAGCCATCAGCGGAGGGGAGGAGCAGGTTCAACGGCTGCGTCATACCTTGGTGGAGTGGATGCGCTCCGGGTTGGCTGGACCCCACGATGAAGCGTTTTACGAGCGTCGAGCGAGGATTGGCCGGGTACATGTGGCCATCCATTTGCCCCAGCATTTCATGTTCACAGCGATGAACGTCATGCGCATCGATTTTCGATCCGTCGTCGAGCGCAGCTTCGGCCATGACCCCAAGCAGAGGCGAGCGGTCGACGACGCGATCGACAAATTGTTTGATCTCGAATTGGCGATCATGATCCAGACGTACAGTGAGGACTCAGAAGATCGCCTCCGGCGTCGAGAACGGCTGGCGACCATCGGTCAGCTCGCGGCGAGCATCGGTCACGAGCTGCGCAACCCCTTGGGCGTGATGGGATCGTCGGTCTATCTATTGAGGCGTAAGCTCGAAGGGCACCCGGAGGTGGGTCGGCATCTTGATAGGATTTCGACGCAGATCGACAATTGCGACGATATCGTCACCAACTTGTCGAGCATGGCGCGCGACCGCACCGCGAAGTGGCAGGTGCTCGATTTCGACGCTCTGGTCGCGGACTGCCTTGAGGCGCTGGAGCTACCGGCAAGCGTCGAGATGCGGACGGGCGTCCGTGTGACCCAACCGTCGACGGGGGACCGAATCCTCCTGCGCCAGGTCGTGACCAACCTCGCGCGAAATGCTGTCCAAGCCGTCGCTTCACTTGGGGGTGAGGTCCACGTCGAGATCATCGGAGATTCCGAGAAGGTCTCGATCTCGGTGCGGGATACGGGGCCGGGTTTTGATCTGGACCTGCTCCCGCGCGTGTTCGAGCCGTTGGTGACGAGCACGGCACGGGGGACGGGATTGGGGCTCTCGCTGGTCGCCCGCGCGGCGGACCGACTGGGCGGAAAGGTCGTGGCGGTGAATCGCCCGTCGGGCGGGGCCGAGGTTCGCCTCGAGTACGCGCCCCGACCCGCCGAATGAGCGCAAGGGCGGCGGCGGTCTTCATGAGTACAATTTTGATTATCGACGACAACGTCGAGCTAGCGGAGGATCTAAAAGAGATCCTAGAGTCCGAAGGGTACACCGTGTCCACGGCGGCGTCGGGCGAGGCCGGCATCGCTGTTCTCGCCACGGATGCGATCGATCTTGTGTTGACGGACATGCGGATGCCAGGGTTGTGTGGTGCGCAGCTGGCCCGCGAACTCCGTCGTCGGTGGCCGGGGGTGCCGGTGATCCCCATGACGGCCTATGCGAGCGAAGGCTTGATCGACGAGCTGCTGCGCTGCGGTGCGATCGGGCTGATCTCCAAACCCGTGCGTATCGACGAGCTTTGCCGGTTGGTGGCCCGGTATGCGGGGCAGAGCCCCTGCGTGCTCGTTGTCGAAGATGATCCGGATATGGCCGCCAACATCATCGAGATCCTGGAGGACTGCGGCGGTGCGGCACCGCGCTGGGCGCCAGACAAGGGCACGGCGCTGCGTGTCGCTGCGCGTCGGCCTATCGGGGCTGCTGTGGTGGACATTCGGCTCCCTGACGGCGATGGCGTTGCGTTGGTCAGTGAGTTATCCGAGGACGTTGAGGGCGGATTGCCGGTGGTTTATATCACCGGCTACGAAGCGGACGCGCGTCCGGTGGCGGGCGCCCTGCAGGGTGCGGCGCCTTCCGTGCTGTTGCGCAAGCCATTCGCGGCGCACGAGCTGCTGCGCGCACTGAGACGGGTGCAAGCGTGACATTGAAAGGATCCCAAATTCTGCTCGTCGACGATCATGTTGACTTGGCGGAAAGCTTGAGCGAGATCCTTACCGAGGAGGGGGCTCAGGTTCGGCATGCGACCACGGCGTCTCAGATTTCCGCTCTCGCGCGACAGCCCTTTGACGTGGCCCTGGTGGATATCGGGCTACCGGACGCCACCGGTTTGTCCTTATTGCCCTCGCTCAAGGCCGCGGGAGACGGGCAAAGCGAGGTGTTGGTACTGACCGGTAGCGCCGCGCTGGATGATGCCATCGGCGCCGTGAGGGCCGGCGCGTACGACTATGTGCTCAAACCATTTGACCCAGAGGCGCTTCTCACCAGTGTGGCGCGGGCGTTGGCCAAGGTCAGGTTGAGTCGCCAAGCGAGCGGCTTGTCAGCGGCGCTGCGGGAGAGCGAAGCGAACCTGCGCACGTTGGTCGACACCGTGCAGGCTCTTTTGGTGGTACTCGATGCCGACGGGCTCGTTGTGCGGGCGAACCAAGCGGTGGCGCGCCTGACGGGTCGCTCGGTTGCCGACCTCGCGGGCACGTCATGGGTTGAGAGCTTTGTGAGCGCACCCGATCGCGCAGGGTTTTCGGAGGCGTTTCGGCGTCTGGTAGGTGGCGAGCCTGCCGCTGGATCTCAGGAGTACCGGGTGAGACTTGAGCGGGAGACGGGTGCGCTGGAGGTGCGGTGGATCAGTTGGGCGTCTTCGGTGCTACGGCTCGAAGATGGCACGACTCGGGTATACGCTTCGGGTATCGATGTTACGGACACGCGGGCTCTCGAACGCCGGACCCGCCTCAACGAAAAACTGGCAGCGGTCGGAACGCTCGCCGCCGGGTTGGCCCACGAGATCCGCAATCCACTCAACGGCGCGCATTTGCAACTACGACTGCTCGAACGCCGGCTCACGAAGGCCGGGGGCGCGGACCAGCTGTTCGAGCCGATCCATGTGGTTCACGGAGAGATCAGCCGTTTGTCCCACTTGGTGGACGACTTCCTCCGCTTTGCTCGCCCCACGGAGATCAACGTGACAGATGTGGACCTTAGCGCTATCGTGCGACGCGTCGTAGCGCTGGAGGCTCCGCGTGCCGAACGGGCCGGTGCCGGGTTGGCGATGGAGCTTCGTGGGGGTTCAGTCCATATCCAAGGTGACGAAGAAAAGCTTCAGCAAGTACTTCTCAATCTGGTACGAAACGCGATTGAGGCCGTATCGGGGGAAGGCCAGATCTCGGTATCCGTGCACGGGGAGGGGGAGTCGGTGCATGTGACCGTTCGGGACAACGGAGTCGGGATCGCCACCGAGAATATCTCGCGGATTTTCGAGCCGTTCTTTAGCACGAAGCCCAACGGGACGGGGCTCGGAATGGCGATCTGCCACAGCTTGATCTCCGTGCATGGAGGCGAAATCCAGGTGCGCTGTGACGCGGGTACCGTGGTGGAGATCGTGTTGCCTACAGTGCCGCCCGCATCCGTGGGCCTGGGCCGGGGCGTGCTCACCGGTGGTGGATCTCGTTAAAGACACGGTGGAGTAGAGGACGAGGCGAATTACGCGGCCCGGAGCTGCCGCCAGCATGGTCCCACGATTTCCCGGTGTCCGCGAGTACGGATCATCGCCACCTTGCGGGGACTCCAGATGCCGTGGGCCTCAAGCACATGGTCCTCATCGCTCCATCCCCGTGGCGTGGGTTTTTCCCGCGACGGCACCAGTAGTGTTTCATCTACGTCGCGCACGATCCCTGGCGCCGCCTGCAGCGTCCACTGGAGCAAGCGCCAGGAAAAGGCCGCGTGACGGGTTTCGTCTGCGGCGACCTTGCGGAGAAACGATCGGACCGCAGGGTCTCGGCTCGTACGGGCGGTCTCGATGGCGAGGAGTGCCGACAGTGTTTCGTCGCGGCATCCCTCGCCGGCCGCGGCTCGACCCAAGGTCGCAGGCGTGCTTGTCAGCGGCATACCACGCAGGTCGAGGGGGCCCGGCTCAAGGTGTCGGCCGGCATAGACACAGGCGAGTGCGAAAGCACCTTTGGCGTGACGAACCTCGTCGAGGCCCGCTGCCTGACTGGCCTCGAGAAGTTCGGCGGGCGCGCCGAGCTGGAGGAGCTCGAGAGACAAGCGAGCGAAAGCCGCGATGGCAGCGTGCTCGCCCCGGGCGATGTCGAGCCAGGCGTCCGCCAGTTCGCGGCGTTGTGACGCCGTCAAGTGCTCGATCACCGGGTGCAGATCGTCTCGCCATCCGTCGCCGCTACGAACCGGTGCCAGGCGAAGCGTACCCTCGGCCAGAAAAGGGCGCCCCGGAACGGGGCATGAGTCTTGCGTATGCCGTCGCGTCACGGGGTAGCAGCACATCTCACGTGTCGCGCTTGTACCCGTCTCGCCGTCTCCACCACCGAAGTCGTCTCGATCCTCGACCGTCGGTTTTCCGTTGACGGAAATGGTCCTCCCGTCGCAATCTTTGCGCCGTATTGCGAGCAGCGCATCCCTCGAGGACGGGCACGTACCATCGCTGAGGAGGTCGAGACACTTCTCGTCCTCGTAGCGTTCGCCGCAGCTGGTGGAGGGGAGTGCCAGCGCCAGCAAGATGGCAGAACGGATCGTGGCCGCGGGAGTCATGGGCATTCCTTACAATGTGAAGGGAGAGGTCCGGAGGCGCGAGACAGTGCGCTCCACCGCACCGGCCCGCACCGCCGATAGGATAGTAGGTGACACAGGTCGAGCGCCGTCGCCACCCGTCATCGCGCTACATCGCGGTCACGGTGGTCGATGCGGGATCGGGGGCGTCTGCAGAACGCGAACACAAAGAGGAGTGCCCAGGGAGAGTTGGGAACAGATGCGCGGCGCCAGCCCACTGCACAACCGCAGCCGTTTCCGGCTCCAGACGCCCCCGCGCTGTCATCATTATCATTATCATCATCATCATCATCATCATCATCATCATCATCATCATCATCATCATCATCATCATCATCATCATCATCATCATCATCATCATCATCGCCGGGCGGGTTCGTCCCCAGGGCCCAGTAGGCCAAATCCCGCACGGACTCGAAGTTCTCCTCTGCGGCGGGCAGGATTTCTCCTTTTGGGGTGACGAAATCGTCGCCCCGGACTTCCACTGTGAAGGCCAGTAGGCCGTTGTTGGCTCCCCAGTCGTCGGAGGCGCCGCAAGCCGGGTACCAGTCGTATCCTTTGATTTCTTCGTATGTCCGATTGTGCACCGCACTGATCGAGGCTGCGATCTGGCGGGCGACGCTACTGTGGGCCTGCTGCATGGGCGCCGTCTCGTCGAGGCAGCCTGGCGGATAGACCACATACTGCGCGAACGCATGAAAATCGACCATCGCCACCAGCTGTGGGTTTTTCGCCACGTAGTCGCGGATCGCCGCCGATTCGGGTTCCGAGAATGCGGATGGTCCGCGATAGTTATCGTCGTCGGATTGTCCGCTCGATCCCACACCGCCCCAACCGTGGGACCAGTTACGGTTCAGATCGATGCCGACGCCGCCTTCGCCCCGGTTCTTCCGCCATAGGCGATTTTGGGACCACGAGTGGGCGTATCCATCGGGATTGAGCAGGGGAACGACGTGAAATTCCACGTCGTCGACGAGCTGCGTGAGCTCGTTGTCACTGCCGTAGCCACGCACCAGGTGGTCGGCGACGTACATAGCCACGGGACCCGACAGCCATTCTCTCGCGTGCTGGAGACCGACCACCAATATTCCCGGTTTGGGGCCGTCGCCCTGGCCCGTTACACGGATCACCGGGATTATCTCACCTTCTACGGAAGTGCCGAGGTTGGACACGGTGACAAGCTCGGGGGCGAGCGCCTCAAGCTCGGTGGCATACGCTGTGAACTCGGCCACGTCTCGAAAATCGGAAAACCAGTTCTGCCTGGGGTCGTGAACTCGAGTGGACAGCCGGAACCGCTCCGTCGCTATGTCCGCCCCCAGGTTGTGCGACCAAATCCTCACTTCGATGCCATTGGCCGACAGCTCGGCGAGAGCATCACGGCTGAGCACCAGGGACAGCGGTCCAGAAGTGGGGCGGTGGCTGATCACCTGCGTTGCGGCGGACAGCGCTAGATTCCGCTCACCGCGGTCGGGGGCTTGGAGCGTGGCGCCAACGAAACCGTTGTACTCGGTATCGAGAACGTTGTGCGCGGGGCTGGAGGCGAGCGTGAGCGACAAACATATGGCGGAAATGGACATTGGACATTGGACAGACCAGGTGATGTCCGTAACTCTTACCATGCGTGGAGTCGGGACAACCGGGCCCAGGCGAGCGTCAAGGTCAGGGGCGCGGCGACCGGGGTTGGCCGCGGGCCTCGAACGCCGTTCTGGCGGACTCCAGGGCGCTTTCTGCCACTTCCCACCTCGCGTTCAGGTGTTCGAGGTCATGCGCCGCTCGTTGAAACGCGGAAAGCAGCTGGGAGCGGCGCGTTGCATCGCCATAGCAATCTGGGTCGGCGAGGTCGATGTTGCGCTGTTTCTGTTCCGCCTCGATGGAAGAAATCTTTCGCTCCAGGCCTTGTACCGTCTGCTCGAGGGGTCCGATGGTCTTGCGGTACTCGCCCCGCAGCTGAGCTTGTTGGCGCTTTTCGGAGCGTGCATCCGCGCGGTTCTTGGTACCGGCGTTCGACTGGGCCTTGTGTGGTGCTGTGGGCGGGTCGCCTGGACCGTGTTCGCCCGCAGAGGCGTCGCTCGAGTGGGGCTGGGTGCCACCGGGCCGGGTCGCACTACGTTTTTTTTTCTGCTTCCGTCGCGTGGGCCGTGCGGTGCGTGGCCCCGTCTCGCCCTCGCGGTCCATGCTGCTGGCGTCGAGGTACTCGTCGAGCGTGCCCGGGTAGGTCTCCACGGTGCCACCGGCGACGTTCCAGATTCGTGTCGCCAGTTGTCGCACGAAGCTTCGGTTGTGGCTGACGAAGATTAACGTCCCGTCGTAACTCTTGAGTGATTCGGCCAAGCTCTCGCTCGACTCCAGATCGAGATGGTTCGTGGGCTCGTCCATCAGCAGGAGATTGCCCGGATGGATGAGTAGACGCGCCAACGCGACGCGAGAGCGTTCACCGCCCGAGAGCACGCGCACTTTCTTGTCCACGTCGTCGCCGGTGAACAAGAACGCGCCCAACATACCGCGTACGCGGGTCTGACCGGCGTCGGGGTTTCGCTGCGCCACCTCCTCGTAGATTGTATGGTCCGGCGTGAGTGACTCGGTATGGTGCTGCGCGTAGTAACCGGTATACACCTTGTTCCCCATGCGGACTTCGCCGCCGCTTGCGGGAAGCTCGTCGGCTAGGATTTTCAGTAGAGTGGTCTTGCCGGCGCCGTTGGCCCCGATGATGCCGATCTTCTCGCCGCGCTGTACCGTGAGGTCGACCTCTGCGAGCACATGGTGGTCGCCATAGGATTTTCCCAGTCGATCGATTTTCAGGACATGATCGCCACTTCGGTCGCAGGGTGGGAAACGAAATCGCATCACGCTTCGAGGCCGGAAGAGCTGCACGTCTGCCATGCGGGCGAGGGCCTTCACGCGGCTTTGGACCGCTTTGGCCTTGTTCGCTTGGGCGCGGAACCGGTTGATGAATTGCTCCGCTTTCTCGCGTTCTCGAGCGGCGTTCTTCGCCTCGTTCTCCAGCACCACTTCTTCCTCGGCTCGTTGGCGGCGATAGTGCTCGTAGTTGCCGCTGTATTGACGAACACCCTCGCTTTCGAACGAGACCACTCGGTCGATCTGTTCGTTGAGAAACTCACGATCGTGGCAGATCAGCACGAACGCACCCCCGTACCCTCGCAGGAAGTCGCCGAGCCACGCCACCGATGGCATGTCGAGATGGTTGGTCGGTTCGTCGAGCAGCAGCAGGTCTGGTTGCTGGAAGAGCAGCGCGGCCAAAAGCGCACGCATTTTCCAGCCACCGCTGAGCTCGCCGAGGTCGCGATCGTGGTCGCTGGCGACAAAGCCGAGGCCAGCGAGGATGCGGCCGGCCTGGTGCGCGGAGTAGTGGGTGTCGAAGTGCGCGAGGCGTTCGTGCAGCTCGGCCAGCAGCTGGGCCAGCTGCATGAGGGCCTCCGTTTGATCTTCCGCGCCGGCCTCGACGCGGAGCTGGAGTTCCTCAAGCTCTCGCTGCGCATCGTCTGCCGCGGTATCGAGCCCCTCGCGCCCCGGCACGCTGCTGATCACGAAGTCGAGTACAGTGCGTCCGCCGTCGAGGGCGATATCTTGAGGCAGGTACCCTACGCGCAGCGATTTTTGGGGTCGGAGCGTGCCTTCGTCTAGGCTCTGTTCTCCCGCGAGTACCCGCAAGAGGGAGGTCTTGCCCGAGCCATTGGGCCCCACCAGGCCCATGCGATCTCCCGCACCGATGCGGAGGTCGAGTGCGGAAAACAGGCTTTTCTTTCCATAGCCGAGGGAGGCGCGCTCAAGAACGACAAGGCTCACGGGGCCGGTATAGCCCATTGTCGCCGCGGCGCGAGCGGGCGAACCGGCCTTCTCTATTTTTTCTGGGCGGCGGCCGAGAGGCCGCGCACGTAGGCGACGAGCGAGCGCAGTGAGGGCTCGAGAAACTGTTCGCCGTAGGCTGGCATCTTCGGCGGTTTGCCGGCCTTGATGGCGCGACGGATCATGTTGGCGCTCAACGCTTTACCGGCGTCTCGTCGGCTGAGGTCGGGCGTCGCCTTCACGCCTTCGGCCCCGGTCCCATCGGGCCCGTGGCAGCGTGCGCAGTGGCGCAGGTAGAGACTTTCCCCGGATATCTCACGTGTGGAGCCCGCCTGGAGTTGGCAGTGGGCCAGCGCGAGGCCGCCGAGTACGGCCGCGGTGAGACGGCGGAGTACGTGCACGAAGAGAAGTCTACTCGGGGCGGTGGCGGAGTGCGACGGCGTGGATGAGCGGGCTCCGCACTCACGTGCGGAGCCCGCTGCGGCGGTGGAACCGTCTCAGCGCTCAGCGCTCAGCGGTGCGAGCGTTTTTGCGGTAGGAGAATTCCGGCGGTGGGAGAGCGTGCGCGGTGGGACAGACGCAGCGGCCGGACAGCCTCAGTGGTGGGAGCATCGGACGCGCTTTCCACCTCGCTGCTGTGGCGGTCGGCTTGCCCGTGATTTGGAGAGGAGGGGGTCTCATGGATGTCGGGGCGTACCGTGGGTGTTGCGGGGGACGGCGGTGCGGGCTGGAGCTCGGGCTGTGGAGGCGGGGGCGCGATCGGGCGGGTCGACTCGGACCGAGGTGAGCCCAGCACGATGAACCCTTCGCTGTCGACGAGAACATGATCTCCCGGGATGTATTGACCGTTCGGCGTGTACAGGCCCATGCGCATGCCTACGCTGTCGTTGTAGACCTCTACGGCCCGTTGGTATCCGGTTCTCGATCGTCCGTAGGCAATACCGGAACCGACGGCGAAGCCGAGGGCCGCGACGCCACCGCCCATCAGCATCGCGCCGGCGCCGTCGAGACGTGACACGTCGAGTCCGTCGCGGGACGAGGCAGCGAAGCCCGAGATGGCCACCAGTCCGCTTGCGATGGCGAGTGTGGCGAGGACGCGGCTGGTGCGGATGTGCCGATTGGGGAGCGCCGCCGCGGCGTTCATGTCGGATCGCAGCACCGCATCGAGCGACTGCCAGCTCCGTTTCGCGGCGTTGGGATCGGTGCCCTTAGTGTACCGCAGCCCTTGGGCCTCGCGGTGGGTATAGATCTGCTGCGAAGCGTAGGCTTGTTCTCGATCGCCACGGTCTTCGATGGTCGACAACCCGGCCACATCGGTTGCGGGTAGTTGCGGTGTCATGGCGGTGCAGCCGGTGCCCCATACGACGATGGCCACCCACGCGAGCCGAGCCTTCGGGTTGTGGTGATGGATCGGGGATAGGAACGGGTGAGCTGTGTGATGCATCTTGGAGCCCGGGCCGGAGGGAACGACGCGCGACGCTAGCACGTGACCCGGCAACGCGGAGATCCCGTGCAGCTTACATTCGGCGTGTACGAGCTCCGTCCCCCACGCGTTTCATGGCTGTGTGAGCGGCGTGGGTGCGAGCGGTCGGGGTCTGCGGACCCGGACGCGCGTCCGGGCGTCATCCAAGACTACAGGCTCTCCCCGCGCGCGTGATGACCCCGAAGAAGGCAGATGCCGGGGTCCCTTGAAGGAGGGTTCGTGCGCGGGGAAAGCCCTGCCGGAAGCTCTAGCAGACAACGTCTCGCCGGCAGCATACTGAACATACATACAGCATGTGTGTTTGTCCAGTCTTCCTCCCAAACGGGTTGTGGGATCTCGCTGAACCGAGATTCGCTCTCGGCGCTGCGCCAGCCGGCCAGCGGGCCGGCGAGTCTGCCGCGAGCGCGCGCGGATGGCGGACGTCGGGTGTCCCCTATGGCGGCCCGCTCGAGGGCTGCCATAGGGCTGCTCGAGGGCTGAAGCGCTGTTCGCGCGGGTCTACGGTGCCGCCCGGCCGGCGCCTTCGGATGGAGCGCGTGCCGGGCCGAACCTACGGATGGCGGGCGCCTGGCCGAGCGATCGCCGGTGTCCCCCGTCGTACGGTGAGCCTTGCCTTCGGTCCGGTTCTCGGTCCGGTTCTCGGTCCGGTTCTCGGACCGGTTTCGGTTGTGGTTCGACGGAACGCGAGCCGAACTGCGGTTGGGCCGCGTTCCGCGGTTCGGTGTTAGATTCGGGCCATGATACCGGTCAAGCCTCGCATCGCGGAAAGAGCAACGATCTCCTCATTGGAGGCGTACCAACGAACCTATCGCCAGTCGATCGACGACAACGAAGCGTACTGGAGAGAGCAGGCTCAGCGGCTCACCTGGGTGCGGGAGCCGCAGTCCGTGGTGGAAGCGGATATGCACGCCGCGAAGTTCAGTTGGTTCGCAGACGGCAAGCTCAACGCCTGCACGAACTGTGTAGACAGGCACTTGGAGGAGAGGGGGGAGCAAACGGCGATCATCTGGGTCCGGGACGAACCGGGTGAGTACGAACATATCAGCTATCGAAAGCTGCACGAGCAGGTCTGCCGTACAGCGAACGCGTTGCGTTCGCTGGGGGTCCGGCCCGGGGACCGCGTCTGCATCTACTTGCCGATGATCCCGGAGCTAACTTATACGATGCTGGCCTGTGCACGGATCGGTGCGATTCATTCCATCGTGTTCGCCGGTTTCTCCGCAGAGGCGCTGCGCGGGCGCATCGTCGATGCAGATTGCCGGGTTGTGGTAACCGCGAACCAGGGGCTGCGCGGGGGGAAGACGATCCCGCTCAAGGTGACGACAGATGCGGCATTGAAAGGGGCCCCCTCGGTGGAAAAGGTGTTGGTGGTGCGTCGTACCGAGTTGGACGTGCCGATGACGCCGGGGCGGGATATCGATTTCGCTACGGCATGCGCCGAGCAGCCGGCCACGGCGGATGCAGAGGCGATGGATGCCGAGTCGCCACTGTTCATCCTCTATACTTCAGGGTCGACCGGGACACCCAAGGGTGTCCTACACACGACGGCGGGTTACCTGCTGTATGCCGCGCTCACGCACGAGCTGGTATTCGACTATCAGCCGGGTGATGTCTACATGTGCGCCGCGGATATCGGTTGGGTGACGGGCCACAGCTATATCGTCTATGGCCCCCTTGCCAACGGTGCCACAACGGTGATGTTCGAATCTACGCCGCTGTACCCCGATGCGGGT
This sequence comes from Nannocystaceae bacterium, assembly GCA_036479215.1. Classification (GTDB taxonomy): domain Bacteria; phylum Myxococcota_A; class Polyangia; order Nannocystales; family Nannocystaceae; genus FL481. The sequence goes on along the minus strand of JAZGFE010000035.1, from coordinate 10,600 downwards.
CGCTATTGGCAGGTTGTGCAGGACCTCGGGGTCACCATTTTCTATACGGCACCCACCGCGATCCGTGCCATCGCCCGCGCCGGAGATGAGATCGTCAAGAAATATGATCGCAGTTCGTTGCGCGTGCTGGGGACTGTGGGCGAGCCCATCAATCCCGATGTCTGGCAATGGTACCATGATGTGGTGGGCGACGGGGCGTGTGCTGTTGTGGATACCTGGTGGCAGACGGAGACAGGCGGCATCCTGATCACACCGCTCCCCGGAGCTACGCCGACCAAGCCTGGCTCGGCCACGCTGCCGTTTTTCGGTGTGGAGCCGATCTTGGTCGATGATGACGGCAAACTGCTCGAGGGTAACGACGTCAGTGGGAACCTTTGCTTGGCTCGTGCTTGGCCGGGGCAAGCGAGGACGATCTGGGGCGATCAGGAACGATTCCTCGACACTTACTACCGTCGCTTCCCGGGGCGCTATTTCACGGGTGACGGATGTCGACGGGATAAGGATGGCTACTACTGGATCACTGGGAGGGTCGACGACGTGCTCAATGTTTCGGGACATCGTCTTGGGACGGCGGAGGTGGAAAGCGCCCTCGTGGCACATCCGGATGTGGCAGAGGCGGCGGTCGTCGGGTGCCCGCACGAGATAAAGGGTACGGGTATCTACGCCTATGTGATCACCAAACCCAGTGCCGAAGCGCGGGACCAGGCCGAACTCGTGCAGGAATTACGACAGCGGTGTCGCACTGCGATCGGACCCATCGCTACTCCAGATCACGTGCAGCTGACGGCGGGTCTTCCCAAAACACGTTCGGGGAAGATCATGCGGCGCATTCTCCGGATGATCGCGGCCGAGAGATATGATGATCTCGGGGATGTGAGCACGCTGGCCGATCCTGCCGTGGTGTCCGAACTGGTCGAGGCGCATCGTAGCCGCGGCTAGCCGGCCTTCACCTCGACCTTAGCTCCGGTGTCCACGTCGAGCCCGCTTCGCCGTAGGAGCGGGCCCACGGCGGGGGCACGGCCCATGAAGGCTTGGAAGGATTCCGCAGGGTCGCGGCTGTCTCCCCTAGCTAAGATTTCCGACCGGAACCTCGCGCCTGTCTTGGGGTTGAGTAGCCCCTCGCGTTGGAACGCCGTAAACGCGTCGGCGTCGAGGACCTCAGCCCATTTGTACGAGTAGTAGCCGGCGGCGTAGGCCACGGGGCTACAGAAGAGGTGGGAGAACCCACAGATCATGGCAAAGGTGTCTGGAAGTGGCGTTGCAGAAAAGGGCTGGAAACGTTCGCGGCAATAGTGCAACAGATCCCCGCCCGTGTCGGCCTCGTACTCGGTATGTAGCGCCAGGTCGACGTCAGCGAAGCCCAGCTGTCGCATCATCGCACTCGCACTGCGAAACTTCCGTGCGCGGTTCATCCGGTCGAACAAGCTGTCGGGGATTGTGGCGCCGGTTTGGTAGTGCTCGGCGAACAGGGCAAGTGCATCGCGTTCCCAGCACCAATTTTCCATGATCTGTGACGGCAGTTCAACAAAATCCCATGCGACGTTGGTGCCCGCAAGGCTACGACTGTCGACCTCCGTGAGGAGATGGTGGAGCAGGTGACCAAATTCGTGGAAGATGGTCTCGACTTCGCGGTGGGTGAGCAACGAGGGCCGGCCGGCAGTGGGTGGTGTGAGGTTGCCGCAGATCAGCGCGACATGTGGGCTACGCGTACCGTCGCGTCGGCGGTCGCCGACGACCAGCCCCTGCATCCATGCGCCCGGCCGTTTGCTCTCGCGCGGCAAGAGGTCGGCGTAGAAGCTCCCGACGTAGCGACCGCTTTCTTCGACCGCATAGGTTCGTACGTCCTCGTGCCACACAGGCACATCATGGGCCGGGCGGATATCGAGGCCGTAGAGTCGGTTGGCGACCTCGAAGAGTCCGCTGAGCACCGACTCCAGACGGAAATAGGGACGAAGTTGCTCCTCGTCCAAATCATATTCCGCAAGCCGTTTTTTCTCCGCGTAGTAGGCGAGGTCCCAAGGCATCAGCGGGCCTTTTTCGGCGGGCGTGCGCCGTTGTTCGTAAAATGCGACCAAGTCAGCCCGTTCGCTAGCGAATGCGGCCTCCGTTCGGACTCGTAGGTCGGCGACGAACGAGGCCGCCTTGGCGCCGTTTCGGGCCATGCGATCCTCCAAAACGAAGTCGGCGAAGTTCGTGTAGCCGAGAAGCGTCGCCTTGCGGTGCCGCAGCGACAATATCTTGGGGATCAGGGCTCGATTGTCGAACGTTCCCGATGTCGCCCTTGTGTTGTGTGCGCGCCACACTCGTTCGCGGGTAGCTCGATGGTCGAGGTAGGTCAGAAGTGGCCCGAAGCTCGGCTCCTGTAGGGTGAATCGGTGACCCTCTATGCCTTTGGTCTCGGCGGAGGTTCGAGCGGCGGACCGTGCCGACTCGGGGAGACCTGCGAGCTGTGCCTCTTCGTGGATGACGAGCTCGAACGCGTTCGTGCTATCGAGGACATGCTCTCCAAATGCGGTGGTGAGCTTGGTGAGCTCCACGTCGAGGGCGGCCAGCTCTTCCTTGCTCGGGTTGTCGAGCATCGCGCCGTGGCGTCGAAAGCTGTCGACGGTCTTGCGTAGCAGGCGAGCCTGCGTACCGCCGAGCTGCGCGGCTTCGTTGGTATCGGCGTAGGCGGAGAGCACTCGCCATAGGTCGGCGTCGAGCGGAATCGAGGAGAAAAACGCGCTGACGCGAGGCAAGATGGCGTTGTATGCCGCGCGCAGCTCGGTTGTGGTGGCCACGTTCTCGAGATGCGCGACGATATCGACGGCACGTTCCAGCTTTTCGCTGGCGTGCTCAAGGGCCGAGACGACGGTGCCGTAGGTCGGCACGCCGTCGAGGTGTCGTATGGCGTCAAGTCCACACTCTGCTTGTTGGATCAACAGCGTGATGGCGGGCTCCACGTGGCCGGGCTCGATGAGATCGAACGGAATCGGGAGGCTCGTGGAGAGGAGTGGGTTATCTGCATTCATGGTCCAGCCACAGCGAGGCGAGTAGGAGTTTCTTAGTATCGTCGTCCCAGCTTCCCGGCTAGCCCAACCACGGAAGACGCGCCGTGTCGGGTCGCCAACCCGGCGGACCCGACCGTCTTGGACCACCTCCGCGCGACCACTAGACGCAGGCTGCCGCCTCGTCCTCGCAGCCTGGCGGGCTGGGCAGCACCATCCCCACGCCGATGCAGGTGACACAGGCAGAATCTTGGAGTCCGCTGGTGCAGTCGCCCGATTGGAAACAGTTGATGGCCACACACCCCATCAGTCCCGCCGCGAGCTGGACCTGACTCGGGTTTGCGCCTTCACCGCACGTTGCGAGGCACCCCGCCGTGTCACCTCCTTGCGCCATGCAGGGCGCAAGGCATCCGAGGATCTGGCGGCAGGAAGGCCCCAGTTCCTCGGGTTCGGGCTCGGCGCTCGTGCTGTCTGCACCTTCAGCAGGGGAGGAAGTGCCAGCAACGGTGTCGCCGGACGCCGTTCCGCTGGCAGTGGCCGGGCCCGTGTCGTCCGCGAGCGCATCCGCTCCCCCCGTTGGAGGCCAGGTACGCCCACAGGCGGCTAGAATCGATGCGATCAGGAGGCTGGAAGCGAAGGGCCGTGACACCATCGTTCATTGTAGCAAAGCACGGAGATCGATCGCGCGGAGATCGATCTCGCGGCGCGGAAGCGCTTTGCGCTCACCGGGGCCCGGGTTGTCATCCCGGGGCGAGGCTGTGGGGCTGGCGTTCGCCTACCAACGTGGTCGCTGGATCCATACCGCGCCGCCGCGTGCGGCGAGCTGTCGCGCGTAGCCACGGACGGCACCCAGGACAAGTTGCGGGGGCCGAGCACCCTCGGTCGCGCCCACCACCCAGTCGCAGTTATCGGGCGTGTGCGCATAGATCGATTCGAGATCCGCGAGTGCGCCGTGGATGCGTTCGCGGGCGTCGGCCGGGAGCTCGATCTCGATCCTGTTGTGTCGTCGGCGCACCCGGACGACCACAAGAGGGGTGCAATCGGGGTCCAGACGGGCAGTTCTCACGGATGCGAAGTCACCTGCGCTCTCCTCCGACGCGCCCCCGCCGGAGTCTGCTGCCTCGATTCGCGCCGCATGACGGGCGTGAGTGCCGATGATTGCCTCGTGATACACGCTCCATACCTCGGCGATGCCGGGCGGTGGCTGCATGGCCAGCGGAGGCCATTCCCATAGTCTCCCGGCACCAGGCGGCCCGCCTGTGTCCAAGCAGGGGCGGCCTCGTTCCACAATGGGGCGGCCGTCATCCTTTTTGGTTGCTTCCCGGGACACCCTTCGACCTCGCCCGGACGGCACGCTCAGGCTGCGCGGATCAACAGCAATAGTTTCGTCTGCGAGTTGACGCCGAGTTTCGAATAGATGGACCTGAAATGGTTCCGGACCGTGTGGGGGCTCAGATGGAGTTTTGCACCGATCTCCGTCACGCTCGAGCCGGTGAGTAGTTGTCGGAGCACGTCGTTTTCGCGTGGTGAGAGCAGGGCGGCGATACGGACGGGGAGTTCTGGAGTGGGCGCGGCCTCCTCCAAAAGTTTGTCGCCCGCGAGCAATGGAGCCGCGTCGAGAATGGTCTGTACGAGTGAGCTGAGGGAGTAGCGCCCCTTGACGAGGTAGTCCTTGGCGCCATCTTTGAGGGCCCGGACGGCGAGCACGGCATCGTTGAGTCCCGACAAGACGACGATGGGAATGGTACTCGCCTCGCAGCGAAGGCGGGCGAGGGAGTCGAGGCCTCCGTAGCTGTCGCTCACGATAAGATCGATAAACGCGCAATCGAATCGTCTGTGTTGGAACGCGGCGACCGCCTCGCCCAGCGTCTCGACGTGGGTGATGTCGACTGCAATAGAGGCGGAAATCCGCGTACACGCTGATCGCAGCGCTCGCTCGAGGAGCATGAAGTCGACCTCGTTGTCCTCTAGAACGAGGAACGAAGCGCTCGTAGCGGTCATGTGGGTCCCCATCGTCCACGCGGCGCGAGGTTGTAGGCGGCGCTGGAGGTGCGATGGTGGGGTGGCGATGGCCCGACGCCACGGACACGGCCGGGCATACAGGCGCCGATTCGGAACGGTACGGGACGTTCGGGCGGCGGCGGACGAGGCCTACGGGGACGAGGGGGGCGTTGTGCGCGGCGCATCGGAGCTTGTCTCCTATGCCGGCGGGGCGGGTCGCAGCAGCTTCTTGATGGTCGCGTAGTGGCGATTGCTCACCGTGCCGGTTCGGATGCAGCTCACATTTCCGCCCGTACGGGTGAAAACATGGAAGGGGAGCATCGTAGACGCACGGAGCCCCAAGCTGGCGAGCCACGGGTCGAGGGCCTGCTCGTCGCGGATGCGCAGTGTGGTCGGCGTGTTCGGTTCGCGGGCTCGGAGTCGGTCGAGGGGGGCGGCTTCGGTGTCGAGGGATAAATAGATGAAGCGCATGTTCACGCCGTCTTGAGCCAGGCGCTTTTCGAACTTGGCCAGGGTGGGGAACTCTTCGAGGCAAGGCGCGCACCAGCTCGCCCAGGCGTTGATCCACATCGCCGCGGTGTTGGACGGGGCTTCACCGTCTTCGCCGAGCGGCGGGAAACGCAATGTTGCTGGAGCGCGTCGCGTGTCGCAAAAATCGTCCACAGACACCGTGGCGGGGGGCTTGGCGGTGACCGCCTCGACGCGGCTCGCAGAACCGTAGGACTTGGCATCGCCTGGGGTCTGGGAGGGGCAAGCGGCCAGGCACAGCGTGAGGGGAGCGGCGACGGCCGCCGATTTTACAACTGACAATCGATCCATGCTGCGAATGCGCTTCGGTTGAGATCGGCAGTTTCGCATGCGGAGGGGTCACCGCTTCGGTTCCACCGGCAAAAATCCGTGTCGAGCTGCGCGAACTCCTCGCCCAGCCACAAAAGTCCCACCTCACGGTCGAGATCGGGGTCTTGGAACGTCTCGCGCAAATGCGAGAGTACGGCTTGGGCGCGGTCTTGAGACAGGGCGCGATTGTGTTGGACGCTGCCCTCTGGAGAAGCGCGCGCGACCACGAGGAAATAACTGGCACCGCGCTGGTCCGCGAACACACCGTCGAGCAGTGTGCGGTCACGCGCATCGAGTTGCGAGGTGTTCTTCTCGAACTGGACGATCCCCGCACGACCCGCTACCGGTGCGAAAAGGGCGTTGAAATCGGGGCCCGCCATCGTGGCGACGCTTTTCGCGTCGGCGGGTTGGCATCCCCGCACCTCGCCACTGCCGAGCAGGCCACAGCTTTTGAGTACGCGCTGCAGGACCTTTCGTAGGCCGGCGTTGCAGTACGCTTCATCCGCGGGCGCTGCCGTTGCGACTTGTGTGTCGGCGTGTGGGTGCTCGTTTGCGCGGGCCGTGGCGATTTCGAGGCGTTTCGCCGCGGATCCCACCCAGGCATATGTGGAAGCCGTCGGAATGAGCAACAGCACGGCTGCGAGCGTGAAACGACCGGCAAAGGACATGGGCATCAACGAGAGCGGTGGGAGGCTAGCATCTGGGTGAGTGCGTATTCCATGCCCAAGTCGGTGTCTTCGTCGCAAAGTTTGCGACCGTCGACGTAGAGCTGTGGGGTGAGGACCGAAAGCTTATTTTTGACCGTCCAGCGCAGCGACCGGTTAAGCTTCGCGCGCGCCTTATCGGACCCAATACAGCCTTTGAGAGCAGGGAAGGCCTGCTCGACCATGGGTTTGGCCAGTGCTGGGTCGTTTCGCGTGGCGGTGAGGATCTCCGCTTGGTGAGTGAACGCCCACTGGATGACGGCCTGGGCAGACACCTGTGAGCGTGTGTCTGCGCACAGTATTGCCTCGCTGATGGTGCACGCGCCCGGGTGGAGGGCCGCGCTCACCATCCAGTTGCACGCATCGTCCAGCGGAAACAGCACCGCGCGGCGACGAATATGATCGGCGAAACCGGAGGCCGCAAAGCGGTGTTCGAAGGCTCGGCAGGCGGGACAGAGGGGGTCGAAGACTTCGATGGCTTCCACGGCGGCGGAAGGTCCGGCTTCGAGGTCGACCATGATGCTGTTTGGATCTTCGGTGCTGAGGAGATCGCCACAATCTCCCATGTGCGGCGTGTAGTCGGGTACGTTCGTGGCATAGACGAGCGCGGGGACGGCCACAAATACGCCGATTTGCGCGCCCCAGACCGTGATGGCACGGCCGAGCGGTCCGGCAAGGTCAGCTGCGTCCTCGCTCAGGGCGGCGTTTCGGCTGTCGTGAACGATCGCAGCCGCCGAAATCATCGCCACAAAACTCGAGACATAGATGCCGATACAAACCTTGCAGGCCGCTTGAAGCTCCAGCCACGAGATCAGGCCCATGGCGACGGATGCGACTACGGGGATGAAGGAGGTGGCGAACAAGATCTGCGCCGCTTGGTGGCGTTCGCGCCCACGCGTGCTGAGGAGTTCTACGCCGCGGAAGACGAGGAACGAGAATACCGACATGGCGGGTAGCGCGATGGGTATGCCACCCCAAAGCTGGGTGCGGAACCACGACGAGTAGGGGCTCATCATCGTGGAATGGCAGCCGCTGGAACCCGAGTGGTCGGCGCTGAGGAGTCCGGGGACGAACGAACAGTGGATGTCGTGGACTTGGCGATCCAGTCGCAGCGCGAAGTCGAAGGTTGAGAAGCCAGCGAAGACGAGTCCCGCAGCCGCGGCAACGAGAAACGCAACGTGACGAGGCTTGATCTCCATACCGTGGCGAGGCTTGATCTCCATACGGTGGCGAGGACGCCACCGAAGATAGCATCGATCTCACGTCGGCCTCGGCTCGTAGCCAAAACAGAGGCGGTTGTTTCGGACCGCTTCATGGTGCACCCGCGCGGACTCTCGTAGACCTCTGCCTTCCTTCCGAACCGCGCCAAGGCGCGCGCTGAGTCGCGCTGGCATGCGATCCCTGCAAAATCGCGGCGTGCACAAACGCCCCCTGTCGGTACTGTCAATCGCTCCTGCGAGCCCATCGACGGCCGATCCGACAAGCGATGCGCGCGCAAACTGGCAGGCCCGCGGGCCGGACACCAACATCTCGTCCTACACGCAACCCACGCCGCGCCAGCTGCATCGCGGAACGTTACGATGCCGGACGTGCCCAATCGTAAGACCACCAAGGCGAAGGCCACCCCCAAGTCGCGCGAGCCGATTCTAGAAGAGCTCCGTGCGATGGCCGGGATGCGGCGCCAGCTGATGCTACCCGAAGCGTATCGAGTCGGAGAGTTGCTCACGGAGCTCACGCAACACGAGCAGTACGCTCACTACGATGACTCGCTGTGGTTTCGCGAGGTCCACCGCACATTGGATACGGGCTTCTCTGTCACATCTTTGTGCCGTTATCATCATGTGTACGAAATGCTGACGCGCCTTGGCCTTTCGCCCGAGTTCGAGCACCTCGGCATGGCGCATCTGCGTGTGGTCGCCATGTTGCCCAAGTCGCGGCAGCGTACCGTCATCAAACGCGCCGAGAAGGAACGATGGACCTCGCGACGGCTCGAGCGCATGCTGGACGAGGAGGGATTGCGGACGCGAGAGCGACGGCGTACGCCTGTCTTTGCCAAGCGTATTCGCGAGCTACGTGGGTTCGCTGCGGAGCCCGTGAAAAATCTAGTCGACTTTGCAGGTATCGATGGCCTCGCCGCTGAACAGCTGAAGGAGCTCGTCGAGATTCTCGGTGCGGCCGAGGGTCGCGCCAAGCGTGTGCGAGAGAAACTGCAAAAGCGACTATGAGCGGATTCCTGGGCCAGATCTGCCGGGCATCGGTGGCCCATGCCTGAACGTCCCGATATTTTTGGGATCGTCAATATCACCGAAGACTCGTTTTCGGACGGGGGTCTCTACCTCGACCACCATCGCGCCGCTGACCATGCGATAGCGCTTGTCGAGGCCGGCGCGACGGTGGTGGATCTCGGTCCCGCCTCGAGTCATCCGGATGCACGGCGGGTGCCGGCGCAAGAAGAGATTCGCCGCCTCGAGCCCGTGATCGCACGACTCCACAGCGTGGGGATCCCGGTGTCGGTGGACGCCTACCTGCCCGAGACCCAAAGCTATGCGCTAGGACAAGGGGTGGCCTACCTCAATGACATTCGCGGTTTTCCGGATGCGGCCATATACGGCGAGCTCGCCCGAGCGAGTTGCGGCCTGGTGGTGATGCATTCGGTGCAGCGGGGGCCTGCGAGCTACGTGCGGGTGGATCCCAAGACCGTATGGTCCCGTATTTTTGACTTTTTTGACGAGCGTGTGCATACGCTGAGCGCGGCTGGTATCGCATCGGAACGATTGATTCTCGATCCCGGGATGGGCTTCTTTCTAGGGGACACGCCTGAGCCGTCGCTGCGGGTGCTGGCCCGCATAGGCGAGCTCAAGCGTCGTTACGGGCTCGCTACCTTGGTATCCGTATCCCGCAAGTCGTTTCTGAGGCACGTGGCCGGGCGCGAGACCACGGCGGTGGGCGCGGCGACTTTGGCGGCCGAGCTGTACGCCGTCCGTGCTGGGGTGGAGTTCGTGCGCACGCACGACGTGGCGGCGCTGCGTGATGCGTGCCGCGTGTGGTCGAGTTTGTCGGTCGAGACCGGGCTGTAGTACCGAGGCTCTGAAGTCCGATCCGCGTGTGCGGTGGGAATCGATCGAGGTCGGCGGCTATCTGTTTTCGCATGGCCCGAGGCCCGGAGTGTCGACAACGAGATTGGCCGCACGCTGCGCTTCCCGCAGCTTCGTCCGTGGTCAAGATCGTGATCAAGATCGTGGCCAAGATCGTGGCCAAGATCGTGGTCAAGATCGTGGTCACGATTTCCTTGTGGTATCCCACCGCCGCGATCGTGACGACCCAGTCGTTGATGTTCAGCGCGTCTAGGCGCCTTGGGATGGCGGTGATTTCGCTCGACTTCCCTCCCTTCTTGACCTGGCCGAGGGGACCCCTACCTGCCGCCCTTCTTCAGATTTTCTACAATCTGTACGCTACCAGCAATGGGGGGCGACGCCGCGCTCCCGAGCCCAGCCAGACCCAGGCGCATGCAGTACGAGCTCGCAGACCACAACGCAACCAATTCCCCGCTTTCTCACGTGCGATTACACGCACACTGTGAGGAAATCCCGATCAAGTTCGTGTTGGAACTTGAGTCGCACGACGCCTTTGGGACTGTGGACCCTCCGGTTCCGATTTGCCGCGCCTACGACCGAGCATGCGCCCGTTTCCGACCCACGAGAGCGTCAAACGAGGGATGGTGACGCGCGCCACGTGTCCGCCACTGTGTGGAGCGACGCGCTGCTGGAGGCACTGGCCGAACAACCAAGGTCAGCAAAGCACGCCGCAGCACTCGACGGTCGCGCCGGACTGATCTCGGCGAAGGGCGACCTCACGTAACCGTTCAGCCCCCAATATTCTCGATGCGAACCACCCATATTTTCGGTTCGCGAACCACGCGTTTTGAAAAAAAAATGGGGATCGACTTCGTTGCCGTATCGTGATCTAACGATCGCGTGACGCTGTTGGACGCACTCGCTCAGCTGAAGGAGAAAGATGCCCAGCTGAAGGAGAAAGATGCCCAGCTCAAAGAACGAATCTTCGAATTACTCC
>JAZGFE010000034.1:0-23683 GCA_036479215.1 Nannocystaceae bacterium | reverse complement strand
GCCGCCCACTCCTCGCGCTCCGCCTCCGTCCGCCTCGTCTTGCGGCTCTTCTTGATCTCGTTCATGTCCCACCCCTACACCACGAGATGATCGGCGTGGTGGGGGTGATCCGTAAGGGGTTTACCCTTGCGCTCGATCGCGTGGTCGATGCGATGGTGCTGACGAGGGGAGACGGGGTCCGCAGTGCCCCGTCCTAGTGCGGGCGCCGCGGACGGAGCTCCAGTTTTAAGCCTCTTGGGGGCAGTGACGCCAGCGGGGCGGGGGCGTCCCCCGTCGCCGGTGGCACGACGACGCCGGCGGCGTCCGGGATTCCCACGGCACCCGGTACGCCCGGAAGAACCGTGGCATCCCGAACGCTACCGCCGCCAGGCGAAGCTTGGATCTTGGGTTGCAAGTCGGGGGTCGCCGCTCCCCCGGTGACGACCCCAGGGGTGACGCCCGCCTCATCGCTGGAGGCTGGAGGCGTCGCGCCGCGTGTCCACGGCATCGCGGCCGGTGGGCTCGCTCCGTCGACCTTCTCGCGTTGTTGGAGTTCGTGTTCGAGTTCGAGGCGTCGCTCCTCACGCAAGGCCGTTTCCTCCAGCGTGAGCACCCGCAACCACCGTTCATCGGAAGTGGTGATGCGACCGTCCGCCGACACCACATATTCCACTCGTGGCGAGATGGGCCGAACAAAGGAGTCTCGCTGTGGCGCGAGCGAAATGCCTTTGAGTGCTTGTGAGACACACGGCACGATTTTTTGTGGCACACCCACACCGGACACACGATGGGCGAGTGTCCGCCCTTCTCGACCGATCAGGCTGAGCCCCTCCACCACGTACGTGCCGGCCGGCACCCTGCCCTCCAAACACTTCTTGCCACGAACGCCCGCGCGCGCTTGCTCCTTGCGCAAGTGCAGTTTTGCACTTGCGCTATGGGCGTCGGGATTGAATCCAAGACTGACCCAATAGACGACGTCGACATAGCTAAGATTGGCGCGGTTCGCCGGCGGGAAGCGCTGTTTTTGGATCTCCCCGATCACACACGCCTCCATGACACCATCCGAAAACCCCGAATCGAGCAACTCTGCCCGGAGCACAGCACCTGCAGCGGACAAGCGAGCTCGAATCCGCAGTTGCCCCTCGGGAACATGGACGTAGACCTCTTCGCCATCCACAATGCCCGGCTGCATGGTCGAGATCGCTCGCGCCAAGAAACACTCGGCCAGAGGCTCACGCAGGCTCTGAGCGACATCGTTGAGACGGGCGCGATCGTAGATTCCGTTCGTCATGCGGGACGGGAGCAAGATCACCCCCTCGCTCGAGCTACGGACCGCTTTCTTGATATAGCGATCCGCCTCGCCGCGACTGGCCTGACCGGAGAGCCCCGCCCCCCGCGAGTGACAGGACGCACAACAGAGAAGCGCAGCCCACGCTGCCGCCACCCAGCCTACGCCGCAAGGCAAACGTCGCAATTCTCGACGTAGCTTGCTCACGGGAGGGTTCACGCGGGCGGATCGAGTTCGCAACACGCCGCAGGTTGTACCAGACCCGCCCTTGCTTCTCCCGCATGTGTCACCGATAGTCAGCGGCGGGCGCTTCGCCGATCGCCCGTGCCATGACTCCTACGCCCACTCCGACTCCCACTCCTGCACCGACGCAGACAACGGCACCCAGGCAGACCGCTCTCTTCGCGGCACACGTCGCGCGTGGTGCCAAGTTGGTGGACTTCGGGGGCTGGCACATGCCGCTGCAGTACGTTGGCATCCTCGCCGAACACAGGGCCGTACGCGAGGCGGCAGGTATCTTCGACGTCTCGCATATGGGTGAAATCGACTTCCGAGGGCCACGTGCGCTCGAGGCAGTGCAAGGCGTCATCACCAACGACGCGACGAGACTCGCCGACGGTCGGGCCCTGTACACCGCCGTCTGCTACCCCGACGGCGGCATCGTGGACGACTGTATCGTGTACCGGCGCAGCGCACAGGACTTTCGATTGGTGGTCAATGCCTCGAACACCGCGAAGGACTTGGCCTTCTTTCACGAGCATGCAGGACAGCTATGTGACATCGCGGATCGCAGCGAGCAATGGGCTCTGATAGCCGTGCAGGGTCCGGATGCCCCTGGCATCGTGGCCGAACTGGGCGAGGCCAGCTGGCTCGACCTCCCGAGCTTCGCATTCGCTAGCGGGATGCTCGCCGGCGTACCGGTGGAAGCCGCACGAACTGGCTACACGGGCGAAGACGGCTTCGAGCTATTCGTACCGGCCCATCGATCAGAATCGGTTTGGAACGCGCTCCTCGACGCGGGCACCCAGCCCATCGGCCTCGGAGCCAGGGACACACTGCGCCTGGAGGCCCGACTGTGCCTCTACGGTCACGACATCGACGAGACCACCACCGCTTTCGAGGCCGGGTTGGGCTGGGTTGTGAAGCTCGATAAGCTCGACAAGACGAGCTTTACGGGGCAAGAGGCCCTGGCCGCACTCAAACAGCAGGGCCGCAAACGGAAACTGGTGGGCTTTCGTGTGGAAGGACGCGGCATCGCTCGACCACACGCCGAGATCCTGGACGCGGATGATCGCGTCGTCGGCCAGGTCACCAGCGGTGGCCCGGCGCCGACCGCCGGCGGCGCGGTGGGCATGGCCTACATTCCCGCTCATCTCGCTGGCCCCGGAGACACGATCCAGATCCGGCAACGCGGCAAGGTGCTCACCGGCCGCCTCGTCCAAGGGCCTTTCTATAAGCGTGACCGGTAGACGCCCAACCGAGCAATCGAGCAATCGAGCAATCGAGCAATCTATCATGAGCGACGCAGTCCCAAGCAACCTCCGATACACCCGCGATCACGAGTGGGCTCGCGGCGAAGACGACGGAACGGTGACCATCGGCATCACGGCGCACGCTGTGGACCAACTCGGAGACATCACCATGCTGACACTCCCCGAGCCAGGCTCAAAGCTGGAAACGGGAGAGAGCTTTGGCGACGTCGACTCGGTCAAAGCGGTCTCCGAGCTGTTCGCCCCGCTCGCCGGCGAAGTGACCTCCACCAACGATCAACTCGACGCGAGCCCGGAGCTCGTCAACGCCGCCCCCTACGGGGCTGGCTGGCTCGTCACCCTCCGCCCCACGGATAGAGATTCACTCAGCAATTTGATGGACGCCATCGCGTACGAGAAGCTGCTCGCGGAAACCGAATAGATCCACGCCACACGCACACCACCCCTACTTGACCCGACCCAACGCGACCCGACCCAACGCGACCCGACCCAACGCGACCCGACCAACGATGAACAGCGGACCTACCCTTCTCGTCCTCGCAGCCGGAATGGGCAACCGGTACGGGGGTCTCAAACAGCTCGACCCCATGGGCGACGGCGGAGAGACGGTTCTCGACTTTTCAGTCTACGATGCGCTGCGATCGGGCTTCTGCAAGGTCGTATTCGTTATTCGCCACGCGTTTGAGACCTCCTTTCGTCGCTATGTGGAGGCCCGGTTCGGCCACCTTATTGAGGTTGAGTACGCGTTTCAGACTCTTGATGACCTTCCAACCGACTGCCGCCTGCCCGCAGGCCGAGAGAAACCTTGGGGTACCGCCCACGCGGTGTGGTGCGCGAGAAACCACATCGACGCCCCCTTCGCCGCCATCAATGCGGACGACTTTTATGGGCTCGACGCCTACGGCCAGCTCGCGGCCTTCCTGCGGCGTCCCCTCGCACAGGCCGCGCCCGCCCGATCGGCTCTGGTGGGTTTTGTGCTCAAGAACACATTGTCCGCGCATGGTGGTGTCTCCCGCGGCGTATGTACCTCCGATGACCGAGGGCAGCTCATGGGCATCGAAGAACTCACGGACATCCACCACACCTCAGACGGCCCCCAACATTTCTACGCCGACGGCAACGTACGCCAACTCAGTGGCAACGAACTTGTATCCATGAATATGTGGGGCCTCTTTCCCCCCTTTATCGAAGAGCTCGAGCCCCTGCTGCGGCAGTTTCTATCGACTCTATCGGGAGAGGAGCCGGTGACGGCCGAGTGCTATCTGCCCGCCTGCATCGATCAACTGGTGCGACGGAGGATGATGACGGTCGATGTACTATCCACAGCGAGTACCTGGTTCGGCGTGACCTACCCAGACGACAAGCCCGGCGTCAAGACGGCACTTCGCAAGCTGATCCACGCGGGCGCCTACCCTTCTCGACTCTGGGACTAGCTCGGCTCTCCCTCTCGACGACAAGGCGACCATGAGGCGACCATGAGGCCTCTTGACCCGAGCTCAGTTGGTGCCGCGTTCGCCATTGATGCGTCCTTCGTGGACATGAAACCCACCGGGAATGGCCACATCAACGATACCTTCATCGCTCGCTATCGCCGCGCGAGGACTTGCTTCCGCGTCATTCACCAGCGAATCAACCCAAAAGTGTTTCCCCGCCCCGACCTCCTGATGCACAATATTGGGCATGTCACGCGCCACTGCGTCGCTCACTTGCGCAGACGCGGAGTGCCCGACCTGCACCGGCGCGCCCTATCCGTCGTGCCGACCCACGACGGACAACCCTACGCCACCCTCGCCGGAGAAGTGTGGCGGACGTACAACTTCATCGAGGGTGCGGTGACCCACGAGACCATCGATTCCCCCCAACTCGCCGCCGAGGTGGGACGTGCCTTCGCCCATTTTCAGGCCACCCTCGCCGATCTCGAACCCACGCTGCTCCACGAAACGATCCCAGACTTTCATCGCACCCCGACGCGGTACCACAACCTCTGCGCGCTGGAAAAGGCCGATCTGCACCACCGCGCCGCAACGGTACAACCCGAGATGGACTTTGCCCACGCCCGCGCAACGATGATGCACCGGATCACCCAAGCGCTCGACAGGGGCGACCTCCCGCTACGGGTGACACACAACGATACCAAGCTGAGCAACTTGATGATCGACCTCGAGAGCGGTGAGGGCATCTGCGTGATCGATCTCGACACGGTCATGCCGGGATCCGCACTCTACGATTTCGGGGACATGGTGCGCAGCATCCCCAACCCTGCGGCGGAAGACGAGCGAGACCTCTCCCGTGTTCAGCTGCGCTTGCCCTACTACGCTGCCTTGGTTCGGGGCTACCTGGAGGGCTCGCAGTCCCAACTCACGCCCTACGAGCGCGAGCTTCTTCCGCTGTCCGGCGCGATCATCTCACTCGAAACTGGCATGCGCTTTCTAGCCGACCACCTCGCCGGTGACGTCTACTGCAAGACGGCCCGAGTCGGTCAAAACCTGGACCGTTGCCGGACCCAATTTCCACTCGTGGAAAGGCTCGAGGGTCGGATGAATGAACTGCAAGCGTTGACTCGGGAAGCCAGCTAGCTGGCGGATGAGGGATCGTTGCTCCGCCGCGTCCGATCCGACCGGCGGCGCCGACTCAAGTGCCCCGAATGCGGCCGCCCACATCGGCACTTGACTCAAGAACGAGTCAAGCGCCCGCGGAACCGGGCATATCGACATGTTCCCAGTCAGGACCATGACCGTGGCGCGCACCAAAATTGCAGCATCAGCCCGAGAAACTACGGACCTACGGACCTACCCAACGATGAACGAGCTCAAACACGATTCTCTATGTGAGCCCGCGGCCCATGCGCATGCCGACGGCGCGACCCATGCATTCCCACCCACGATCTGCCCCGCGGTCACACCCGTCGGCAGGGTACTGCGCGTCCTGAGGCGCAGTACCTCTCCCACGCGCAGCGCACTCCGCCTGCAGACGAATCTGAACGCGAGCGAGCTCGACCAGGTGCTGACCAACTTGCTCGCAGCACGACGCGTGTTTCGGATCCCCTCCGCCCACGCGGCTACGGCACTGCACCACACTGACAGCAACGCCGCCAACCACGAGGACGAGGACGAGGACGAGGACCAGGACGAGGACGAGGACGACCACACGGACCAGGACATGGCCGACGAATTCGATCAGTTTCAACTTCTGTCCGAACCTCCACCCATCGCCAGCCTCGAACCCAAACCGGCACTCGCACTCGAACCGGACCCAGAACCAGAACCAGCGCTCGACCCCACGCCCGGAACCGAAACCGAAACCGAAACCGAAACCGAAACCGAAACCGAACAGGCGTGGCAACGCCACGCCGCTTAGCCGGCCAACACACCGGGACGCCAGGCGAGGGATCTTCGGATCTTCTACGCGATGCGCCCACCGAAGCCACCCGTTCGGCTATAGAGCCACGCGAAGCCGGTGGGTGGAGGCCCGCTCCCTTCCATGCCCCCCCCCCACTGCTGCTACAGTCACCGTCGTGCCCGATGACCAGGACACGCCCGTCGTGCCGGGCGCGGACGATACGTCACGCCAAGGGTCAAATCGCACGCTGCAGCACGCCTTCTCGGGGATCGCGCGTGAGTTTCAGCGGCACGCCACCGCGACTGCACCGATCCCTCAAGAGGCTCGTGCCCAGTGCCTCTACGGCTTGGCCCAGATCGCCGTCGCCGGCCGCCTCCTGCTGCGGCATCGAACGCTCGCGCGTGCGGCCCTGGTCCCGGCAATGTCCTTCGCCGTACTTTGCGCGATCTTTGCAGCGATCCAACTCAACGACACCGAACCGCTCCACGCCGCACAGCGCTTCTACGGTTTGTTGGTGAGCGCAGCCCCCATTTCTCCCGTGTTGTTCACACATAGCTATGCCAAGCTGGCCGCGCGGGCACAAACCTATGCGGGGTTGCCCGCACGCCAACCCTTCCTCCGCGGGTACGTGCAGGCATCGTGGGAAACGCTCGTACAGCTATTCGTCATCGGTGCCGGGCTCGCGCCACTCGTGGCAATCCTAAGTTTGACCGGCGACGCTTCCGGGCCGCTCATCGTGGTGACCTACGCTATCTGGGCGCTACACTGGATCTTCATCGAGGCCCTCGACAGTTCACGCACCCTGCAACACGGCGTGCGCCCAATGACCGAACCGGCCGGCGAGATGCCGCTCGCTCCGTGGTATCAAAGCTCCTGCGATCCATCCCTCCCCCGGGCACTGCGGATCGTCTTCACACCCGTACGATGGTGGGGGGCAATGCTCGCACGTCTGACCCGACGATGGCGGCCGGAAGTGCGAGTCGTCGAAACCCACCCCTGGCTGGCAGTGGGCTTCTCGGCTGGCGCGGCCCTGGTGCTGGCGATTCCCGGGGTCAATCTGTTCTTCCGCCCAGTGGTGGTGGTCGCGGCGGCCTTGCTATGGGCCCATCTCGGAAATGACTCCGAGCCTGCGCCGCCGACCACCGGCAACGCCTAACCCCCTTCGGCCCCACGCTGCCTAGCGTCGCTGATTCGTTCCAGGGCAGGCACGCGCTCTCGCGGCAATGAGCGTGTAGAGATCTGGCCCTGGAGCGGCACAAACTACCGCGGGGCGCGATGACGCGTAAACGGTCGCTTTCTAGCGATGCGTTCGAAACTGCGCCTCAATCAGAGAGGCTTTCGCAGATCGATTTGATTCAGCCGGGGACTACCAGCCTGCACGCCTGCGCGGTTCCACAGCGACTATGCCGCGCATGCTTGACAGAATAGATCACAACAGCATCTATAGAAGCCGACCACGTCGGCACCTCGCGCGGTGCCGAGTAGGCGGCGAAGCCTTCGGTTCTGAAGACCGATAAGAAAGAACACGACCATGTCCATCATCCCAACGCCAACCCCACAAGACCAATCGAGCCACTGGCTCTCCCCCCTACGCTCCTGCGCCGCGGCGGTATTCACTGCAGCATGTCTCAGTTTCGTCGCATGCGACCCCGCCGACGAGGATTTCACAGAAGAGGACGCCACGAACCACGACTTCGTCGACGGTGACGTGAGCCAGCGATCCCGAATTGACGATGGACCTCCAACTGGCCTCGCTAGCGCAAATCGTGATGATCTTCCCGCGGACCAACTCCGCGCCGCACAGGGCGAGGAGGCTATCGATGCAGCGATCGAATACGCTGCCGAGGGTGCCGAGACGGACGAAGCGGCGACCCGTTCCGCGAGGGCGTCCTTTCGCGCCTACAAGTCACAACGAGGCAGCACGGTTCCCGTGCCTCTGGCCACAATCACCACCTTGTGTGGGGACTTTGACGGCTGCACCCTGCGGATGGGTATGTACAACTGGGACAACACGAAGCGCGTCGCATCGCGGAGCAGCCTCTTCTACTATAACGCCAGCAATCGGGTCTGGAGAGCGGAAACTGCTGATCTGGCAGGGCAGGATCAGAACGGTCTGACCGAGCATGTCATGCAGGCCTGGTCATGCTATCTGACCGACGGGCACTACTGGAACTGGGGGAACTTCGGTGATCCCAGCGTGGGCTTCGGTCTGCTCTCTTGGAGTCAATTCAACGCGGAGTGCTGGCTGACGATCGTGGACTAGAGCCACCGCCGTTGACCCATCGGCGTAACTCCCGGGTAGCTCTACCGGGAGTTCCCCGGGAGATATCCGGGAGATACCCGGGAGCTATCCGGAGCGACTCGGGGGAGACGACCACGGCCGGTCTAGCCCGAGACGCTCCGCCACGAAGCGCGCTATCGCAGGCAGCTCGCAGAAACCATCGACGGCGTGTGCCTTGTCGTAGGTCTCGAACCGGATCGGCCATCCGCCCGCGCGTAGCTCGAACATCTGCGCCTCGGTGATCGAAAGGGGCAACATCTCGTCGTGGCGACCGTGGGTGACGAGCCAAACCGGACGGCGCGCCTGCTCGCTCAGATCGGCCAACAGCGCGTCGGTGTCGAGGCAGTATCCGGACACCCCCACGTAGCCGGCCAGTGGAAGCGTCGTACGTCCGCCCCACTCGAGCGCCATCAAACATCCCTGCGAGAAGCCGAATAACACGGTATCCTCCGCCGAATACCCGTGGTGCTGGATCTCGAGGAATAGCCTTTCGAGCCGCGCCCGTGACCGCTCCACTCCCGGGGCTTGGCGTGGCGCAACATCGTACCAGCTGTAGCCCACGAAGTCGAGATCCGGTGCATTGACCAACAGAAAATTGAGGCCGCGCAGCGCGAGAGCGCCAGGGAGCCATCGAAATCCGGCGGAAGAATCACCCCGCCCGTGCAGGACCACGATCAACTTGCGGGTCGGGGTCGGAGCGGGGAGCCATTCGCACCGCAGCGTACGGAGGTGCATGTCCCCCTTGTAGCCTTTCTAGGCGGATGCGCCCCCCACCGCAGTCCATGGTATGGGCGTGTTATCCCCCTCGTGCCAAATCAGAGCGATCGATGTACTGGCCGCCCCGTTGGTGAGGACTTTCGTGCGCGTGGGGAGGATGGTGGAAGCTGGCGAGGTCGAGTCGCCCTGGTTCTCCGCGAGCCTGCAGTAGCTCGCGCGCCGTGGCGCCCAAGCGCGATTCGCTGGCCGCCAGCGTGAGCATCGCAGGTCCGCGCAGCTCCGTTTGCGGCCACGCGTGGGAGCCGGTTCCCGCCCGCCCCACAGCGCGCCTACTTACGTATCACCGCTTGTACCGTTTCCAGGTGTTTCCGCTCAAGGTAGGCTGTGCGGCATGGGCAAGTTTAGGCTCGGTCTCGTCCTCGGCACACTGCTCGGCTGCGTGGGGACCTATTGGGTTGTCGGGCGCGGACTCGAGGCGGGTGCGGACTGCGGGGGCAAATGTGGTCCGGGCACGCTTTGCCAAGAGGGCCGATGCGCGCTCGCAGCCGCGCCGGAAGAAACCGAACAAACGAAGGCGACCCCGTCCAAGCGCAAGCGCCGACGCAAGAAAAAGCGTGCCGATCACAATTCCGCCACCGACCTGCCCCCCTTCAAACCAGTCAACGACAGCCACGTGCCGAGATTCAATCCCAATAAGACCAAGACGATGGACATGGACGGAAGCGGCGAGCGCCTATCGGATCGCGCGGTACAAGCTCAGCTGCGTCGACTCGAGCCGCGCTTTAACAAGTGCCTGGAAATTGCGGCCCTGCACAGCGAAGATGAACTCGGTTCAGGTGACATTGATCTCATGCTCGGCATTGCCTCGACGGGGCGCGTGACCGGAGTCAACGCCCGAGCGCCGTCCAACCTGAAGGTCTTCGGTATCCTCCCCTGCGTGCGCAAAGCGGTGTACGCTCACCGTTTCCCAACCTTCGACGGTCTGGAGATGGGCGTGGAGTATTCCTTCTCGGTACGCTAGTCGGTCGCTACGCTTCGTCAGATCCTGCTTGCGGCGGAAGCCGGGGGGACGCAGCTTTCACCACCTCGACCACAGCGTTGCTGTCCGCCAGGCCCAGATCCCCCGGTGGAGAGCCGAGTCCCGTCCGGCGCGGAGATCGGATCGAATAGACCTCCCGCGGCGAAATGGTGGTCCGGACCAGGAGCTCTCCCAGCAAGCCGATACACACCAACACCGCGGAAATCAGGGTCATCAGCACCCCCAAGATCAGCAATGGCCTTCCGCCAATGGCCTCGCCCGAGCACCAAAGCACGGCCAGATATCCCAGAATCGCCACGCCCCCCCCACCGACGAGCAAGCCAGGAGGACCGAAGAAATGGAGAGGCTGCGTACGAAAACGCGTCACCAAGATCACGGTCAGCAAGTCCATGAAGCCCTCGATGAAGCGCCCCGCGCCGAACTTACTCGCTCCGTATTTGCGCGGACGATGTTCGACCACGATCTGTTCGATTCGAAAACCTGCGGAACCCGCAAGCAAGGGCATAAAGCGATGGAGGCCTCCGTACACGCTGAGCTCCCGCGCACACTCGATGCGATACGCTTTGAACCCACAGTTGAAATCCCGCAGCGGAATCCCAGAAATCCGACGCACACAGGCGTTAAATATGCGTGAAGGCACGGTCTTTCCGAGCGGATCGTGGCGCTTCTGCTTCCAGCCGCACACGAGGTCCGCCCCGGCGTCGATCCGTGCCACGAACCGCGGAATCATGTCAGGATCGTCTTGCAAGTCCGCGTCGAGGGTGATCACGATCTCGCCGACGACGCGTTCGAAACCGGCTGCCAACGCGGGAGACTTGCCGAAGTTTCGCCGAAAATGAACCACGCGCGTATGGGGGTCGGTAGCCGCGAACTCATCGAGTCGCGCCGCCGAGCCATCGTCGCTCCCATCGTCGATATAGATGATCTCGTATCCTCGCCCGACCGCCTCGCAGGCCTGGCCGATCGCCGTGTGCAGGTCTGGCAACGACCCAACCTCGTTGAACACAGGTACCACGACAGAGATGCCGACAACGGAAACCGGCGGAGCAAGGGAGGATCCCACGGTTGGTCGACCCTAACATGCCGACTGCGGCCCCCACCGACGTCTACAGCCCTTCCGAATCCTCCGAGGTCTGTCTCATCCTGCGCCCTGCCTCCGTCCCTATCGCCGCACCGCCCCGACGCCGCCCGAAGCCAACCGGACCCCAAGCTGCGAATCCCGCCCCAATCCCGCACGGCTCCCCTCCCCAGGCGCGGTTCCGCGGCCCGAAGCGGAGCGCGCGACGGACGATCGTCCGCTCCCCAACCACCGCCCGAGCGCGCCCCACCGGATTGCCACTCGACGCCCGAGTTTGCGCACCTACGTTCTGTGCTGCCGCGCGAATGAACGGCCAATCGACCATGTCCGACACCGTCTTCACGAACCACGCGATCCGTGACGCCATTGGCGACGCGCTCACTCCCCTGCTCGGCGAACCTCCTTCGTTCACCGCTGAACTCACACAAACGGGTTCGTTGCGCGCGAGTGGTCTCACAGCCCACGTCTCCTTCAGTGGGCGAATCGAGGGGATGGCGCTCATCGAGGCCTCCCACCCGGCCAGCCGCGGTCTCATTGGCGAGATGCTCGGAGACGAGGATCTTCCCCCAGAGGACGTCATAGACGGATTTGGCGAGATTGCCAATGTGCTCGCCGGGGCGATAAAAATGATGCTCGCACAAGCCGGCTACTCGGTGACCATCAGTTTACCCCAGCTACACAGAACCGAACCCGTCGAGGCCGACCACGTAGTGGGGCTGCACGGGGCACAGCAGACACGATGGGTCGGTCAAGCCCTCACTGTGTGCGGACACCCCCTCAACGTGTGGGTGGGCCACGGAACGATCCGCCCATTCGAGCACCAGCGACCACGCGTACTGGTGGTCGAGGACGACCCGGCCGAAGGCAAGTCGGCGGTCCGTTCGCTGCAAGAGGCGGGGTATGAGGTATCGCTGTCGACCGACGCGGTGGAAGGCATCCGCAAGGCCGTCACGGACGATTGCCACCTGGTTTTCACGGACATTCAAATGTCGGGCGTCAACGGTGCGGCTCTCGTCGGCGCCCTCCAAGTGATTCTCCCCGACACAAAGCTCGTGGTCTGCACGGCCCTGACCCAGGCCGAAGCTCGAGAGGCGCTGGGCCCCGCGGCAGCGTACGCCAAGTTGGTCCTCACCAAGCCCATCGACGGGCGACAATGGGTGGAGGTCGCGGAAAACCTGCTCGGGCCGGCGAAAAAGCAGGCAGCGTAGCGTGAGATACCGACTGGACGCAGCTCAGGACGCAGCTCAGGACGCAGCTCAGGACGCAGCGACCTTGCCGTGGACGAGCTTCACGTCGGCGAGCAAGTCTCCGAATCGGCCATAGTTGCACTTCACGCCCGCGTCGAGATCGAGCGCGATACGCTGGTCCGCTAGATGGCGGAGTTTAGGGTCGAAGGCGAGCAACTCGACCTGCTGGCGTTCCAGCGCCGTACGTTCTTTCACAAGCCGCTTGCCGTGAGCGGTCGAGGTCGCGGCGCTGATTTCGGCGCCGATCCGGTCGAGGCGCGCGTTGAACTTTCCCTGCAGCGGGATGACGTATGCGTTGCGCATCCGCGATAGCGTGCCCTCGTTGTAACGATGTAGATAGACGAGGCACTGAAAGGCTTTGCACTTTCCACTGGAGAAGAGCCAGTAGATAGGGCGCTTCTTGTACGCTTTGGTGTGATCCTGGAAGAACTTGTCACCGAGGTAACGACGCACGACATCGCTACTAGATCCGCCCGTCTTCGGAGAGAGGCTCTCGGCGAGAAAGCGAAGGTTTTCCTCGATCCGAGACCCATCCCACACCTGCGCAACAAACCGGACCAAGCGATGATAGGCATCATCATCAAACCACTGGGCACAGCCGATGGGCATCATGCCCCCATCTGCCGGCGGGAACGATCGATATCTGCCGGCATCATAGCCGGCGTTCCCGCTTCCCGCGTAGATGAGCCCGAACTGGTCCAGGCTATAGCGACCCATCATACAGCCAACGGCGTAGGAGACCAGCTCTGCCGAGCTGTCTTGCAAGAACCGAGGCTCTCGGTCCTTCTCGTGGGTCTTGGCGCCATAGCGATAGGCAGGATTCGCGGTGAGGGTGATCTGCTCGGTGGGCACCTCTGGACCGAGTTCGGCCCCCAAGCCGTATGCACGGATGAACAAGGTGTTGTTCTCCTGCTCGAGACGCCGCATTTCGTCGATCGCGTGCCGACTACGCTCAAGGGAGCGCGCCCAGCTCGTCGCCAGCATGGTTGACGACCGGCGATCGTCGGTCGGAGCCCAGGCGTGCGCCCCGAAGTCCCACGACGTTTCGCGCGCGTCCCAATCGGCTTTGGCCAGTTCGATCAACGCGTCCACCAGCCGATCTGCGATGGGATCTGGACGCAGGTCCGCCGCCAGCTGTCGAACCTGCCCCACCTCGAACCCAATCGTCGGCGAGATCGCCCCCAGTTGAACCACGCACACCTTGGAGTTCAAAAAGCCCATCGCGGCCGAACGCGAACTCGGATCCCGCAGGAACACCCCCGGCCCCTTGTGCCCAAAGACCGTACCTCGCGGTTCCCACCGGAAGCCGGCGGCACCGGTCCCGATGAGACTCCAGGAGACGAAGGGGTGGAAGTAGAGCCGTGGATTCTTTGCGACGAAGTCCGGGGTCTTGAGGTAGGGATATTTTCGTAGGATCGAACGCTTGATTCGCGCGCCATCGTGCTCCCAGTCCACGACATACTCTCGATTGCCATACCAACGCCGAAAGCCGCCGCCTTTGCTGTGCGGGAACCAGCGAAGGCCGCTTGCCTCGGCCGCGGTCCGGTCCGGGAAGTCGAGCCCGACATGGGCGATATCTACCTCCCACCACAACCGGAGGAAAGCGTCGTTGTCCGAGGTTGCCAGCCCCTGTCGGGCGTCGGCCGAGTCGGCCAGCCGCGGCCATGTGGCGAACGCCTCCCGAACCCGCGCGCTAACCCAGTAGGCCACCGGGCTACCCTCTATCCTGCGAAAGTCCGCCTGATCGACCTCGAACAACCACCCGCAGTCGCGGTTTTCGATCGCCTCTCGCGTTTTGGGAGCCTGATTGTCGGGGCCTGGAAAGTCGGAGAGCCGGATATAACTGCCCTTGTACCCGCTGATGCGCGCCTTCTGGAGTGCGAACGCACAAATCGAAACACCCGCGCCACGGAACGCTGAGACCTCGAGCTGAACCAGCGAAGTGATGGTCTCGTGCTCGATGAGCCGTTCTCGCAGCTGCTCGTGACTCGAGAGAAACATCCACACGAAGGGGGACATGAAGCCCAGACGTCCCCCCCGCTTGCTAAAAGCGAGATTGCGGTCAATAAAGGCGGAGAATAGATCTTTGCGGTAGTGCTCGTACCTTCGCTTCAAATAGGCCTTGAGTACCGGTGGTTGAGACTTGCTCCCCATATAAGGAGGGTTCGCCACGACCGCGTCATACTGCGCCGCCAACAACTGTGCCTGTCGCACCAGCACGGCCAGGTGCTTGCGGGCACTCGCTACGAACAGGTCCCCGCTGCTCTCGGCGCCGAGGCGTCCCAATGCTGGAAGTCCCGCTGCTAGGGCTTCTGGGATGCGAATCAAGGCTCCGAAGGTGGTCGCCTGCTCAAACGCCTCCGCTAGTGCGTCCAGGTCCGCTGGTTGGATCCCGTGTCCAACGATCGATGGGTCCTGGGTCAAATGCTGAATGGCCACGCCATCGCTCTTCACCAACGCCACCACATTTAGCTTCACATCACGGGTGAACAGCCTCTGATCGTCCGCTCGCCCCTTCATCATCAAAGCGAAACCGGTGAGTTGAGCTGCCCGCTCGTCGATATCGAGTCCGTAGAGGTTCTTTTCGAGAATGAGTTTTGCTACATCGCGCTGACGGTAGCCTCGCTCAAGGTACATCTCCTTGAATAAGTCGTAGGCTTCGACCAAAATATGCCCCGATCCACTCGCCGGATCGAGCAGTGTCAGGGTCTCTGGATCGAGGGTCTCGGGCGTCAGGGCGGCGAGCTTGGCGTGAACCTCATCGCACGGGTCGGCAGGATCGATATAGTAGTCCAGTTTCGATCGGAGCGGCGAATTGGGATAGGTCGCCATCCACTGGGCACCGAGCGAATTGTGGACCATATACTTTACGATCCAGCTCGGGGTAAAGAGCTGGGTCGCCGCCGGCAGGTCTTCCGGCGCCACAACTTTTCCGATCACCTGTTCTTTCTTCTCGGAGATATAGAACTGGTAGAGCCACCCGACCACCTCAATCTCCTCCCACGCCCGTTCGTCGACCCCCTCTACCAATTGACGAATGATCGAGTCGGTGTGTAATAAATTCGCGGGCAAGAGAAGCTCATCCGCACTGCCGATGCGCTCGAACAAGAAGGGCATCGCCTGATGCAAGGCGTTGCACTGGGCGACGAGCAGCATTCGGTAGAGACGCTCGTCCTGCGTACCGTCAAGTTGGAGCGCTGCGACCTTCGCTGGGTCCAGGCCCGGGAGGTCCACATCGATCGCGTGGTCGACTATTTCCGGATACTGGGCGACGCCGGCTGCCTCCGCGGGTCGGCTGAGCACGCGATAGCCGTGGTCGAGGTAACCATGGAGCTCCATGTAGCGCAGCGCTGCAAAGCGATTGAACCACGTGTACGCGATGGCCTCGAGCGTCGTTTCCCAACCATCCGCCTGGACCCGTGCCACGAGCTCTGCACGCCCGAGCGCCACGGTTTCGACGCGCACCTCGCCGCCGTTACCCCGTACGTCGGCCGCAGCGTCGTTCGCAGCCTCCCCGCTGGCGGTGATACCGATCCTTCGTGCCTGGGCGCCGACGGCCGCGATGAAATTTCTTCTGGCCTCGGGGGCGTATCGCTTGAGTTGCGTGTGTTTCATCAGTCCTCGCCGTGGCCGCTGCCGGCGTCCACCGTCGTCTCGCCGAGTCTTACCTGATCTGGACGAGCGCTTTTCGATACCGACGCCGCTCCGCGTCGCCTCGTGCCAGACCGACGGCTTTCCGGTAGGCTGCTTGCGCTTGAGACCTGCGGCCGCGCCGGCTGAAACAAGCACCACCCGCGGCCTGGGCGGGGGCGTACGCCGAATCCAGGGAGATCGCCCGCGCGGCACTGCGACAACCTGCCTTCAGCATGCCAGCCTCGATCTGCAACTGTGCGTGCACAGCCCACGCGGCGGCGTGATAGGGGACGCGAGCCGCAAGTTGTCGCGCGACCTTGCGCGCTTCGCCGGGCTGTTTGATCTCGAGCCAAGCGTTGATGACCACAGGCGCCGCCTCCAAGAGTCGAGCTGCCGGCACCTCCGAAGCGAGCAGCTGACGCCAGCCACGCGCGGCACTCCGTGCCGCCGACTGTCTCTCGCCCTGTGCTGACTCGGCCCGAGCCAACGCCACATGCAAGGCGCCATGCGTCTGTTTGGGCACCTCTGCCATCACCTGCCGCAGCGTGGCCGCGGCGACTTCCGGATCGCCACGGCGCCGCGCCGATTCAGCGTACAACAAGCGGGCTTCCACGTGGCTCGGCAACCGCTGCAACACAGCGACCAGTCGCCCGTGTCCCGCGTCCCGAACACTACGGCGCCGCGACGCCAACTCAAAGCGCGCGCGTTCGATCTCGATCGGATCCGACCCCGCCCCGAGTCCGGCCGCGCGATCGAGCCATTGGGTCACCTTTTCTGGTACGCGGTTACGGTGCATAGCCGCCAACTTGACGGTCATCCGAGCCAGGTCCACAAGTAGCGACGCCTCCGCCTCGGGCCGTTCCACCACCGCCTCCAACGAGCGAACCGCCTCTCCTGGGTACCCCATACCTGCCAGGTGGCCCGCGTGTGCCACCGTATATCGCAACGCTTGGGGTGCGGCCTCCCGCGCACGCTTCAAATAGTCGCGCGCGGTCTCGGCACTCGCTGGAGTGTCCGCCTTGTCGCGCACAAGCTCTGCGAGTTGCATCCATGCCTCCGCTGGCCGGACCTCGCGTTCAGTGGCCAGGCGGAACGCCGCTCTCGCTTGGTCGTGCGACGTTTCATCGTCGGCACCTGCGAGGCGATACGCCTCCCCCAACCCCGTCCACACCCGCCATGCGTAGGGCATCGTCTCGCTGAGTGCCTCGAGATCCGCCCGCGCCTGGGAGCGCGTTTCTGGGTCGGACACACGCAACAAGATCCGGCCCCGTAGGACAGAGATGGCTGGCCGTCGAGCATGGACTGCGGAAGCTCGCTCGAACCACGGAGCGGCCTCGACCCACCGACCTTCCTCCGCCAGCGCGAGTGTCTGGAGCAGCGCGACGTGGGGGTGCGATTGCGGCAACTCGGCCAGCTCTCCCAAACTCGCGCGTGCGTCCTCCTCGACAAACGTGAGCCAGGCACCGAACAGGTCGCGATGGGCGCCACCGAGGGCAGGCAGGGCACGCCATTCCCTTGCGCGATCGAAGGCACGCGCCTCGATCGCCAGCTCCACCAACGAAAGACGCAGGTCTCGATCCCAAGCGGGCGCACCCTGCCAGGCCTTCACCAAGTCCGCTGTCGCCTTGGCACGCGCCGGATCGTCCCGTCGCAAACGCGCTGCGGCGCGTGTCGCATGGGCCCGCGCCACAACGTGAGGGGGCAAGTCTGAACTTTCTTCGATCAGCGCGTCCAAACTCGGCGCGCCTTCGTCGGCCTCGAGGTAAGCCGTCGCACCGATCCAGGCGGAGGCAACCTCAAGCTCCAATTGCAATGCGCCGCTGCTTCGATCGTCGGGAGCCAACCATTCCCGCGCGAGATCTGGGTCGCCTGCCCGTGCAGCGAGTGCCGCCGCCACCGCCACGAATCCCGGCCAGCGCACGCCATCACCGTCGGCGTGCTGCAAGTTGACCCGGGCAGCTGCCCGGACCTCGGGGGTGACCTCCGCGTGCAACGCAACCAGGCCCTGCAGCCAGGCGCCGTAGCGCCAGGCATCGGCAGACGAGATCCTGGACGTGTCCGCCCTATCGAGGACCCGCGCCGCCGCACGCCCCGCTGCATCGGTGTCGCCCCCGACAAACGCCAACATGCCCCCGAGCAAGTGGTATTCGGCCCCCCTCGCTTCTACACCGTACCGTACCAACACGCGCTCCGCCTCTGCGGGATCGCAGCGTCCATCAAGGAGCTGGCGGGAGATGATCATCGCCAGCCAATCCAATGCCACCTCATCTTGGCTGTCCCGCCGAAGCTCGGCTTCGACGATACCCTTCGCCTCGACGAGCCCCTCTGGCGTCGCCCGTTCGACGTTCAGCCGAGCGAGCGCGAGGGAATTGTCACGTCGATAGAGATCGTATCCAAGCTTGCTGAGCGCAACGAGCACAGCAAACAACGCCAGCGCGACGAGGGGAATCCGCACCATCGCCGCCCGGCGCCGCCGCTGACGTTCGGCACGACTGCTGCGAACTTGCTCGATCAGGTCCATAGGTTCCTCCCACGCACGGGGGCCCCGCACGAGCGCGGCACCCGACACGCGCCGAGTCGCCTATGGCAGTGTCGCGAAAGCGAGCCTCCGGATCCATCGTCATCCCGCCGCACTCGCGCGTACGCCCCCTCTGCCTCAGCTGTGATGGGGATCGTGTCCGCTGCAGTCATCGACCGGGCCGGATCGAACCCGGGGCGTCGGCATGCCGTATTCCTTCCCGCCGCATCGCATGACGCCGCACTCCCGCCGCATCGCGCCCCACTCCCGCCGGCCGTCCGCATCCCGGCCATGCCGGATCTGCCTCGGCCATCCCGTCGGTGATACACGCGATTCCCGTCCGGCTGATACCCTCTCTACTCGTGCTAACCTCGACGCGAGTTGTTATGGATAGGTATCGAAATTCCCTAGTGTTCGTTTCTCTCGCCTGTTTCGGTTTCGCTGCTGGTTGCCAAGCTTCCGGTAGTCTCGAACCCAGCACACACGAATCGTCTGAGCAAGACGATGCCGACGACGATGCCGATGGCGTCGCGGATCAGGGCGCCGGGAACGAGGGCGACGACGACAACGGCGGGGATGAAAGCAGCGCCGCGGACAACGACAACGACAGCGGCGGGGATGAAAGCAGCGCCGCGAACAACGACGACGACGACGACAACGACAACGACAACGACGACGACAACGACGACGACGACGACGAGAACGACGACAACGACGACAACGACGACAACGACGACGACAACGACGACAACGACGACGACGACGCACCCGTCTGGTCCGCGACGGACATCAATCCGTCCTCGCCCACCTTCGGCGAAGAAGTATCCACGGCAGACTACGCTGGCGGGCTTTCATTGTGGGTTGGGGTCATCGACAGCGATTGCTGAAGCCCCGTGCCCATGGTCGGCCAGTTTGGCCGCCTCCAGCAGATTCTCGCCGAAATCGCGCCGGCAGGAGAAACCATCGATCTCGTGTTCGTCGATTGGGCGACCACTCAAATCGGCGGACACCCACTTCGCGCAGCTGTCGATGTGCCCATCCTTCCGTCGGCGGGAGCGTCCATCGGCCAGGCGGGATTCTTCGAGGTCATCTGCGACAACATGATCGACGCCGCACTGGCTCTGAATCCGATCGATAGGACGACGCGGCATATTGTCGGATCCTACGCCATGGAGACACCGCAAACGGACGGCACCGTGCTCACCGTCGATCTCGGCGACCCCGATCAGTACGCAGAGGTCAAAGCTTTCTTGCAACAGATGATCGACTGAGTGGCCGAGCTACGCGACGCTTGCATCGGCCGCAGCGAAAGAACGCGACGCAGCCGATGCGACGGCAGGAGGTGGCTGCGCTGTCTAGCCGCGCGGATCAACCGCACAGAAGATCCTCCGCCAGCGGCCCGATGATCTCCGTCCACGCATCGAGGATCACCTGACGATCGGCCGCAGGTGAAAGGCGTCCATGCCGAGCCGCGAGTCGGACGTCGAAGCCCGCGGGAGTCGGGGCCACACCCGCCGTCTGATGGGATGGAAAACCCTGGCGGGCCCGCGCCTCGACGGTGCACACGACATCGGTCAAGGCCTCTCGTACCGGTGCCCCGCCCCGCTTCAAGGCCCAGCGCACCGTGCTCCACCCGAGTGCCGCGTGCCGCGCCTCCTCCTCTGCAATCATCTGAAGCACGCCACGGCTCCCTTCCGGCTCGCAGTCGCGCAGCTGTCGTTCCGCCCGGAGCGTGGCGATCGTCTCGCCGACACAGGCCTCCAAGAACACGTCACGCACGAGCCGCGTCAAGGACGCGTCCCGCGATCCGAGGATCGGCAGATTCGCAGGGGCCACCGCCGCGCCGCCGTAGTGCTCCGCGAGGGACAAACAGGCTTGCGCGTGGCGAACTTCCTCCCCTCCCGCTCGCAGCGTGGCCGACACGAGTTCGGGTGGCCCACCGACCGCCAGCAGCTCCAGCGTCGAACGGGCGAACGATGCGACGGAAGCATGTTCGTGTTTCGCATCGTGTCGCCAGGCGGCCACCATCCACTCCCGCATCGCATCGGACAACGCAGGCGCCACGGGCGGCCCCGGGGGTACGAGATCGGGTGCGCCCCAACCTCCCCGTGCCGTCGGTCTTAATTCGGCCGTGCGCGCCTTCCCTTCATCGACCCAGGCACGACCGCTGCAGTACTCGAACCAATGGTAGCAACACAGGTCCTCGTTGCTCGACGCCTCGCGCTGCCGGGCCGTCCGCCACGATTGGAACGTGGCTTGTAGAGATCGCGCGCCCGACAGCCCGGCGTACACCGGCGCGGAGCGATTGACCTGCCCGCTGCCCTGCACGGACCCCGAAAGTTGGCTCGGACAACCGAGCTCCGCGCGGCTTCGTGCACTGGCTAGCGCAGCCGCCGACTCGTGGGGCCCGCACCAGTTCCCCTTGAGACACGCGTCCTCTTCAGCGTGATAGCCCTCCACGAGGGGCGGATCGCCGATCAGGTATCCCGGCAGTTCGGGCAGGTTGGACGAAGCGGGCCCCACATGCCGTTGTGCGGCCGCGGTCGCGCTTGAGACAGCGGTCTTCGATCGGGCGCTCGCCCCCTCCTCGGCCGCACCGACTCCGCCACCCTCGTTGTCCGGCTTGACCGCGGGGAGAGCTGCCGATCGCACCCTGTCGGCAGACTCGCTGCCGACAGGTGGCTCCCCCTGGCAGCCGGGCAACGTGGCAGCACCCGCTCCCGCCAATGGCACACAGGCCAACAACGCCTCCAGACGCAGGCGGACTCGCTCGGTGTCACGCATGCGCGCATCCTAGCACGGTCGACATCTCCACAACCCCCCTGTGGCCGCCGCGGACCTGCGGGAAGCAGCCTTTGCGTGGCAGTGGACGACCCGTCGTCACGCGACATGCAAGATCATCTTGGAAGGCGCGAATGCGATGCTCTCGAGCGAGGACGACCCGGCTGGTCTGCTGACAGCCAGCGTCATTCGGCGAAGCGGGGACCCGTACCACCTGGAGGCCCAGACGCGTGGCGATCCAGGCTGTGAAACCGGCAGGTGGCACCATTCGGTAGCGGTTGATGACACCCCAAGGGACGATGCCGGCCAGGTTCCGCTTGGGTGCAAGCTGCCGAAGAAGTTGCCATCATTTTCTCCGATGTCGACGTCCGGGGCCGACGATGAGGCCGCACATCACGCCGGCGAGAGCGAGAAATGGCGGAGGCACAGCGCTCGATTTCGAGCTTGCGCACCCGCAGGAAGATTCACCCGAGTCGGCATCTCCCTTCCCAACCGAATCCCCCTCCTCGCTGTCACCATCACCATCACCATCACCATCATCATCATCATTGTCACCCTCGTCACCGTTACCATCGTTGTCACCGTCGTCGCCATCGCCATCGCTGTCGCCCTCGTCACCGTTACCATCGTCATCGCTATCACCCTCGTCGCCGCTACCTTCGTCATCGTCATCACCGTTGCCATCGTCATCGTCATCGTCACCATCATCGTCATCATCGTCATCATCGTCACCATCATCACCATCATCGTCATCATCGTCATCATCGTCATCATCGCCGTCATCATCATCGCCGTCATCATCATCGTCATCGTCATCGTCGTCATCTTCTTCTTCGAGTCCGACCGACAAGTCGGCATGCGTCAGTGTGGTCCAGCAAATATCGTAGCCGTTGGCCGCTAGAGGTCTAAATTTGTCGATGATCTGATCCGTCATTTCGAGAGTGGCGGGTTCGGCCCAAATATTTCGGTAGTAATTCGCTACCATTTCTGGATAGCGGATGCCTCCGTGCTCGTTGACGAAGTTGGCGGAGTCGGTGATCGACGTCGGGCTGTTGATGTAGCTGTTCGCAGCGTATTCAGAGCCTGACAGCAATCTGGGTACCGTGTCCTCGTCCACCTCGAACATGAGCGCGTATAGATCGTATTCGTCATCAACATCTTGGTGGCGGAGTATTTCTGCGGCGTTCACGAGCGAGTTGAACGACCCCGTGCCGTGGGCAGCGTCTCGGTTGAACTCCATGATCTCTCCGTCCGACGCAACCGTCAGACCAACCAAGTTTACGCCGTGCCCATGTCGATCGACGATGCCAGCGTTTGTGAACTCACGTTCGAAGAGTTGACCCACCGCGAAGTCGAATAAAGCCTTGTCGTCCAGAAACACGCCGATGGCCAGCTGTGTCCGGACGGTACTCAGGGTTTGGTTTTGTAGCCCTCCATAGCTCCCGGCCCCGCCTTTCCACTCCAAAGTCAGCCTCTCGAAGACGCTACACAGGACCTCTTCGAATTTCTTGATGTCGTTCTCCGCCCACCCTGCCGCGCCGTCATTCGCATATCGGATGATCTCGGCACCGGCCATCCAGCCGTTTGCGTTCCACGAATTGTACAAACTGGGGTAGATGTCTCCGTTCTTGGCGACAATATTCGTAAACATCGCACTCCAGGCGTTGTAGATTTCGATCGTCTTATCCGCGTGCGCCTTTTCCCCCGTCACGACCCATTGTAAAGCGTGGGCATAGGCCGCAAGACCGTCGTCGGTCATTCTTTGCTTACCTTCCTCTTTGGGATACACCACAGTCATGGGGTGAGGTGTCCAATCTAAACTGGAGGGGCCTGGATCGCTCCCTGAGCCGGAGATCAGCTGGTCAAATATCCTGGTGAGGAATCATCCCACATCCATCACGCCCAAGCGCGACACCTGAACCCCCTACGCGGACGTCGTGTGGAGCCCGGCGAGACCCACA
Organism: Nannocystaceae bacterium; assembly: GCA_036479215.1. Taxonomy (GTDB): domain Bacteria; phylum Myxococcota_A; class Polyangia; order Nannocystales; family Nannocystaceae; genus FL481. The sequence continues at coordinate 332 of JAZGFE010000034.1, read as the reverse complement.
ACAGAAACGATGCGGCGTTGTTTTTGCGCGCATGGCGTGATTGCCTCCAGACGCGCTCTCTGTTGGCAAAATAGCAGGAAGAGGATCATTATCCCCGGATCGATGGCCCGCTTGCCCAACAAGACCCGACCCACCAACCGCGGACAGCCGGACGAAGAAATCGTACAGGCTCACAAGATCATTGCGGGAATCGTCGATAGATACTGTGACGGGACCGAGGATTTCGCCACACGGTCCATGATGTTCCGCGGGATCTTGGGTCAAGTGCTGTCGCTTTTGTTGGAAAGGATGAAAGACGATGCCAAGAGCAGCCAGAGTCCCAAACGTTGACA
>JAZGFE010000033.1:0-120520 GCA_036479215.1 Nannocystaceae bacterium | reverse complement strand
TCGCCGCCCACTCCTCGCGCTCCGCCTCCGTCCGCCTCGTCTTGCGGCTCTTCTTGATCTCGTTCATGTCCCACCCCTACACCACGAGATGATCGGCGTGGTGGGGGTGATCCGTAAGGGGTTTACGTTCGAGGCGTATATATGACAGATCTGGATCGAGACGATTGCGTCGGACTGCTCTGTCTCTGGCACGACAACGGGATTGGTGCAGCCAGGATACGTACACTCGTCGCCACTCTGTGCGAACAAGATCTTGATCGTCTTCTCTGAGTAGTATCGACGCCGTCTCTCCTTGCCCACAACGCGTGGAAGCTATCACGCGCTGCCAGCTCTCGAGTTGGCAGCCCGCTGTCACGTGCCGAGCGGTGCGTTCGGAAATCACTCCTGGCTCGCGGCCAGGGCCAGGGCCAGGGGCATTCGGGAGTCTCGCCTCTCACATCCGCGCGTTTTGGCGCCGGCGCGGACATCCCCGCATCCGCCGCAGCTAGAGGGGAAGGTGACGCCATGGTGACGCAGCCACCCCAACCAAAACAAAACCCCCGAATTCGGGGGTTTATCAGAGCCGCTCATCAGAGTTGAACTGACGACCTGCTGGTTACGAATCAGCTGCTCTACCAACTGAGCTAAAGCGGCGTGGGCCGAGACTATTAGTGCCTGTGGATCGCAGCGTCAAGCCACGACGTCCGCGCTACGGGCCGTCACGCGGGCCACGCTGGCCGTGCCCCCCAGCCAGCCAGCTGAATCCGCATGCCCTCGTCTCCGCCACGGGTCCCGCAGGCTCAAGGGAGCCATTGCAACCCACGGTCGTCGTTGTGCCCTGGGCGTCGCAGTCGCGCGTACAATTCGCCCTGGATCTGTTCCGCGGGGATCCACCCGAGTGCACGGCTATCGCAGCACGCGCCATCCAGCCGGTTGTCCGCAAGGATCAAGTACGCCTCTGCCGTCATTTCCAACGGCGTTTGTTCCTCCGGTAGTCCCATCCCTGGCCATCCGGTGCGTCCATGATCCGGCACGACGGGATAGCGCAGGTCCTCCACCCACTCGTACGCGATCCTCGCGTCCGCCACCTCGGGCCCCGTCTCTGCGGAAGCCAGCCTCTTTGCGCTGTCCGTGTTCCCACCCCCACTCCGGCTCCCACTCCGGCTCCCACTCCGGCTCCCACTCCGGCTCCCACTCCCACTCCCACTCCGGCTGCCACTCCCACCGTCCCCGTTCACCAGTCCGGTCAACGGGAGGGACACGGGGGCGCGGGACTTCTGGCGCAGCGGATGTCCGTTGACGACCAGTCCCAGCGCGGCGCCGGGTACGTTGAACGCGACCGTGTCGCCCGGTGCCGCGAGCACCCGCCCGACCCGCAACGCGGCGGTCGGCATCTTGCTCGAGTACATGCCATCTTGCGGCCTAAGTCCTTGAATTTTATCCCAATTTCGCTCCAACTCCTCTCGGTCTACAACCGCCGTGTCCCGCAGCGCGGGCGCTGCTTTGCCGCCACTGGCCGACGTGCTGGCCCGCGCGGCGTCGGTGCCTCGAGGATCGTCGATGTTGCCGCGGCGGGTCGCGTGGGCTTGCGTTGGCCCGGCGGACACGGGTTCGTACACCACCACGTCTCCGCGACCGATGCCGGCTGTCCCTCGCACGAGCAACACGAGGTCACCGTCCCGGATCGTGGGCATCATGCCTTCGCCGTGTACAGTGACCACCGTGGCGACAGTGGCGCGCAGCGCCACGCACAGTGCGGCTACCCCCAACACGCCCCATGCCAGCCGCGACGAAAGCGAACGGTCTGGCGTCCTGCGGCGCTCGTCTCGTTCGCTCGTGTCCTCGTGCGGGTATTTTTCACGGTGTCTGGACATGCGTGACGGCGGGTTATGCGTGCGGGCGGGAGATCCCTCGCGGTTGGCGCGACGCTCAGCGAGCGACAGCCGATGCGGTCACCGCGTCGCACAACCGGCGTACATGTTCCCGCACCGCGGCTCGCTCGCCAAAGAACGTGCTGATTCCCGCGAGGCCATAGGCGCCGGCTTCCATACAGGCCGCCGCCGTGCCTCCGTCCACGCCGCCCAACGCGAAGATCGGGTGCTCCGGGTCCTCGCCGACCCGTGACGCGAGCATCCCCAGGCCGCCCGCGGTTTTTTTGTGGCCCATTTGACGCGTCTTTGGCGCGAATATGGGCGCGACGCAGGAGTAATCGGCACGGGTAGGCCCACCGTTCCCCGCTTCGCCGCCATGGCACGATCGCCCCACGATCGACGCGCCGTCCAGTTGGGAACGAACGTGCCGCAGGACGTGGTCGCTGGGATCCGAACGTACCTGAACGCCCGAGAATCGAGGCTCTGCGGCCAGCGCGTCCCCCAGCCTCAACGCCGGTTCGTATCCCAGCCCCGCCAGCACCGGAAAACCCGCTTCTCGGCAGGCATCGAGGAACAACGACCATGCCAGGTCCCCACGAACCCGCGTCACGACGTGCTGCAGACGCGCCCCCGCCATGCGTACCAACACCGCGAGGCCTCGCCCGGGCTCCGCTACCCCGGCATCCACCCAGGTGCGCACGAACTCGGGCGAGGGCGGATCCACACCGGGTGTGATGGCGATGAACCGAAACGGCAATGCGTCGTCCACAGGTCCTACCTACCGCAAATGCGAGCCGTGTGGCTCCTCGGCCGACCTCGGCTCGCCCGACACCGGACGGGGAAGTGCTGTTTGCGCGCGTACCGACCGGCTAGCGGGCTAGTGGGCTAGCGGGCTGGTTGCAGCGCCGTGCCTCTAGCCTATCAGGCCCGTGGTCGGGCTGGAGGCACGGCCCAGCGTTGTCGTGGGGATCCTGCCGGCGAGCAGCGCCCGGCGACCCGCGATCACCCCTTCCCGCATGGCCTGCGCCATCAGCACTGGCCGCTGGGCCTTGGCGATGGCGGTGTTCATGAGCACGGCTGTGCAGCCCAGCTCCATGGCCACCGCGGCATCGCTCGCCGTGCCTACGCCTGCGTCCACGATCACCGGTACCTTGGATTGCTCCACGATGAGCTGCAAGTTGTGTCTGTTTCGGATCCCCATGCCACTGCCGATCGGGGCTGCGAGGGGCATGACGGCTGCGCATCCGATATCTTCGAGCTTGCGGCAGACGATGGGGTCGTCTGTACAGTAGGGAAGGACCGTGAAACCCTCGTCGAGCAGCGTTCTGGCGGCTGCCAGCGTCTCTTCGTTGTCTGGCAACAAGGTGCGCGAATCACCGATCACCTCGAGCTTGACCAGGTCGGCGATGCCAAGCTCACGGGCGAGTCGCAAGGTGCGGACGGCCTCGTCCGCGGTGTAGCAGCCGGCCGTGTTGGGCAATAGAATATATTTGTCCCGGTCGATGCTGCTCAGCAAGTTGTCGGCCGCTTTGAGATCGACGCGACGCAGCGCGACCGTGACGATCTCGGCGCCACTGGCCTCGAGACATGCGTTTGTTTGTGCAGGATCTCGGTACTTGCCCGTGCCAATGATCAGGCGCGACGCGAATTCGAGGCCCGCGAGGCTCCAGTTGTCTTTTTCGCTCATGGTCAACCGCCTCCGACGAAAGTCACGATTTCCAGCCGGTCCCCGTCGGAAAGTGTGGTGTCTGCGTATTGGGTTCGGGGCACCACGTCGTGGTTGCGCTCCACGGCGATCTGGCGCGGGTCGAGGTCGAGGTCGGCGACCAGGCCGGCCAACGTGATGCCTTCGGGGGCGCTTCTTCGCTCGCCGTTTACCACAAGAGAGGGCACGGGCGGAGGGTACTCTATGGCCGCAGGACGGGTCCGACGGGCGCACGCATCCGCGCGGTCTACCAGCCTGTCCCCACGGACCCGCCCACGGACAGCGGGCAGGACAGGTCGTGGGCCGGCGCGCGCGTCTTGAGCGCTGCGTGGGCGAAATGCCGCACTGTGGTGAAAACGCAACAGGTTTGCGGCCGCGATCCCGCTTCGCCGTGATCGAAAACTTCCTGTAATTACATGGGCTTGTGCGCCTATCGTCCGCGAAGGGGCCGCTGGTACGGCGTGTGCTGTACGTCACGCCATGATGACCTCGGAGCCCCGTCGACCCGCGATTCCCCTCGAGCGCATGCCAACACCGCAGATGCTCTCGTGCGTGGAACCTTTCACCGTGAGCCCGCAGTGCGCGCTCGATCGCATCGCAGCCGCTTCGTCCCGGCAGCGCGTCCCCGCCGGAACCCTGCTGGTGCGCGACGGGGAGCTCGCGGCGTTCGTCTATGTGGTGCTGCGGGGTCGGATGAACCTCATCCGTTGCGGTGCGGCGGGAAGAGGCCTCATCTTGGCTTCGCTAGGGGCAGGGGAGATCTTTGGGGAATCTTGTCTGCTGGCCGGGGTGCGGGCGTCGACGTCGGCGGTCGCGGGGGCGGCGAGTGATCTGTGCCGCCTGCCGGCCGCTGTTTCGCGCCGGCATCTCGACAGCCACCCCGCTGCGAGCGCGCGCTTGATGCGACTGATGCATGATCGGATGCGAGACCTGGAGTCGGTGGCGAGCGGCCTGGCACTGTGTGATGTGGAGGAACGCCTACGCCGGACCTTGGCCACGCTGGCGCGACGCCAGGGCCGACGTGAGCGCACGAGCCGAGACTGGGTTTTGGTCCCGGCGCCGACGCAGTCGGAGCTGGCGCGCATGGTTGGCTCGTGTCGAGAGACCGTGTCTCGCACCCTTACCGCGATGGCGCGCGAGGGCCTCGTCACGACGGTCGGGCGCAAGATGCTGCTCAGCGAGAAACTGGTGGAGACGCTGGAGGGTGTCGTCCAACCTCCAGCCGTCTGACCGCGGTCCGAGGACCTCCGTTGCCCTCGGCGGCTAGAGATCGTGGCGAGGCGCAACCGAGTCCGACAGCAGGTTGTCGAGCGTCGGCACGATCATCGGTACCCTGGGCGCATCTGCTCCCCGCCGTACTTCGGCTTCTTGCACGCGACGCGCTTCCTCTTCGCGGTCGGGGGGACCCACGGGACGCTCCTGCACGAATCGCTCATCCGGTGCCAAGTGAGAGTTGCGGACGTGCACCACCACACTGCGGGCGAGCATAGGCAGGAGTCCGGTCCACCCCCGCGCCATCGCCGGCAGGGCCCAGTTGAAGACCCAACGCGCGTCCATGGGGCTCAGGTTGACGCAACCGTGGCTTTTTCGCACACCGAAGGCGTCGTGCCAGTACGCGCCGTGGAGGGCGTTGTGGCCCTGAAACAGCAACACCCAGGGCACGCCCTCCACGAGGTACGGTTTGTCCTCGTAGGTCTGGTTGCCCATCTTCATTGATGTCACCTTGGCCCAGATCGGGTAGTTGCCGCGCGGTGTCGGATGGGCGCGTCCCGTGGATATGAGGGTGGCAAAGACGGGAGCTGGGCCGCGGTAGGCCACGAGCACCTGCTCACCCAAGTCGACGTCGATCCACTGGGCATGCGTGGCACTTGTGTCAGGAGCGGTGGAAAACACGCCGTCGGGAGGGTCGATGAAGACCGCCTCGTTTACCTTTGAGGCCCGGACCCAGGCGTCGGTTCCGATCCGAATCCAGCGGCCCTTACCCTGGCCACCATTGTCCGCTAGCAGGGGGACGCGCTGCCGTTTCGACAACGAGCGCACGACTGCGGCCGAGGTTTGGGGTGCCACACGCACACGAGTTTTGTTTCGTGCGATCCAGCCGAAACTCGGCCCCACGTGATGGCCCGAGACACGGACGCCGTGCCACGCTGATCCCTGACCGAGCCATCGCACATCGTCGCGTGCCACCCATTGTCCCGCGGTCGTGAGTAAGTAAGGCTCGCCCTCGATCTCCACGACCTTGTCGATTGCTAAACTCATGCCTTTCGCAAACAGGCCGGCGGGAGAACCCTCCTTGATATCTAGGGTGGAGGCGTAGCGTGGCACATGGTCCGTGTGTACACGTACGTAGCGGAAGGGGAGGCGACGCCCGGGTTTCAATTCCGGCGCCAGCTGTAGATCCGGTGCCTTCGTTGTGCTTCGCACATGACCCGAACACACGTAACCGAAGGGATGGACCGCGAACCAATCCTTTCCACCACAGCCGTGATTGTCGCGGCTCGCCACCTTGCCGCGGACGCTGAGGCGCGTCCCCGCGCCGACAGTGGCGAGTCGACGATGCGGGATCCAGGGTCGGCCGCGGATGACGGTCTCCGTGGCGCGCGTCTCCACGAACGCAACCCCCGAGGGCTCGACTCGCACCTCGTCGGCCTCGTCGGAGTCGGTAGCAGAGATGCCTGCCATGACCCCGAGGAGCAGCGACGCTACGACGATCGACACGGGGAAAAGATAGAGCACCGGGCTCTCCGTCGCCACGGGTCGCCACGGGTCGCCACGGGTCGCCACGGGTCGCCACGGGTCGCCACGGGTCAACGTTCCCAGTGTGGCGGGATCACCCGCGCGTGTAACGATCTGGGGCGACGGGTGACCATGCTAGTATGGCGCGGCTCCGCGTACATCACGCATTCCTATGTCCTGCGCTTTCGGAACCCTCGCGTTCATTTCTCTCCTCTCTCAGCAACCCGGGCAGCCGGTCTCGAAACCCGTTGCGGGGCCGGCGACAGCTGCGTCTGTGCCACCAGCCACTTCCGCACCACGACCCACGTCCGCAGGCGCCTCTGTACCTCCGCCTGGATCCACGCCGGCGCCTGTCGCGGCGCCTATACCGCCAGCTGGATCCACGTCCGCGACCGAAGCCACACCTGAACCGGGTGGCCCCGCTCCGCTGCCTGTTGGCCGGGTTCGGGGAGAGGCCAGCGCTGATATCGCACCGGTACCGCTCGCACCGGCGACACCCGGGACCGATCTGCTTCGGCCGCCGAACGCCGGCGCCGGCGCGTCGGACACGCCCGGTGGACGGGATCGGGAATCCGACGAGACACCCGGCGATCCGAGCGTCGCACCCGGTGTCGCAGCCCGGTTCTCCGGGCGCGTCATGACGGGCTGGGCGGTGCGCAATCGGCACCCCGCCGATGCCCAAACGGGTCGGGAGGGTCTTCGGCACGGCTTCTTCCTTCGGCAGGCGCGACTCAACGCCCGACTCCAGTTCAACCGGCGCTTGCGCGCCAAGATCAGCGTGGATCTGGCCGATGCCCTCGGCTCGCCGGAGCGTGTGGCGTTCTTGCGCGACGCGTGGGCCAACATCAAGATTCGCCGCGCGTTCCAGATCCGGGCAGGGCGACTTAAACGGCCGTTCTCTCGTCTGGAGCGACGTGGGTCGTCCAAACTGCCCTTCCACGGCCGGGGGCTGTTCAACGCGCTGGCCATCGAGCAACTCGCATGGGGGGATCGCACCGTTGGCGTGATGCTGTGGGGAGACGTCAAGACGGCGAACCTAAGATGGCAAGCCATGGCGAGCAATCCTGGACCGGGATCGGAGGGCGTCGATGCGATCGCACGGATCGAGTATGAGCCCACGAACTGGCTCTCGCTCGGGGCGAACGGAGGCTACAAGAATCTGGAGAACGCCGCGCAGGATCGTCTCTCGGTGTTCGCTGGCGGGGGAGACTTGCGGCTGCGGGTTGGCGACCTTTATGCGGCGGCTGAGTTCGATGCTGCGCAGGATTGGACCTATGATCCGCAGCAGCGCGAGGCTCCATGGACCCTAGGTGCCGTGGGCTACGTGAACTACAATTTCCATGTCAGTGAATCGACCACACTCCAGCCGATAGTGGTGGCCGAGTGGGCCGACTCGGACACTTCTTTCTTGCAAAGCGAGTCGTTGCGCGTCGTGTTGGGCTTCAACCTCCTGTGGACCGACAACCTGCGTGTCATGCCCCAAATCGAACTGGTGCGTCCGCTGGGTACGGTGAGCGAGTACAGTCGCTGGGTGCAAGAGGAAACCTACTCTTTGCTGCTCTCGCTACAGATGTGACCGTGCGCCTCGTCCATCGCAACCTCCGCGATCGCGTGCGAGCTATCGTATTGGGCGCGACCGGTTGCTGCACCGGGGCGGTAGCCTGCCAACAGGAACTGCCCCCGGGCATGGGTCATTCGAGCCACTCTTCGTCGGACTCGGATCCGGTCGATGAGCGACTCAGCTATATGCCCCTCGTCGCCGGTGCCGAGTGGGCCTACGTCACCGAGGACGCGGACGGGCAGTTGTCCGATCCTCGGGAGATTCGTCTCGAGGTCGACGCCCAGGCGGGGGAGGGGCGGGCCGGGTTCACTTGGAGAGAAGCGACGAACTCGTCGATTGAGATGGTCGAACATCGTCTGGAACGTCACGGGCAACGCGTGGTGCAAACACGAAGAAAGCTCCACGCGGCCGATACCCTGTGGGCCACGGATGTGTTTGTGGCGCCGGGTCTCACCTGGGTAGACGACGCCTGGGCGGACGATTCGGGGTACGCAGAGTCGCTGCACTATCGACACGAGGTGCATATGCCTGGAGACCCCGTCGCGGAGGTGGAGTGGCGTACCTATGAATACGACGTACGAGACGTGTTCGAGCCCGTGACGGTCCCCGCTGGGACCTTCGGTTGCCTACGGATTCGCAGGACACGTATGGTCGGAAGTCTGCGCGGTCCCGTGCTCGAGTCCTGGTTCGCGCGCGGCGTGGGGATTGTGAAAACGTTCCGTCCCGATGAAGGCGAGGTGCGGGTTCTCACAGCCGTGGCCATCCCGGGTGGAGTCGTACAGCCATGATCCCTGGCGCCGCCACAATCGCCACTCGATGGAGAGCGATCCTACGTTGGCTTCTCGCCTTGCTGGCCGTGGCCTACGTGCTCGCTGAGGCCAAACCACCGCGAACGGCGACCGGGCCCGACGCCACCGGTCGGTCCGACTTGGTGGTGGCGGAACTCGAGACAACGCGCGTGAGCCCCGGGGGCGCGGTGGTCGTGCGCGTGGAGGATGTGGCGACCAGCCAGGACATGGCGGACAGTGTCGAGGCCTTGGTGGCGGGGCAGCCTGCGGAACTGCTGTACCAACGGGGGGGACAGTATGTCTTTCAGATCCCCTCGGGGTTGGGGCCTGGATCTGCGACCGTGCAGCTTCGGCGCGGGGAGTGGCGATCTCCGATCTACAAGCTGGAGATCCGCGAAGTGAAGCGGCGAAAATTCGTGCGCAACCTTGTTGGTGGGCTGGCCTTGGTGGTGCTCGGCCTGCGCCTGCTGTCGAGCGGCTTGCGGCGCTACGTTGGCTCGGCGCTGCGGCGCCAGCTGGCCCGTCTCACCCAGTCGCACCCGCTTAGCTTTGGCCTGGGTGTGGTGTTGGGCGGGCTCATGCAGGCCACCACTTCCGCCGCCGGGATGTTGGTGGGACTGCTCAACGCGAGAATGGTCGGCTTTCTTGCGGCTTTCGCTATGTTGCTCGGCGCGCAGTTCGGGGCCGGATTGAGCGGCGCTGTGCTGCCGCTCGCCGCCGGGCGCGAGGCTCTGCTGCTCGTGGCGCTGGGGGTGGCCTGGACCATGTTGGCCGCCGACCGTCGTCAACGCGGATCGGCGGAGCTCGTGTTGGGGCTCGGTCTCCTTTTCCACGGTTTGCAGCTGGTTCGCGTGGGTGCGAACACGGTGGTCGATGACCCCGAGGTACTCGCGTATCTCCGCCACCTCGATCCATCCACTTTCCCCGGACTCCTCGCGTGCGGGCTGGCGGGCGCTCTTCTTTGCGCGCTACTCCAGGGCCCTGGCCCTGTATTCGTGCTCGTGTCAGGGCTGGCACAATCGAGCGGGCTGTTGTCACTCAACCAGTGTATGGCCATACTCAGCGGCACAATGTTCGGGTCGGCCCTTGGGACTGCCGCTGTGGCCTCGCCTTTCGGTCGCAAGGGTGTGCGGCTTGCTCGCTGGCATCTATTGTTCGCTGCCCTCGCCAGCGTCGCCGCTTTGGCGCTACTCCCCCTTTGGGGCGGCATCGCCGCGTTTGTGCTCGCTAGCGATCCCGATGCGATCGCCTACGGAAAAAAAATCTTGTACCCCAATGTCGCCGTGCATTTGACCGTGGCCTTCATCGTGTCCCAAGCTGTCCTGCTCGTAGCAGGATTGCCTCTCGCACTGATCATCGACAAGCGGCGGCGGGCGAAACCGTCGCTGCGGCCCGGTGGCCAGGATGCTTGGATGGGAGTCCACGAGGGCGGGGGGCTACACCGAGCGATTCGCGCTCAGCAGGCCGCGCTGGAAGGTTGTCGGCGCCTATCCGGCGTGGGGGATCGCAGTGACGCGAGTGAGGCGGAACATCACCTTCGACGTTCACGCGACGATCTCGAAGCAGTGCTGCGTGCGGAGCCGGTCGCTCCTGCGGAGAACACTTCAGCTGGCAGCACAGCCGAGCACAACGCGGCCGAGCACAACGCAGCCGAGCACAACGCAGCCGAGCACAACGCAGCCGAGCACAACACTGTGCCGGCGCGCAGCAGTGACGAGGTGGGCTTGGCGGCCCTTCAGCTTCAAGTTGCGCTCGAAGGCGTGCTTCGGGTCTGCGATCGCGGGGTCGAGCGGGACATCACACTGAGCACGGAGGATCAGGCGGTGGTTTCGTCGCTCGCTGAGCTCATCTGCCAGGGCTTTAGCGATATCGAAGATGCGTTAGACTCGCACCGTATCGATATCACAGCGGCTCGTGCTCGAGAGATTCGCACGAACTGCGTCGAGTCGGATCATCGCCGCAAACTCGCCACACAAGTCGTCCTACCCGGCGCGAAGGAACGGGCCCTGTTCGTGTCGGAGCTTATCGGCGCCTATGAGAACGTGGGCAACCAGCTATTTCGACTCGCCGAGTCGGCGGGGGACGACCCGGACGACTATTAGCCCCGCCGCGCACAGGACCGCGAGCGCGCTACCCGGACGCGTCGTGCGAGTCCACACGGATCCGGATGGGCGCCGCTGCGCGGCCTTTCCGACGGCCGGTGGCCTGTTCGTCGCCGTAGCAGATCGTCCGCTTGTTCGGGCCCAGTGCGGCAAGACTGCGTTTCCAGTCCGCAAAGGTTCCTCCTGCATGGACGGCGTCCATGGCGGCGTAGCCGGCCTCCGGGCCGCGCTGGGCCAGTTCGTACTCTACATATGCCCATTTCGGGGGCTGGGGACGCAATTCTACGCGCCCACCGAGTCCCGCCCGGATCCTCGCGAGTCGCTGTTGGGCGGCCTGGATGCCGAGGAATGGGGCGCCATCGAGCGGCGTGTTCCGTTTGGCGACGAAGGTGGAAAACGTGAGCGTGATTCGGGCGATCTTTGCCAATTCGGAGACGAAGCGAATCAATTCATCGGCGTCCTCATCCCGCTCGCCGGGGGCGCCGATCATCTCGTAGACCTTGAGGCGATGGAAATTGTGTGCCGAGACGAGTTGTGCAGCGGATATGAGGTCTTGCTCTTCGATCTTGCGATGTAGGTTGCGCCGCATGGATTCGCTGATGCCGTCGGATGCCACTGTGATGGTCCGATAACCGCCGCGAGCCAGGTTCGCCATCAGAGTTGGCGTCAAGCGATCGGCACGCAGACTCGAGATTCCGATCCCCCGACCTTCCTCGACCACGCGTGCCACCAGTTCCTCGAGTTTGGGGTGATCGGTCACCGCAGCACCGACCAGTCCGACTTTTGGAGCATCGTCAGGGACGAGACCGAGCGGGACCTCGATATCCAACATTCGCATGCCGCCGGTGGTCTCACCACGCATGACGCAAAAAGTGCACCGACGGGAGCAGCCTCGTTCCGGTTCGACGAGGAACATGTCGGACAGCTCGGTGTCGGGCGTGATGATGCCCGCGTGGGCCGGCAGCCTCTCGCTACCGACGCGGGCCAGCTCCGGGAGATCGATGTCATGTACGCCGCGAGGCACCGCGCCGCGGAGGACGTGCGGGAGCCGGCAGGCCGTGTCGATCGCCTCGTCGCGGCGTGGTTGGGCGTCCACGCAAGCAAGCACGGCAGGGAGAACATCCTCTCCCTCTCCGCACACCAGCAGATCGACGAACGGGAGCAGCACGCTCGCATTCGAATTCGTTAGCGGACCCCCGGCAACGACGATCGGATCCCGTGGCCCACGCTCCGACGCCAGCAGGGGCAGCCCCGAGCCCTCGAGCAGGCGGATGACCCCCACAACCTCAAGTTCGTACGCGACGGAGAGCGCGATCACCCGGTAGCATGAGATGGGGCGTTGCGACTCGTAGCTCACGAGCGGCCCGCCGTGGGCCGGCCACGCGAGCGCCTGCCGCTCCCAGTGATCGGGCAGGAAGGCGCGGTGGGCGCCGGGACCTTCGGCGTTGAGCTGTCGATGCAACGTGAGAAAGCCGAGGCTAGACATGCCAACGCGGTACGGGCTGGGGTACGTCAGCACCACCGGCGCATGTTCGCGTGCGGGTTGGATGACCCGCTCGCGCGAGAGACGAGTTCGGATGCGTCGGCGCTCGTCAGCGTGGCTCGCCATGGGCTAGAACTGTATCGTCGCCGCAGCGCCGGCACCCCGCGGCACCAGCATGGGACCTATCGCCCGCAGCGCCACGGCGTTGCCGGCCACGTCGTCTTCGCCACCACGTCGTCTTCTTTCAAGGAGGAGCAGCGTGACCCCTGCCAGCAACGCGACCCCTCCGCCGCCGAGGGCGATGGGCGTGATGTAGTTCAGTGTCTCAAGACGTGTGTGCAGAATGTACGGGCAGCTGTCCGGATCTGATGAGCAGATCGGATCGTCTTTGCCTAGGGAAAAGTCGCCGGGTGGAAAACCTGTTGCGGTCGTGTTCGAGGAAAGGTCGGCCAACTTGTTGGCTGTGTTGTTGGCCAGGACGAGGGTCGTCCCACCGACGCCCAGCGCCGCGACCCCCACTCCCGTAAGGAGGAGGCCCGCAACGAACATGGGGCCGCGCCGTTCCCGGTCTGCGTCGTCACGCGCGTTGGCCGCCGCATCGGCTCGCCGCGAGCGCGAACTCGATAATTCTGGTTGGTCCTCGATGGGGGCGGCCTCCTCTACCTGAGCGGGAGCGGTTGTAGCCACCGCGGAAGTGTGATTGCCCGTCGTGGGGGCCACCTTGCTCGGTGCGGGGCCCGTCGCTGCGGGCGCACTCGGTTGAGCACACCCGGAGGCCGAGATTTCGCCGAGCGTAAGTTTTGCTTCTGAGATCTTCTCTCCGTGCTTGTCTTGATTTCCGTACTTGAGGAAGTGTTTGAGGTATTCGTCGGCTCGTGGACAATCGCCCGCCTTAAACGCAGACATTCCCACCTTGAAGGCGAAACCGTGCTTTGTGGGCACGAGGTAGTAGGCCTCCTCGTAGAGGTTCGCCGCTGCGGCGTACCTGTTCGCCTGGAGTTCTTGCTCCGCTTGGCCGTAGATCTGGCGCGCCTTGTCCAACTTTTCATCGTCGGAAAGTGCGGCGGCCGGCGCTTCCACGGTGAGCCGCGCGGCTGCGGTGCCGTGAGCGGACAGTGTGAACAGGAGAGCAAGGGTCGTCGGAATACGAGACAGGGAGAAGCAGCGCATTGTGGGGCTCCGGGGGCACGACTAGAGGTCGTCGAACGCGTCTTTTTTCTTCTTAGAGGACTTTTTCTTCTTCTTGGTTGGTCTCTTCGTGCCGGTGCGGGACTTTCGACGGCGTTTTTTTCGCTTCTTGCCCGGAGTCGCCGTGGCGATCTGGCCAGGCGGGATCGCACCTGGCACGGCCCCAGGTTGTCGGCCTTGAACGATGTTTCCGGCGGGGACTCCGGGTACGGCGGCGCCGGGTTGCGTGACGACGGGCACACCTCCCGGTCCAACGGCCGTGCCCGGTTGGTGTCCAGGAGCCAGTCCCGCGGGCGGCGTGGCGCCGGGTGTGGCTGGCAATGCGGCGCCGGGCTGCTGGTGTGCCACCGTTTGGGCCGTGGCTGGTTTCGCCGGCGGCTCCGAGCCACCGAAGGTCAGCATCGCGACGATGGCGACAAGCACGAAACCGCCCAGCATGGCGTACTTGAAGGTGTTGTTCGGTACGGGTGCGGGAAACTCCGTCGCGGCCGCGTCATGGACCATCGCGGGTGTCTCGGCGGCCACGACGGCCGCGTCCGGCCGCACCGCGCTAGGAACGACCTCGGGGGGAGGCTCCGGGTCGACAGTGGGCGTCATGGCCAACTCATCGACGAGCTGGCCGAGGAGATCATCAAACGCGTCTGCGTCGTCACGGGTTTGCTGGGTCACTACCGCGTGTCCTTTCTGTGCCCGCGCAGAGCGGAGCGCACCATTTTAGCGTGGGTGGGCATGGGTGCGCAAGTGTAAGGCGCAAGCCGGACGTCCGTTGCGGCCTGAACGCCGCGCATGGCTCGATCGCTCAATGCGCACGGGAGAAGGGTCGCTGCCTGCGTTCAGGTGCCCGCCAGTTTCGACGGGTCGACTTGCGTGACGGCCAGGGCGACGAGCAATGCGTGGAGACGCGCTAGCGTCCCCGCTTCTTGCCCTGGATCGTGCGCCGCCTCGCGGCGGGCGGCTGGGCCATCCGCCCGGGCCCCGGAACGTGCCGCTCCCGTGAGGTCGGGCCGAAGCGATAGGCGTCGTTCATCCATGTAGAGTGCGCGGTTGACCTCGATCTGCAACGCATGCACGCCCTGGCTGGGTCTGCCGAACTCCGCCACAAGCGCGCCACCGGGGTAGGGGGTGTCGATCGCGACGGAGCACGAAGGCGATACGCTCCGCAGCGCCCGCTCCGCCGTACGAGCGATCTCCGGGGCGCACGCCCGACCGTGCGCCGTCCCCAACACGAAATCATGGCCCACGCTGCCGGGCATACTGTGGGCATCCAGTAGGACCGCGTATCCGAAACGCTGGCGACGCCGGGAGGTGAGTTCCGCCAACGCCCGTCGGTAAGGTCGGTGGTAGCGACGCAAACGATCTTCGAACTCGGTGTGGGACAACGGACGCGACAGCACGCGGATCTCCCCCACGGCCATGCCCCAAATCACTCCCCGGTGCCCCTTTGGACCGACGACCCCACCGCCATCGCGCCCTGCGTCGAGCGTGGGTTTTTCCTGCGAACCCGGACGGGCGCGCGGCCTGGGGTTGGGATGCTCGGGGCAAATGAGAGCGGAGATATCGTCTTCCGCGCGGTTGAGGTCGACCACCAGTCGACTGTTTCGAGCGACGACCATGGCGGCTCCAAATTCTGGTGCCGCCGCGAACAGCTGGTCCACACCGTAGTCGGCGTTGCGGGCCAGACTGACGGGGGGGCGCGGCTGAAGGCGACTCGGCCACTCCAAACCTGCATGCGGAACACTGACGATCAGAGGCGTCCAATGGCAGGCGGGGAGAAATCGGAAGGGCAACGTCTCGTCTCCGCAGCCCACATCTGCGCACGTGACTCGCTCAAGTCTCGGGTCGTGGGGATCGCCGCTCAAAGTGTTCCCCGGGCCACGGTCGGCCACCCCGGGGATGGCGATGGAGACTGATCTGCGGTCCGCAAAAGAAAAGTGACCCCGCCGGGAATCGAACCCGGGCTTGCGGCGTGAGAGGCCGCCGTCCTAACCGCTAGACGACGGGGCCAAGGCGCGAGGAACATGCCAAAATGACGAGGCCGCGTCAAGACGGCGCGCGGGTGGTCTGGCGCGATCTCTATCGGAAAGAGTTAGGCTGCTTGGCATGCTGCACGGGCTCGACAATCTGCACAGGCTCGACGCGCCTCGCGTCGCTGGATGGGGACTGTCCCAATCGCGCGTGGGCTCGGACTTGGGACGTGCGCTCGCGCTGGTCGTCGGCCTGGGTCTGGCGTTATCCGCGTGCTCAAGACGGGAACATAGCGGAGCCACGTTGGCCGAGGGACCCGCGGCTTCGGTCGTACCAGCTGCGGCGGCCGAGCCTGTGCCCCCGCCAGGCGATACCCGTAGGGGGGACGACGGCGCTCCGGCCTCCAGTGGCCAGCAGAAGGCGGACAGGCCCGTTGCCGGGGTTCCCCAGGTTGCGGTCGGCCTCCGAGGGGCGGTTGCGAGTGCCGAGGCCAACGCGACCGATATCGGCATCGGAGTGCTCAAACGGGGGGGCAACGCCATTGATGCAGCGGTCGCTGTCGGCTTTGCGTTATCGGTCACCCATCCCTCCGCAGCCAACATCGGCGGCGGTGGGTTCATGGTGGTGCGGTTCCCCGACGGCCGCTCCACGGCCATCGACTACCGGGAGGTCGCTCCGGGCGCCGCTCTGCGCGATATGTACCTCGACGCGTCGGGCGAGGTCACGACGGACAGCCGTGTCGGCGCACGGGCGGCAGGCATTCCCGGCAACGTCGCGGGCTTTTTCCTCGCCCATCGACGGTACGGATCGATGCCCTGGCGAGATCTTGTTGCTCCTGCGGTCCGACTTGCGCGGGACGGCTACACGCTTGATTCGTTCCACGCAGAGGATCTCGAGCGGGGCACTGCGCGTATGGAGAAGGCCGGCTTTGCCGCCGCGGCGAAGACGTTCCTGCGTCCAGATGGTAGTCGCTACGTGTCGGGAGATCTGTGGAAACAGCCTGATCTGGCCGCGACGCTGGAGGCCATCGCCAGCGGCGGCCGCAAGGCGTTCTACGGGGGCGCGCTCGCTCGAGAGATGGTCGCTGGCGTGCGAAAACTCGGCGGAATTTGGACGACCAAGGATCTGGCGGGCTATCGCGCGATCGAGCGAGAGACGCTCGTATTCGAGTATCGGGGGCACGAGGTGATCGCCATGCCGCCACCTTCTGCCGGGGGGGTGGTTCTGCGGCAGATTCTCGCCGCCAGCGAAGCGCTGACGTTGCACAAATACCCATGGCAAGCGCCGGACCAGGTACATCTGTACGTAGAAACACTGCGGCGGACGTACGCGGACCGCAATCTTCTGATAGCCGACCCCGATTTTGTCCAGATTCCGACGGAAAAACTACTGGACGTCTCCTACATCCAGCAGCGGGTCGCGTCCATCGATCCTCTGAAGGCCACACCCTCGGACCAGATCCGCGCGGGGACGGAGGTCAAAGAATCGCGGCAGACCACCCATTTTTCTGTGGTCGACTCCAGCGGCCTCGCGGTGTCGAACACGTTCACGCTCAACGGCGGTTTTGGGGCGAAACTTGTGATCCCGGGCACTGGTGTGATTCTGAACAATGAGATGGATGATTTTACGGCCAAGCCCGGGTCGCCCAACATGTTCGGCTTGGTGCAGGGACCACAGAACGCCATCGCACCGGGGAAACGGATGCTCAGCAGCATGACGCCGACCATCTTGGTCCGTGGCGGTCGGTTGCGAGCGGTGGTGGGCTCACCGGGGGGGCCGACCATCACCACCACCGTGGCGCAGATCATCATGCAGCTTGTCGACCACGGACGCACCTTGGAGGAAGCCGTCGCGTCACCGCGCATCCACCATCAGTGGCTTCCGGACGCGATCTTGCACGAGCCTGGCATCAGCGACGAACTGGCAGAAAACCTCAAGCGGCGAGGTCACCAGTTGAAGGAATGGCGGAGGATCGGGCACGTGAACGCTATCGAAGTGGATCCGAAGACCCGCGAACTGCGGGCGGTCGCGGACGTCGTTCGCGACGGTGGCAAGGCCGCTGCATATTAGACGACGGACAGCCGGCGGGTGCTGGGATGCCTCGCGCAAGGGGCCAAGGTTGGGCGTGCAGCACGTGGCGCGTCAGCATGGCGAATCGGGGCGACGGTTCTTCGACGTCGCAGCAGTGAGCGAGGACTTCACCTGCTCGAATTCCCCACGCATCCTGCCTACCGTTGCGGAAATCTGGTGGTGCGCCGCGGTGTCAGCACTCCGCTCCAAGGCAGAACAGTGCTCTGCTAGGCGCAGCGCGCCGATGTTCCGGCTCGCACCCTTCAGCGTATGGGCGATTCGGCGCAGCGCGTCGCGATCGGGCCCCAAACCGGAAGACATGGCGGCCACATTTTGTAGCGACGCACCGGTGTCCTGAATATACATTTCGATCAGATCGTCGAGAAAATCCGGGTCGTCGTCATCCGCAAGCTCGCGCAGCGCTGCGATTGTATCCTCGTCTAGCGTCGGGGCCATCATCGTGCCTCCGTCATCGTTCTGCGGAGCGTCGGCTTTGAGCTCCGGTTTGGTCCGACCCGGTTGCAGCCCGCTGGATGGCGTTGGTGTCCGTCTATAGCCCGGTCCCACCGCGGCATGGAGGCGACGACGGCGATGTTCCGGCGCGCGCGTCGTGTTCCGACGGCGTTAACGCGGAGATGGCCAGCGCGTGTACTCGTGTGGCGAGTTCGGCGGAGAGAACGCCATTGATTTCGCGGTGGCGTTGGACCAAAGACATGCCTGCGAAAGCCACGCTCACCACCACCACGCGAAAGTGGGACTCGGAATCGGGGGGCACGTTGTGCATCGTCGTCTCGTCGATCACCTCGAGATGTAGGGGCGCGAGAGCGGCGACGAGTTTACGTTCGATCTCAGTTTTCGTGGTCACAGGTTTTCTTCCGGGGGGGCTACGGTCGGAGCGTGGGAGTCGAGGCCGAGCCCCGCGGCGACGATCTGTGCGATGTCGGCCACTTGGATTTGCCCGTCTTTCTCGAGATGTTTCATCCCGTCCGTAAGCATGGTTTTGCAGAACGGACAGGCGACGGCGACCGTGGACACGTCGCTGTCGGCGATCTCACGCGCCCTTTCCAGATTGACTCGTTTCTCGGGCGCTTCCTCGAACCACATGCGGCCTCCGCCGGCGCCACAGCAAAACCCGTGCTCTCGGTTGCGGCCGAACTCGGCGACTCGCGTGGGATCGGTTGCAATCGCACGCAATACATCTCGAGGCGCATCGTAGACCCCGTTCCAGCGACCGAGGTAGCAGCTGTCGTGGTACCCAACGCGCGCGGCCAATGGCTGGGATACCGTTAACTTCCCAGTCGCGAGCAGGTGGGAGAGGAGCTCGGCATGGTGCACGACCTCGAACCGTCCCCCGAATTGGGGGTACTCGTTCTTGATAGTGTGCAGACAGTGGGGGCAGCTGGTGATGATTTTGCGGACCTTGGCCGCGTGGAGTACGTCGACTTGAGCCTGCGCCATGAGTTGAAAATTCATCTCGTCGCCGAGCCGTCGCACCGTATCGCCTGTGCACTGTTCTTGCTCGCCGAGTACGGCGAAGTCTACGTTCGCGGCGTGCAACACTTTCACTAGGGCACGCGTCGTTTGCTTGGCGTCCTCGTCGTACGCTCCGGCGCAGCCGACGAAAAACAGATACTCTGCGTCAGGATTGTCGTCGAGGGTCGGCACGTTGAGACCCTCGGCCCACTTCATCCGATCCGCTGCGGCGAGGTTCCAGGGGTTTCCTTGCCCCTCCGTGATGTTGCCGATCACCCGCACGACGTCGGCCGGCGTACGCCCTGTTTCGTCGTTCAGGACGATGTGGGAGCGCATTTGCAGGATTTTGAGAGGGTGCTCGATAAACACCGGACACACCTCCTGGCACGCGCCGCAGGTGGTGCACGCCCACAACGTTTCGTCTTTGATTCGTCCTCCTACCATCGGAGGGAGCGCGTCGAGCTGCCGCTCGATCGACGCGACTTCGGGACTTCGCGCTTGCGCGTCGGTGGCGTCCTCGTCCGGGTCGGCTACGCTTTTGGGCAGGGGTTCACCGGCGTCTTTGAGTTGCAGGAGAAGGTCGCCGCGCGCCTTCATCTCATCCTTCAGATCATGCACCAGGTGCATCGGGCTGAGGGGCTTGTCGGTGGCGAAGGCAGGACAGTAGGTGGTGCAGCGAGCGCACTCGGTGCACGCGTAGTTGTCGATGAGGCTTTTCCAAGTGAAGTCCTCCATTTTGCCCACGCCCCAGTTCTCGAAAAGGGGTTCGGCATCCTCGTCGTCTGGAGGGCCGCTGAAGAGTTTCAGCTTGGGCATGGCGCCCGGTTGCCCTTGGCGCCGTAGCAAGATGTTGGGCCCAGACCAGATCACATGGATGTGCTTGGAGAACGGCAGGTAGTTGACGAAGCCGAAGACGAGGACCATATGTGCCCACCAGTGGACTTCGGCGGCGAAACCCGCGGTCTGCGGATCGACGAGCACCTCCAGTGCGGGGGGGACCGCGACGCGAAAGAGCCCCATGAGGATCCCCAAGGACTGGGATACGACAGCGCCCGGTTCTGACTCGGCGTGCTCGGCCATGGACCAGGCGTGGTAGCCGAAGTGGGTCGCCGCTAGCAGGAAGATCGCAGAGAGAATCAGCAGTGCATCGAGACTCGCCGGCACGAAAGGGGGTCGCAGGATAAGGCGGCGGAAGAACGCCCAGACGATGGCTAAAATCACGCCCACGTAGGCGACTTCGACGATCGCTCCGATGTAGCCGTAGAGAGGCTGACCGAAGAGCGTGACTAAACCGAATCTGTCGCCGAAAAGACCCACAAGAGTCATGTCGACCGTGGCGATGGTCACCACGCAAAACCCCCAAAAAATGATCAGGTGGTGCCAGCTTCGGCGTTCCTCAACAACTTTGGCCTGCCCGAGGAAGAATTTCGACAAGCTGGCGAGCCTCTGGCCCCAGCTTTCTTGGAGGTAGGCTGGGCGTCCGAGCGCGGCAATCCTCGCGTGCCTGCGGATGTTGTGCATCACAAACGCGACCGCCAAGAGAGCGAAGATTGCGAAAGCGAGGTGCTTCATCGAAAAGTCCCTGACGTAGATCCGACCGTGGGTGGCTATACCACACCGAATGCGGCCATATTTGGCGTGCGATGTTCGCGCATCAATGCTCCACCAGAGCGTCGCCGTCTGTTGCGGTCGGAACTACCTGGGCGCCCGTGAAAGTGCTAAGCCCTTGGTGCAGGGGGAGCTGAACCTGGCAAAATCTCACATCCTAGTCGTCGAGGACGACGCGTCGGTTCGGTCCCTGGTGGACAAGGCGCTCACCGCTCATGGATACGAGATCTCCCTCGTCCAAGACGGTCTCGAAGGCCTGACGAGCTTGGAGACCCGCCGCCCCGACCTGGTCATCGTGGATATCATGATGCCTCGCCTCGACGGCATGACATTCGTCAAAGCGTTGAAACGCAACTCGGAAACGAGCCCCATCCCTGTCATTTTCCTCACGGCCAAAAGTGACCCGCGCAGCATGATCGAGGGCATCAATGTGGGTGCAAAATTTTACATTCCCAAGCCCTTCCAGATCAACGAATTAGTGAGCAAGGTAGCGAAGGCGCTCGAGTAGCTGGTGTCGGCGGGTTCAACTGCGTCGTAGGAACGACGCCCGCCCCAGCGAACCACGGCTCGGCGGCGCCACGAGGTTGGCCGCGGCGTGCCCCGCTGCGAATTCGCCTTCAAGCCCCAGGCCAGGAAAGTTGAGATGGCAGGCCAGGAACAGGTTGCGAACACCGGTCGCGGTGGGCAGCACTCCTACGCCGAGGGTGGGCGTGCCTTGGCTGCGATACAGCGCGCTCATCGGGAGTCGCATCGCCGAGTCGGGGCCAAGATCCGCCCGGGCTCGGCCTTCCCCGTCGGTGGCGGCGCGGCCATCGTGAGGCGAGTGGATCAGACGAATGTGCGGACGTGCGAAGGGCAGCACGCCGCGATCATCGAGCTCGGCTAGCACCTGCTCTCGCAGCTCGCTGAGTGGGGCGTCCGCGTTGATGATGCGGGTGATGGATAGATCCCGGGACCCGTCCTCCCGGACTCGTCCGGTTCGCACGTAGGTGTTCCCGATGCCTCGCCCGGCGGGGTCGTCTGTCACACAGATGGCGATGCCGTCGAGTCCCGGTCCCAACCCGCGAGGCCCCACACGGACGTGCATGAGATATTTCGCTGCCGGCGTCTCGATTCCAGCCAACGTCCGGGCCAGCGGACGGGGGATCTGCTCGGGTACGAGCGGGCCGCCAAGGAGGGTCCGCGGATCGTCTGCGACAATCAGGTGATCGCAGCCGTAACGTTCACCTCTGCCAAGCAGGTTGACACCGATGACTTTGCCGCGTTTCAGCAGGACTTCCGCGACTCGCAGTCCAGGCTTGATTTCCCCCGACTTAAGCGCGATGCGTGCGATGAGCAGATCTCGCAAGCCGGAGATCCCGTCGCTCCGATCCGACGGGCCACGGCTCCACATCCCCCACAGGCGAAGGCTGGCGGCCTTTCCCAGTTGGTCTGGCGTGAGGCCAAGCAACCACGGCGCCGCGGCGTGCGCGTATACACGTAGCGCGTGTGTTTTCGGCAGTGGATCGAACTCATCGACCGCTGCCCCCGGTAGGCCGGAGCCGCTGCGCTCGAGGAAACGTCGTACCCAGAACCTCTCGCTGGAAAGGGCGCCGTCCGTGCCAAGAACACCGTCCAACACCTCATCCGCCGAGGCGGCATGCGTAGCGCAGCCCGACCATGCCGCCTCAACATCGGCACCGGGCCACTCTCGGATGGACTCCGTCACAAGATTCGACGCGCCGGTGGCAAGATCCAATCGACCGTTGGGCAGGATCCAATGGACGAATCGGCCAGCGGGACGCACCTCCCGGCGCAGCTGGGTCCATAGGGCCAAGTCTTCGCACGACCGGCGGACAGTCGGGCTCGTCAGATGAACGAGGGGGGCGCAGTCGAGGGAGAACGTATCCTGGCCGAGTTTGTAGCGGGCCGTGATGGGACGAATCGGAATGACGAGCACTCGCCGACCGCGCTGCGCTGTATGGGCCGCTGCCAACAAGCCGGCAACATCACTGCCGAGGACGATCAAATCATAGTGGTTGGTGGTAAGCGTCAACGCAGCGCCTCAAAACGGACCTGCGGATCTTCGGGGTGCGCGCGCGTATGGACCCGGCCCACTGATGTCGCGCCGTAGCCACTGGCGTGGAGGTGATCCAACGCCTCTGTTTCCCGCTCCCGATCGACGTAGATTAGCATGCCCACCCCGCAGTTGAACGTGCGCCGCATCTCGTCGGCCGCGACGCCTTGATCACGGATGGCTTGCAGAACACGAGGAAGCGGGATGCGGTTCAGATCGATCTGGATGAACTGGTCGGTCTTGAGCGAGCGTTGCGGGTTTTCGACTAGCCCGCCACCGGTGATGTTGGCGGCGGCGTGCACGGGGCAGTCGTCGAGCCCACGCAGGGGTGCGAAGGCGCGTTCGTAGATCGTCGTCGGCGTCAGCAGAGCGTCGGCCACGCTGTGGTCCGGCGCACCGGGAAGGGGGTCGGTGAGCTTCAGGTTCCCGTGGCTGGGATCGAGCAGAGCTTTGCGGGCGAGGCTGTAGCCGTTGCTGTGTAGACCCGAGGCGTGCAACGCGATGACCCCGTCCCCGGGTTGCACGCGCGCGGCTCCCCAGGCGGCCGTGCGCTCCACCACGCCCACTCCAAACGCAGCGAGGTCGTAGTGACCGGGGGCGTACATGCCTGGGAGCTCGGCCATCTCCCCCCCGAGCAGCGCACAGTTCGACTGGAGGCACCCTTCCGCGACGCCCGCGACCAGCGCCTCCGCCGTTTGCGGCGAGAGCACGCCTGTGCCGATGTAATCGAGTAGGAAGAGAGGACGTGCGCCGGTGACGAGGAGGTCGTTGACCACCATCGCCACGAGATCGATGCCGACGGTGTCGTGACGCTGCGACTCGATGGCGACGAGCAACTTGGTACCCACGCCGTCGGTGGACGCGACGAGCAAGGGCTCGCGCATCCCTCCCGGAACCGCGAACGCCCCGGCGAATCCACCGAGACCGCCCACCACAGCGCTGCCGTGCGTAGCCTCAACGAGAGAACGGATCCGGCGAACAGCCTCGTTGCCGGCGCGGATGTCGACTCCCGCGCTGCGATACGTCAGGGCCTCTCGGGCCTGATGATCATGTGTTGCGTCATCGACGCCGATTCCGGTCGCCATGGAGCTGCCATACCAGTCCGGCTCGGAGTCTGGCAACGCCTTGCCGGAAATCGTCCGAACGACAATCATACCGGCCGCGTGACTTGGCGGAGCGATTCGCGCGGTTTCACCATTGTATCCGGAGACGTACCGAACCCATGGCCTGGTGGACACGGAAGAAAGATGCCCTCGATCGCGGCGGCCCAAGCGACAGCAAGGTCTCGATCCCCAAGGGCTTGTGGAGCAAGTGCGACGCGTGCGGCGAGATCACCTACACCGCGGAGCTCATCGAGAATCTGCGCGTGTGTCCCGAGTGTGGACATCACGAGCGCCTGCCCACAGCAGAGCGGGTGATCGCCATGTTGGATCCCGGCTCGTGGCGCGAGCACGACAACGAACTCGCATCCGGAGATCCTCTGGGTTTCGTGGACCAAAAACCCTATCGAGAACGACTCGAGATGGCTGTGGCCGCTACGAAGCGCAGGGACGCTTTCCTCTCGGGCGAGGGGGAGATCGGCGGCGTCCACGTCAGTGCAGGTTTCTTCGCGTTCGAGTTCATGGGCGGTTCCATGGGATCGGTAGTGGGGGAAAAAGTCACACGGGTCTTTGAGCGCAGTGTGGAGAAGGGGTGGCCGGCTGTGATCTGCTGCGCATCCGGTGGGGCACGCATGCAAGAGGGCATTCTCTCGTTGATGCAGATGGCCAAGACCTCCGCGGCCCGCGGACGGCTGCGCGACGTAGGCCTCCCGTTTGTTTCCGTGCTGCTCCACCCGACCACGGGTGGAGTTGCCGCGAGCTTCGCGTTCCAAGGTGACGTGATCGTCGCTGAGCCGCAGGCACTCGTCGGTTTCGCCGGTCCTCGTGTCATCAAGGAAACTGTAGGAGAAGAGCTTCCAGCTGGTTTCCAGCGGGCAGAATTCTTGCTTGAGCACGGGATGATCGACGCGATTGTGCCTCGCCTGCAACTCCGCGCCGAGCTGTCCTCGATCCTGCGCATGCTGACGGGCCGCGACGCCGCGGCGTCTTCGTGAACTGGCGCGAGGAGCTTTTTTCTCGCCGTACGTTGGGCGTTCGCCTGGGACTTGAATCCGTGGCTGCCGTGGATCGTGAGCTTGGGTCGCCGGGTGGCAGGCACGTCGTCGTGCACGTGGTGGGCACGAACGGGAAGGGGTCGACTGCCGCGATGGTGGACCATGGACTGCGCGCCTCCGCGGGTCGTCGGGTCGGTTTGTTCACCAGTCCGCATTTGCGGCGCGTGGGTGAGCGGGTGCGGATCGACGGGGTTGCCGTCTCCGACGAGCAGATCGAACGAGCGACCCTAGACGTGCTGGCGGCGGAACGCTCGGCCCGCGTGACGCTGAGTTTTTTCGAGATCCTCACCATGGCCGCGCTCCAGATCTTCGAAGCTGCGCGCGTCGAATTGATCGTCCTCGAAGCGGGGCTGGGGGGACGTCTCGACGCGACACGGCTACGGATCTCCGCCCTCACGTTGGTGACCTCGATCGGGCTGGACCACCAACGGTTTCTGGGCGATACGTTGGTGGAGATCGCGGCGGACAAGGCCGCCGCGATCCATCGGGGTGCCCCGTGCTTTGCGCAGCGCCCCGCGGATGCGGCGGTCGAAGAGGTCATCTCGCAACGCGCACTCGAAGTGGGTACCCGGTTGGAATGGGTGCCTCCCCTCGATGTACTGCCCCAGGGGTTATCGGGGGATTTTCAGAGGCACAACGCTGCGTTGGCCCTCAAGGCGCTGCGGCATCTTGTGCCGACCGCCCGCAAGGGACACCTCGCGGGGGTCCATTGGCCGGGACGATGGGAGCGGCGTCGCATCGGAGAGTGTGAAGTCGTATTCGATGTGGCTCACAACGCGGACGCGATCCGAGCGTTGGATCCGGATCTACGGGCCTTCCGACCGACGCACATCGTCTTCGGTTGCATGCCCGACAAGGACGTTCAGGGGATGATCGACCGTCTGATCGAACACGCCGAGCATGGTTGGGTTGTGACCCCACCGGCCTCGCCGGGGCCGCCGTTGAATCCGAGGCTGCCCACGGGTTGGGAGTGCGTCACAGGCATCGGGGATCCGGGTTTTGCGCCGACGTGGAAACGTTTGCTCGCACACGCCAATCGCGTAGTCGTCTGTGGCTCCCACTCCCTCGTGGGGGCACTGCGCATGTGGATTGGCGCGGAGGAGGAATACCAGCCATTGCCTGTCGATCCCACGGACCCGCGCTAGGTCGACAGGGGGGAGACTCGGAGGTGACCGGGGCGCGTGATCGTTTTTTGGCGACGGGTGGCCCGCGGGGCTAAGCTCAACAGCATGCGCGCTCCGCTGTTCGCCCTCACGCTTCTGTTTCTCGCGTCGGCGCCCGCGCGAACGGCGCGGGCGTTGCGGATGGCCCCCCCTACCTCTGCGGAAGGGAAGCGGAACCCGGCCTCTCCTCGCGCGAGGGCCGGGGACGTACCACGCGATGCCCCGCGGCAGGAACGACGCCGCGGTAGGCCCGTGCCTGCAGCACCTCCCCCAGCCGTCCGCCGCCCAACCCAGCCCACCCCCGCGCCTCAGATCGATGCCGTGGGCTCTACGACGTCCAACTTGCAGAACGCGTGGTCGTACAGCAGGGGCGCTGCACCGCGCCCGCGGTACGTCGACGATCGCGCCCGTACGCTCCTCCAGATCAACCCGATCGGGTTCTACCAAGGCGTCACGCCGACGGGCGACCATCCACCGCCTTTTCCAGCTTCGAACTTCGGCGTCATGCCGTCTGTGCTCACGTGGACGGGCTTCAAACGTGGCGGAGGGAATACGTCTCAGGTCTTCGTGCAGTTGAGCGCCGCGGTGGTCTATGAACTCGAAACGAGCACCGACAAGGTCATCGTGCGGCTACCGAACACGACGGTCAACGTGAAGAACAATCGGCGGCGCCTCGATACCCGGTTCTTTATCACTCCGGTCAAGCACGTGGACATCCGGCCGACAGGGCTTGGCACGGACGTGGTCATCACGCTGCGCCGTCCCGCACTGCCGGCGGTCCACAGCGAGACCGTGGCCGGTGGCTACACCATGCTCGTCTTATCATTCGGCAACGAGGCTGCTGAATCGGCGGTGAGCGGCGACGCAACGAACCGTAGGGCGTGGCCCACCCAGCTGGCCGCGACGACGACGGGGAGGCCTAGCGACCGACGGTAAGTGCCGGCTGACTCTCACGTGTGAACTGCCAGGCGGCAAAGGCCGCGCATGCGAGGGCCAGAGCGCCGAAGGTCGCCCCGAATACGGGAACGAGGGCGCCGAAGGCCGCCGAGTAGCCGAACCACCGGTAGCGCGCGACCCTGGCGAGCTTCGAGTGCAGCTTGAGACCCTCGAATACGCGCTTGAGCTGTGCTTCGTCATCGGGCGACAGGGGCTGCGCTTGGTGGCGAGTGGGGAGGAGCGCATGGTTTCGAACCGTCAGCGTCGCGGCGAGCTGATGCAGCCTGGAAAGTTCGCCGTCGACCCCGCGGATGCTCGCCATGACCGCCGGAACGGAGAAAGTGTGGATCCCGGGTACGAACACCTTCGCGCGACTGAGGGCGGTGACGGCTTCGGCCAAGAGGCCGCGAGCCTTGGCAGCTCGGTTGTTTCGATCGTGGAGGGAGTCGTCGGCTCTGCCGCCTTCCAGACTGAGGAGGGCCATGGCGAGCGCATCGTTGGCGTCCTGCAGGTGGCGGTGGACTTGGTGGCCGTCGCCTTCCGCGCTAGGCGTATCGAAACGGTACGTCCGGGTCAGTTCGAGTCCAATATTATTCTGCGAGGTCATAAGCGAATCGATCGATCGATCTAGCTACCCACAGCGTAGGAGACAACCGCCCATGCCGCCACCGTGTCGTCCCGACCAACAGGGGAAAAAAGCGTCGCCTAGAGCGCTCCCTTCCGGCGAACGCGAGCCGGATACGAGAACGCACCTCGACGTGACGAGTCACCCAGTTTTCGGCGTGACCGAGGTTGGGGAACGCGAGCTTGCGTCCGTCCCGCCGTGGCCGTTGTCCGAGGGACGAGCGCACCCACGTTCGAGACGTTTCGCGTCTTCCCAATAGCGTTCAAGCGTCGGAAGGCCCACGTCGCGCACGTCCTCGCCAGCCTCGCGGCACGAGCCCACCACCTGGGCGAAACGGCGCTCGAACTTCGCGGTTGCGTAGCGCAATGCGTCTTCCGCCTCCACACCGAGTTTTTGCCCCATACGCACCAACACAAACAGAAGATCGCCGAGCTCTTCCGTAATCTCACGACGTGCCCCGCGCTGTATCGCCTCGCGCAGTTCGGTCCACTCCTCGTCGATCTTCGCCTGGACACCACCGACATCGGGCCAATCGAAACCGACCGATGCGGCCTTCTCTTGTATTCTCCAGGCCCGTTGGAGTGCGGGAAGGGATTTCGGTACCCCGGACAACGGGTCGTCTACCTCGTCTACCTCGTCTACCTCGTCTACCTCGCGTTTCTCTTGCGCTTTGATCCGGCTCCAGTTCTTCGCCACCTGATCCGCGTCGATTTTTTGCCCCTTGCCATCTCCGAACACATGCGGATGTCTGCGGATCATCTTGTCGCGGATGCCCGCGATCACGTCGTCGAGGGTGAACGCAGCGGCACGTTCCCGCAGTGCAGCCTGGAACACGATCTGAAACAAGAGGTCTCCCAGTTCCTTGCGATGGTGCTCGGCATCGTCCATCGATTCGAGCACCTCGTAGGTCTCCTCAAGCAGGTAGGGGCGCAAGCTCTCCAGCGTTTGTTCCCGGTCCCAAGGGCACCCCTCGGGGGATAGCAGCGTGTCCATCAGATCGCGGAGCCCGTCGAGGCCCTCGCGCATGCCGAGCCGACGAAAGTCCGCATGGCGGCCCGTTTCGGCGTCGGCGGCATTCGCGTTGGCCTTTTGGGAATCACGTGTTAGCGTCATATAACCCTGACCAGACGTACCACACCCCGCCCTTGCGCCACTGGACGCGGCGGGCCCAACCGCACGCCGGCTCCCCGGGCCCGCCCGGCGTGAATTCCGCTTTGCAGCACAACCGCAAGATCGTCCTCACAGATCGCATCCCGCTGCACGCTCTTCTAGGCAACACACCCGAGAACAAGCGAGCTGTCGCCGCGATCAAGCGGGTGACGGGGGTCACGATCCACGTCCGCGGGCACGATGTCACGCTCGAAGGGCCCGATGAGCAGCAGGCGCTGGTCGAACGGTTGTTGAGCGAGATGAGGGGCTTGGCCGAGTCGGGCCGCCCTCTAGCCTCAGCCGATGTGGGCCGGGCGATCGAGGTGTTGCAGAGCGATCCGGCGGCGACGTTGGCGGAGGTGTTTCAGGACGAAGTCGTCGCTCGCAGCACCAGCGGTTCCGGCGACGGCAGTGGCCTCGGATTGGGGAACAAGATCACGCCGCGAAGCCTCGCGCAGAAGCGCTATGTCGAGACGATGCGCCGCTACTCGCTGACATTCGGCGTCGGTCCGGCCGGCACAGGCAAGACCTTCCTCGCGGTGGCGATGGCGGTACGACGCCTTCTCGATAAACAGGTCCGTCGTCTCGTGCTCGTTCGGCCGGCCGTAGAAGCGGGCGAGAACCTCGGATTTTTGCCCGGTACGCTGGAAGAGAAGATCAACCCCTACATGCGTCCGCTCTACGACGCGCTGTACGATGCTCTCGATACGGCCAAGGTGCATCGCATGCTTGAGCAAGGCACCATTGAGATCGCCCCACTCGCCTACATGCGTGGACGTACTTTGAGCAACGCGTTCGTTATCCTCGATGAGGGGCAGAACACCACACGCGAGCAGATGAAGATGTTCCTCACGCGTATCGGCGCGGGCACCTGGACAGTCATCACTGGAGATCCGTCGCAAGTCGATCTCCGGGGACGCACGAGCGGGCTGAGTCACGCGCTCTCCGTCCTCCACGGCCTTCCGTCCATCGGCGTCAGCCGCTTCAGCCACACGGATGTGATGCGCCATCCGCTCGTTCAGGATATCGTGCGTGCGTATGAGCGCGCCGAGGCCGAGGGCAGGGCGCGTCCACGTGCCGGCAATGACCGCAGGCCCGATACTCCGTCCACGGGAGCCTCGACCGCGGACGATGCGTAAACTGGCGCTTTTTTGGGCGCGTCGAGCCCGCGAGTTGGACTCTCGACTTGCCGGGCGCGACGGCGGAGGCTAGTCCTCGGGCCGAAACTCGATGGCTTCACCGGACACAGATCAGATCGCCAAACCTCGCGCAATCCTAGAGGCCATGTGTGCCGAACTCGACCGTTCGATCCATGGACTCAAGGTGCCCGGCAGCCCGCGTCCGTACTATATCGCGTATACGCTGCGACGCCTCGAGGGGCTCGATATCCAGGCGGCTCATGGATCGCTACTTCGGCAACGCGCCAACACAAAGGCGGTGATCCACGTCGACATCCGGGTGGGAAATCGGCAATTCGACAACGTGGTAGACGGTGGGCTCGATAGCGAAGCGGACGAGCGCGAGAGCTCGGACTGGCTCAGCGCACCGGACGACCTGGATCTCGGCGAGCTCCAAGTGGCGTTGTGGAAGCAGACCCAACTGAAGTTCGACGAAGCGATCGAAGACTACTACGACCATCGCAAGGCGATGGTCTCCGAGTATCTGCGCGACGAGATCGATTCGTTTAGCCGGGAACGCTCTGTCATACATATTGACGAACTGGACGGGACGCCGTTCCCCCGCGCGCGCTGGGAGGGAGAGCTCGCCAAGCTCTCGCGACGATTCGTCGACCACCCCGATGTGCACGATCCTCGCATCGGGATTCGAGCCGAGCGAGTTACGCGCTGGCTGTGTACCAACGAGGGCACGCGTGTGATCACCGAGGACCTCTATGTCGAATTTGCGGTCGAGGGCTGGGTGCTGACGGACGATGGCGTGTACGTCCAAGGCGACCGCCGCGTCTACGCGCGGGCATTCAACGAGGTCCCCGACGAGGCACAGATGGAGGCCGCGTTGGACGAAGTGCTGGTGGAGCTACGCGCGCTGAAGACCGCCCGTACCTGCACCTCTTTTGTTGGCCCCGCGCTGTTGGCTGGGCAAGCGGCCGCCACTGTCTTCCACGAGGCCTTCGGGCATCGGGTCGAGGGAGAGCGACTCGTGGCACGCGGCGAGACGCGAACCTTCGCCCACAAGGTGGGAGAACGTATCTTGCCGGTAGGCCTCGATGTCTACGATGACCCCACGCAGACACACCTCGCAGACGGCGCCCCGCTGTGGGGCAGCTATAGGGTCGACGATCAAGGCATTGCCGCTCAGAAAGCCTCCCTCATCGAAGATGGGGTTTTGCGTGGGTTTCTCTGTAGTCGCTCGCCGATTCCAGGCAGTCAGCAATCCAACGGCCACGGCCGCCACGACGGCGTCGAGTCTGTCATGGCACGCATGGGGAACTTGATTATCGACGGGAGTCGACGTGGCGGCGGAAAGACATGGGACGCCTTGCGCGAGGATCTGCGCGACCTCGCGCGGTCCCAGGGGCGCAAACAGGCCGCCGTGATTCGCCGAGTCCGGGCGGGCGAGACATCGACTGGCAGCTACGACTTTCAGGTTTTCAAAGGTGAGCTCGCTGACGTGCACCTGATCGATGTTGAGACCGGCGAAGAGACACGCATCCGTGATGTAGAGCTCATCGGAACGCCCTTGTCGGCCCTGCAGCGGATCGTCGACCACGGCGGCATTTCCGAGCCGGACCACGGGTTTTGTTTTGCGGAGAGCGGGGCTGTGCCCGTGAGTGGAGTCTCACCCGCGATGTTAATCAGCGAGGTCGAACTGCAGCAGCGGAGCACGACCGCCTACCATGAGCCGCTGCTCCCGCCTCCTTTCGCGGACGACGGCAGCCGCGGCCGTACCGGCAAACTGAGGGCCCGCGGGCGTAGGCGATCTCCGCCCGGCCGGACGCGTGAAGCGTAATACGCCCCCTCGCCGAGAGCTACGGTAGGTCGCGGGCGGCGTCGCCCGTGCGAGGGCGAGATCCCATTCATGGGGGAGCGTCGCTGCCGCCCGCATGCACCGGAACGAACCGTGGCCATGCACAACGTGCAAGAAGGGGGCGCGGATCTGAGAAACTGTGTTCGCCGAGGACGTGTGTGGTCATCTTGGATGGACACGCGCCGTCGCGGCCCCAGATCTCCGTTTGCTCCGCCGTTGCGATACCCCCACGATCGAGCGGTGCCCTGTCTCTTTCCACGGATCCGTCTCTTAGTTTCATGAGCCGTGCGATCGACGAGTCCCCAACCCACGAGAACGATCTCGAAGAGGTGTTGGAGCGGATGCGCCAGCTCGTGCACGATATGCGCAACCCCATCGGTACCGTGGGCCTGGCGGTCGAGTTGCTCTCCGGACCCTTCGCGGAGGCGCTGCAGCGGCTGCCCGGACCAGCGCGCGACCACATCGGCCGCACGCTCCTCGCCCTGGGCGAGTCGGCGCAGCAACTACGTCATCTTGTGTCCGATCTGGAGGCGCTCGGTGTTCGGAGCAGGACGTTCGGTTCGCAATCGGGCGCCCAAACGGCCCACCGTGCGACCCCGATAACTTCGGCGGCCCCGTGCGCCAAGCCCTCGCGGCTCCGGCTGACGGAATTGCTGGGACGACTGGAGATCTTGACGGTGACGCGATCGGCACTACCCGCATTGCTGGCCGTCGAGTGTCCCGAGCACCTGATGTTGGACGTGAATGGCCCAGAGCTCCTACGCGCGTTGTCGAATTTGGTCGAGAATGCCATCGAGGCGAGTGCCGAAGCCGCTCCTGGAGCGAGTCCGTGGACGGTCTCTGTGCGTGCGCGAGAGGATGGAGCGTCGGTATGCATCGACGTTGCGAATCGGGGTGGGGCGCTCGCCTATGAGATCCAGACCTGGGTCGCGGCTCCCTCGAGCGTGGGCGAAACGCCAAGATCCAGCAAACCCGACGACGATGGGCTGCACGGCGTCGGTCTACCCATCGTGCGGCGGGTGGCGCAGACCTACGACGGCGAACTACTTGCCCGTTCCGATCGCGGCACGACTACCATGACGCTGCGCTTTCCCGCACCCGCGGTCGAGCAGCCCAAGGCCTCGTAGGCGTCTACACGCTTGCGGCAGCACAGCGGCTGCGTCTATCATGACTGACGTGCTCGGAAGTGCTGTCCTTTATTGACTCGAACGACGCGCTCCGGCGTTGGACCCACGCCAACCGGACAAGATCGGAGGGCAGCTCTCCGGTATTTTCGTTGATGCCCGGGTGTCCGAAGTCATAGCGACCTCTGGGTGACGCGATCGGACCTGCAGATCTTCCCAATGTACGTCGCTAGTGAACCATCCTTGCGTATTCCACCCGCATTCCGTCGCGCGCTCGCCCGGCGCGTCCGCCGGGTCGCACCAGTCCTACGTATTTCGCCTGTGCAACGCGGGACTGTGGCGATCCGGCTGGTGGGCGAGCGTGAGATGTGTCGCTTGCATCGGGACTACTACGGCGCGCGGGGTTCGACGGATGTGCTGTCCTTCGCTCCGGATGCGGGGGACGATCTTGGTGACATTGCTCTGGGTTGGAGGAGCATCGTAGCGCAGGCTCGTCGACGTGGCGTGCACACCCTCGACGAAGCGAGCCTTCTCGCCGTTCACGGGCTGGTGCATCTGCTAGGACACGACCATCGCACACATCGAGAGTCGCTCGTCATGCACCGCCTTGAGCGTAGGGCGTTGGATGTGATTTCCGTCCGGGACATTGCGCGCCCGTATCATCATCGATGATGTGACCCGCGCGAACGCGCGTCTTGCCGCCTGGTCGTGCCGAAGCGCGACCAGGCGGCCCGAAGGCGCGCGGATGATACATGTGCAGTGGGCCCCCTAGACGCGTCCCGCTTCGCTGGACTATAACCGCGGGCGTGCTGAGCTCTCTGGGATTGGGTCTTTACCTGCTTGGCGTCGCGCAGCTTGTCCACAGCCCCCTGGTGGCGACGCTGAGAACCGACGAGCCGCCCGCCGCTGCCACTCCTCAGGCTGGGCTCCCATCGAGCGCAGCCCTGCCTGCCCCCGCGGCTCCCGGCGCGGCCACACCACCGGGTCCCGCTACACCACCGGGTCCCGCCACACCACCGGGTCCCGCCACACCACCACCGCCCGACGCCGCGGTGCTTTCGGGTGCCTCCGCGCCTTCAGGTGGCTCTCGCGCGCTTGAAGCCGGTCCCGGTGCGCCTGCAGGTTCACTCCTGGTGGGTCCGGGTTTGCGTGGGGACCTGCTGATTCGTGATGCCTCCTCTCGCCAGGTAGCGAAGCTCTCTGCACGTCCGAACCGTGAGGTCTTGTTGCAGTTGCCTCCCGGACGCTACGCCGTTGTGGATGCCACCGGGCGGGAGCTGGCTCGTGTAGAGATTTCGGCGGGTGAGACCACCCAATATGCGGGCCAAGGGCAGCTCCCCGCTCAGGTGCTGCCGCCTCCCCCCAGTAGCGATCCTCCGCAGCTTGGGCTCGCGTCGACTTTGGGCGCTCCAGAGTCTGGCTCGAGCGTCCCTGGAGCCCACCGTTGGCGTCGGATCGTCGCGCCCGCGATGTCGGCTTCGCTTCCCGGGCTGGGACAGATGATGAATCGACAGGTCGGGAAGGGCGTGGGCATCATGCTCGGCACCCTTGGACTCGGGATCGGATCGGCTGCGCTGTACGCTGTCGGCACGCCAGAGGGGCGCGGCCTGACGGGCGCCACTCCCGGTTTTGCCGCCGAGTCCATTCGACTGGGCGCCCTCGGCACCCTGACCGGGGCGCTTCAGCTTCTCTACGTTGGTCAGATCATGGACGCGTACGCGACCGCACGGGGCGAAGCGGCTCAGCCCCGGACAAGCCATCGCGTCGGCGTCGAGATCACGCGGTTGGCCACAGTTGGACAGAATGAGCATGATGCCGGTGTTTCGCTGTTCACCGATTGGGGCGTTTCTGTGATGGCCCAACCTGCACCGCGGTTCACCGTGGGAGTCTCCGACATCAGCATCAAGTCCAACTGGGAAGCCACGCGTTCCACGATGCAGGC
Source organism: Nannocystaceae bacterium (assembly GCA_036479215.1). Taxonomy (GTDB): domain Bacteria; phylum Myxococcota_A; class Polyangia; order Nannocystales; family Nannocystaceae; genus FL481. Next base: position 85,856 of record JAZGFE010000033.1, on the reverse strand, counting down.
CGGGGCGCGCTCCGGGTACCGATTCTATGAACGCGATCGAATGTGGCTTGGTGCCTCGGTCGGGGCCATCTTGCAAGCGTCTTTTCGAGAGGTGGAGCCCAGCCAAGTTACGCCCGACTCGCCTCGATCCACCTCAACAGCCTTCACAGCCACCCCCTACGTACAGCTCGAGACGCGCTGGTTCCCGCTCGACCGCTGGTACCTCAGTCTGCTGCCGCGGCTGAGCATGCCCATAGGGACGCGCTACTACACTGGGGACCGTTCGATCCCCAGTCACGCGGTGACCTTCGAGCTCGGCTCGGGAGCAGGAGTACTCTTCTGATGATGACACGCGACATGTTCGCCCTCGGGCTTCTTTTCGGTCTAGGGTCCTGCGTGATGGGATACCGCGGCGAAGAGACCTTCGCGGAGACCCACGATGCGGGACCCATGCGTTCGTTGCTGCTCGATCTTCCGGCGACAGATGTCAATCTCGATGGTGTTGCGGGCGCGACTTCCCTAGGCTGGGAGGGGTCGTGGTTTTCCACCGGCGGCACCCAGAAGATCGCCACCCAAAACGCGCAGCGTCCCGACTTTTTTTATAGCCGGTTAGACGGCGTCGCCGAGCTCCGTGCCTTTGTTCCCCTTGACGTCGAGAACCTTGTCGACCTCGAGTTGCGGCGTATTTTGGTCCCCGCGGATGTCGACATCGAGCTGACAGGTGTCCATCCCAAAGTCGATATCACCGGGGTCGACGGCCATCTCTTTGTGGATCTTCAGCGCGGAGACGTGACAATCAACGGGAGCGAGACCGGCAACTACGTTCGTACTGGGCTGGGCTCGATCACCGTCACCAGCTCCGCGGCCATCGACGCAGCCACGCGCTGGGGGGATATCGTGCTCGACCAGACGGTCTCAGGCGGAGACGTGATTGCGACCGCTGGGAACGGGTCGATCGAAGTACTCTTCGCGGACGTGAGCAACGTGTCCTTTCAGATCGATACGGGCGGCCGAGTGGATATTCGCACGGCCGATCTCGTGCAAGTGAGCTCCGGCCAACTTGTACGTGAACTCGGTGACGGCACTGTCCGTGTCATTCTCGAGGCGTCAGGCGACGTGATCGTCCGTGACCAAGCTTGGACAGACGCGGGCGACTGAGCCCGATGTTCGTACGAACGTGCAATCGTACGAACGCGCAATCGAACGAGGCCAGGCAGCCCCTGAAAACGCGCCATATGCGCTGGCGTCGACCCCGCGACCGTCGCTCGGCACCTGGACTGGGCGCCCCCTGTGACTCATTCAGCTGTCTTGCACCCGAGACGGGCGTCGTGTTACTGGTGCCGCGTCGCGCCAGAGTGGCGAAATTGGTAGACGCAGCGGATTCAAAATCCGCCGGGTTCACGCTCTTGTCGGTTCGAGTCCGACCTCTGGTACCCCTTCTTGTTGAGTGCATCGCCGCACGTGATTGGCGTGCAAGGCCGACACACCATGCCCGCAATCCGACGCGAGCCCATCCTGATCCTGATCCTGATCCGGGCCGCGTCGGCGTTCGGGCTCGCCTAGCACCGCCTCTCCGCAGCGGCAAACGAAAGTGTGTTCCAGCCTGAGCCGTTCCTGCCTCGGGCCGGAGCGAGTACGCGTACGTTTCGTTGCGACCTGCCCGGCCGTCCAACCTGTTGTATGCTCTGATCGATGAGTGGAGCCCAGGCACGACCGTCGTCCAGCTTGGCTCGTCATCTGCTTTGCGCCGTTCCCCAGCTTCTCGACCCAAATTTTCGCCGCGCCGTGGTGCTGATGCTAGAGCACAGCGCAGCGGGGTCGACCGGCCTGGTACTCAACAACCTTGCACCGACGCGGATTTCGGAGGTCGCCGATTCCCTCGAGATGCTCTGGTGTGGAGATCCGGACCAGCACGTGAGGCTTGGCGGGCCTGTGGACCAGGTTCGCGGGTCGATTCTACACGACCAAGCGGATTGGGATCCCGCCGCAGAGGCAATCTTCTCCGGGGTGTATCTCACCACGTCCCTCGAACCGGCGATCGAGGCCGGGCACAGCCGCTTCGGGCAACCGGGCACGCGTTTCCAGTTCCTGCTCGGTTACGCGGGCTGGGGGGCGGGTCAGCTGGAGGCCGAGATCGCGGCGGGCTCTTGGGTCGTGGTGCCCACGACCGAGACCGGGGATCCAGGTGTTGCTCCGGATTGGCTGCTGCGCACGAACACGGTAAATATGTGGAACGATGCGCTGCAGAGCATCGGTGTCGACCCCCAAAGGCTTGTCGGTCTGCATAGCGGAGGCACGATGTTGCAATAGGCCCGGTTGCCAGCGTCGATCGAAGTCAGCGCAGCGTGCTGGATTCCTCGCGGGCGCGACGAGTGCCTAGGATCCATGTGCCGAAATCCTCCTCGTTGCCATACACGTGTAGTACACGATGCGGCCGGTTGGGATTCCAACTGCGCACATCGATCGCCTCGAGCCATGCGCCGAAACGTTTGATGCCGTTCGCTAGCCCGTTCGATTTGGCTCCGAGCATGCGGGCGAAAGCCCGCCCTTCATACCTCCTGTCGGGTCTTGCATTCCGTGACGGGATGAGCGTCGCGTCGTTGGCTATGACGAGACTATTCCGCGCTCATCGAGCGTCGGCCGTGTTTTGGGAACGACGGGTGCGACGCTCGCGTCATCTGCTACGCGATCGTGATCCCGGCTCGACGCGAGGGTCGCCCCTCTACCCGGCAGCCAGCGGAGGCCCATCCTGCGGTCGCCAGCCACAGCCACACGCGTCGCCGTCCGTGGGGAGCACGTGCTGCTAGGGTACCGCCCGAATGTCCAGCGAGGACGCCCCGAACTTGTTCGACCATGCGGCTATGCGTGACCCACGCTTTGTGCCGCTCGCCGAACGGATGCGGCCACAAGTGCTTGAGGACGTCGTGGGTCAGACGCATCTTCTTGGTCCCGATGGCCTGCTGCGACGCGCTGTGGAAGCATGTCGGCTGCCCAGCATGATCCTATGGGGGCCACCGGGTACCGGCAAAACCACGCTGGCCCGTATCGTGGCTACGAGCGTGGGGGCCAGCTTCGAGCCGTTTTCGGCCACCCAAGCGGGCGTCAAAGACCTTCGGGGTGTGATGGCGCGCGCGCGACAACGTCGTCGTGACTCGGGACGCATGACCGTCCTCTTCGTCGACGAAATTCATCGTTTTCACAAGGGTCAACAGGACAGCTTGTTGCCGCACGTGGAAGCGGGCGTATGTACGCTGGTGGGCGCGACGACTGAAAATCCGAGTTTCGAGATCAACGCAGCACTCCTCAGCCGCTGCCGTGTTTTACAACTAAACGAGATCGAAGAGGCGCACCTTGTTTGTCTGCTGCGCCGAGCGCTCACAGACCCCGAGTCGGGACTCGGGAAACGGCGCATTGAGACCGCCGACACCGTGCTGTTTGCCATTGCGCGGACGGCCCAAGGCGACGCTCGCCGAGCCCTGCGGACGCTTGAGCTCGCGGTGGACGTCATGCCCAAGGGGGAGACTGAATTGGACGCACGGCAGGTCCACGCGGTATTGGAGCGTCCGGATCTTCGCCATGACAAGGCAGGCGAGGCGCACTACAACGTCGTCTCTGCCCTGATCAAGAGCATGCGAGCGAGCGATCCGGACGCCGCCGTGTATTGGGTGGCGCGCATGCTCGAAGCGGGAGAAGATCCGATGTACGTCGCCCGTCGGCTCGTGATCTTCGCCAGCGAGGACGTGGGCAACGCCGATCCTCAGGCGTTGAGCGTGGCAGCCTCCGCGGCGCAAGCTGTGCATCTGGTCGGCTTGCCCGAGGCTGTGCTTCCCCTTACCCAGGCCGCGCTCTATCTGTCGTTGGCCCCGAAGAGCAACAGCTCGCTGCGTGCATACGCAGCTGCGCGGAAGAGCGTTCGGGAGTACGGGGCGCTTCCGGTCCCGCTTGAGGTACGCAACGCCGTCACAGATATGATGAAAGCCGCACAATATGGTCGTGGCTACCGATATCCGCACGACTTCTCCAACAGCGTCGCGCCGCGGCACGAGAGCTACCTCCCGTCCATGCTACGAGCGAAGCATCGCGAAGATCCCCTATTCAAGCCAGGAAACTTGGGGTGGGAGGCACGCGCTCAGGCGGACTTGACAGAGCGTCGACGAGCAAGCCACGCCGTCCCATGCGATGAGGAGGGACCAGGTCCGGATGTGGACGCTGCCGTCCCCGCAGTGGCGGATGGCACGTTGCTAGTATCCGGGAACGCGTCGTCCGACGGCGTGGGGAGAGACTAACCTCCCAGCTCTTCGATGACACCGCGGACACGCTGTTGTTCACGCATCCGGCCCGGCACCAGCTCGACGTAGCGGTGGTAGTATTGTACGGCGCGTTCTCGCTCGCCTAGCTCTCGCTCGATATCTCCGAGTACACGGTGTAGATCGGCGAGCTCCGGCGCCAGGGCCAAGGCGATGCGGGCTGCCCCGCGGGCAGCCTCGGATTGGCCCGAATGCAGCAGATAGGTGGCGTATTCCAGCTGTCGTTGGGCTTCGACGTAATCGGTGTATTCCTCCGCATAGAGCAGCGGATCGGCGGGAAGATCCTCAAGCGGCGCGACTTCACGTCCGTCGCGTGCCAGAAGTTGGCGTAGGTCAAACGAGCGAAACCGGCCGAGCGCGGAGGGTCCTTCGCCGACCCACATGACCATTGATGTTGCGTCGATGATCACCGCCTGGGAACTAAGAAGATTCTCGATAGCGGTTCGATTGCCCAAACCCAGCTCGGTCGAGTTTGCACCTTGTCGGTCGCGCAGGATGGAAAGCGCACGTGCTTGGTCAAATGCGCCGGGTGCAGTCAGCAGCTCGCCCAAGCGTTCGTAGCGGATCCCGCTCGCGGTGGAGATCTTGATACGATGGTTTTGCGCATCACGATCAAATTGCTCGCGGAGAAGGTGGTTGGTCGCCCAGACCACGCTGTCGTCTTCCCCCCGAAGGAGTCGGCGACTCCCGTCGGCTCGCGGGGAGGCCTCCATCACCACAGCCCGTCGTGCTGGACCGTCTCCTAGAAGCACGATACCGGCGGTGCGTAGCGGCACATGGCGGATGATCTGGATCGCCTGATCCAAGGTGTCGGCTTCCTCGAGCACTTGACGCAGCACCAAAGGCCAGGGAACGCCGCTTTCCTCAGGGTCGTCGGTGCGCGCAGGGTTGATCGCCGCCACGATCCCCCGCGCGTTGATCCCAGTGACGACACCCACGAGACCGGGCCAGCCGACAGAGGCGAAGGGGTACTTTCCGTCTGGCCGATGAATCGTGACCATGCGATCCGCCTCGAAGGCATCACCCAAATCGACTGTGAGCGTGCGCCCGACGATGAGTCGTGCGGGCTCGCGCCCGCCCGTCGCCGGCCGGGCTGCTACCGCGAACATATTACCTTCCACCAATACGTCTTCGACGAGGCGCCGAGCCAAATCCAAGAAACACTGGTGCAAGAACAAACGGTGATAGGTGTTGACGCGGTCCGACTCCACGACGCCACGGGGCAGCGCGGCCGCTAGCGCCGAGAGTTCAATGCGATCGCTCCGGCGAAGTGCCGCGTCTGCTCCGTGGTAGTCCCACAGCAGTCGCATGGACTCGGACCACGCGTCGAGCCAGTTGTGGTAACGCAGGTCGAGAAAACGACCGACCTGGGTATCGAGGCGTCGAAAGAGCCGGGCCGCCAGGCGTCCCTGTGCTGCGCCCATTTCCTCCGGTGTCCCGGCGAGGTACAAGTGCCACAGTTTCCCTCTTCGAGCGATCCAAGACCGCCCGTATTCCACGCGCCGCCCGGAGTCGTCGACGATGGGTTCGTCTCGCGGCAGCTGGACCCGTTCGGGAGTGAACTCCGTGTAGCTGAGATACCCGGAGTAGAGCAGCGTGAGCAGCACCGCCACCACGACGAGCACACTGGCCAATGCCGCCGCCACGCGCGGTGCCGCGATGGGACTGCGCCGGTGTTCGGCATGCATCGAGAGGGGGAGACGAGCCATGAAAATGCCAGGCAGGGGACTTATACTCCCGACCACCGATGTCACGAAGCCCTGGCCTACCCGAACGTATTGCTGCGGTGCTAGCGACCGCCGTCCTCTGTTTCGTTGCTTGTGGCGAAGCCCGTCCGCCCCGGGCTGAGTCCGCACCGCTGACGGCGCACAGCGCCCGATCCGCCGGCAGCGAGGCCGTCTTTCTTGACCCGCGATCCGATGCGTTCGTGATCAGTTACGCGGGGGACCGGGGGGTATTTACAGACACGAACAAACTTGACGACGTGCAGGAGGAGGCACGTGGGCTCGTCCGCGTGGTGTTGCTGTCGGGTCCCAAGGCCCCGGCGGGACAGGTGTGGGTGACCAACCTGCGCCGCCCCGATCCGGATGGTCGGTACAGGATAGAAACGGTGCCGCGGAGCCTCTTCGAAGAGCTCGCTTTGGGCCAGGGGCGCCGCAGCTCCTTCCAGCTCCCCAATACCCTCGAGCCCCCGGAAGAGGCGCCGCCCACAGGCGGCGTCATCGTGTACAAGACCGATTGGTGTGGGGTCTGCAAGCAGCTCACGCGTTATCTAGATCGCAAGGGCGTGGCGTACGTAGCGAAAGATATCGAAAAGGACCAGCAAGCGGCAGCGGAGCTGCAAGCGAAGGCGAGAGCGAAGGGTTTCCCTCTCGGGTCTGTTCCTGTTATCGACGTCGGCGGCGAGCTGATGGTCGGTTTCGATCGCGGCCGTCTCGAACAGCTGCTCTAGCAGGCTCACGGCGTCACATCGGGTCGACGCCGGAGCACAGCGCGGGCTCCATCGATTGAAGGTCCTCCAAACCCGCCTGGGAAAGTGCGACGCAACAAGCTTCCTCGCTCCGGGGTGCGGGCTTGTGCCGACCCGTGCGGATCACTTGTCGCAGCAACCGTTGGGGGAGGCCGTGGCAGCAAGCCGCATTGGGTCCGCCATCTGTGTCCCCATCCACGCGCGCACACGCAGGAACCGAAAGACAACGACCCGCTTCAGGGTTGAGGCAGCTGATCCGCAAACTCGGGCCCGGGTTCTCCTCGGTGTAGTCCACGACAAGATCTGTATCTTCGAGCAGCGCCGTGCCGACAAGGCCGTCAAGTTGCAGCGGCCGGCTGCCCACGTCTCTGCGCAGAGCTGTAACGAAGTTGCTGCCCTCGGGCACGACCAGGACAGGGATCCAGCGCGCCGGATCGGGTTTGGTTTGGTCGTCTAGCCAACGTACCTCACCGAAAACGAACAAGCTGTCGTCGAGGCTACTCAGCTCGCCGGTGTCGCTGCTTCGAGTGGGATCCGGAGGGATTGGAGAGCGAACCGAGGCATACTGACGACACTGTTGCCCGAGACCGATCATCCGCTCGAACAGACGGCGACAGGAACCGTGTCCCTTCGCTGTTGGCAATCCGGGAACCAGCGCCGTTGCCCGGACCCGCAGCCGTGTGAGCGGAGAGGAGATCTGCGCCCAGCCGGGCATGTGCAGCTCGGATGTCCCATCATCGACGCAGGCCCGGTCCGCGTCGTCCCCGTTGCGGTTCCAGTGGAGACCCGAGCAGCGCGGCAACGCCTCGATGGGTCCGAACATGCGCAAGACACTGTCCGCAAAGAGCACCATGTCAGGCACGCCCGTAGCGACCAGCAATGATGCGGCGGATCCTGCTTGATCTCCCACGTCGGGGCGCTGGCAGGCCTGATCCGCAGCTGCGCCCCCGGCGGAAAGTGTGCACACTTCAGTCACCGGGTCGTAGGTTGGGGCGCAGGGGGGGGGCGCGATGCAGGCGTCGACGATCAAACGGGTGCTCTCGTAGATCAGGCGCTCGTCATCGGGGTTGAGGTCGACTCCGTCGAGCTCGCAGTCAACACCGGCGATGTTGCATCGATCTTGTGCGACGAGCCCCAGAAGGCGCCGTGGATATTGCACCGGCAGGAAGGCGCGGCCTTGCTCGGCCAGTTGCTGTTCGTCGCCGGGGAAGAAGCGATAGAAGCTTATCGTCGCCGCTCGCTGTGGATCGCTACGGAATCGCACCGCGAAATCATTGAGCACGTTTCCACCCAGGACGCCGGACACGAAGTCGTGAGGGGGCTCCGTACCAACCCGCCACGCCCAGTTCGCGGGAGGATGGCGTGCCGGGATCCCCACGACCGGAGCATCCACGAAGCGGAAGCGACTGACGGCGGCAGCGAGCGCGCTGGGCTCCGGTACTGCAGCGCCGAGGCCCTCGGCGGCCTTCAGTTCGAGGCAGCTCTCTTCGATGGCTACGTCGCTCGTGTCGAAAGCTGTCGCGGTAATGGGCGTGCCTGTGTCGACCAAAAGGGGCAAGCAGGCGTCGGGTTGTTCTGCCAGGCACTGGGCGGGACTGGCCGAACAATATGAGACGCATCCACCCATCTTGTCCGAACAGCCGCCAAACGCCATGATGGCTCGCGGGATCCGAAGCGCATCCCCGCTGATCAACGGGATGGGGCGGCCGAGCTGTCCCACGCTCTGAATGGCAGATTCGGTACATGCAAAGCAGGCGGCGGAGCACAGTGCCAGCAGTGGTGGCGCCAGCGTCCAGTGTCCGCCAAGAGCGGTCACCGCTGGCTCCTAGTCATTCTTTGCGAGGTCTGTAAGCTTGCTCTCGAGACGCGCAATGATGCCGTTGATGCCTTCTTCTTTGCGAACCTTGTTGAGCTCGTACTTGTAGTTCTTTATCAGGCTCATCCCGTCGGTCCGGATGTCGCGTACACGCCAGAGGTTGTCGACGCGGTGCATGACATACGCGATCTCATGAACCCGCTCGCGACCATTGCGGTTCACCCTGATCTCGGTTCGGACCTTGAACACACCTCGCCGGCCTCGGACCTGATCAATGTACCGAATCGGGTGCTTTTCGCCTTTCCGTATCAGTCGCAGGTAGTTCTCTCGAATGAGGCGCGTCAGCAGTGCCTCGAATTCGTCACATCTGGGGGCGCAGTTCTTCTCGTAGCGCTTTTTTCCGCCGAGCGCGGCTTGGGACAAGGACTTGTAGTCGAGCAGCTTGTCGACTTCGGTCTGCAAGATCGAAGCTTTCACTCGCTTTCTCACGAGTGCCATCACTGCGTTGTGTTTTTCGCGGAAGGTCTCTAGGGCGTCCCGCTTCTCCGCCGCTCGACGGGGAGTCTGCATCCGCGCGGCCCCGTTCGCCGCTCCGACAGGAGCGGCGCCGAAAGCGACTACGAACGCGGCCAGTAGCGCAAATACGAGGGATTTGGGGCAGAGTGATCTCATGATGCGGACAGCGGATGTGGCCGAGGAGACGGGCATAGGGGTACCAGTATTCAATTCCGAGTACCAGCGATGTGTTAACCGCGCCTATCGTGTTCGGCACGGACCGACTCGGTACTGCGGATGGGCTACGGCGCGACGAGGGGTAGGCCGACCGCGCGGGAGAGCTTCGCCAGCGCGATGTTCTGGCGCTGAATCGCCTCGAAGTGCTTGAATTCGTACTCGGCCCAGCCCGTCAGCGCACGCCGCAGATCGCCGAAGTCACCCCCGCCCACCGTCGCTTTTTGCTGCTGGGACACCACGAGCTGCCAGCTCTTGTCTCGCGCCATCGCCATGAACATCGTGCGATCACGGGCCTCCACCAGGTCCCGATACGCGCGTTCCACCTCGATGCCCAGCAGTTCCAGTGCGGCATCGCGCTGGTGGAGCGCTCGTCGGTGCAACGCGCGTGCTTTTTTGAGCGCGAAGGTGTCGTTGTGAAAGTCCAATGTCCAACTCAATGCGAGTGCTGCCGCCGCGTCGCTCGAGCTCCAATTGCCCGAGTAATATAGTGCGGGTAGGTTGGGTTCGGGTCTCTCGGCCGAAGAGGCGGCCTTGTAGCCGACACGTACTGCGAGGCCCAAATCAGGCAGGAAGTTCGCGCGAGCCAACTTTTCCTGCGCCTTGCGTGCGCGTACCAGGCCACCGAGCATCCGGCCTTCGGGGCGACGCTTCGCGGCGAGCTTACGATAGTACCCCACCTGCTTCAGCCCGCCCGCGATCGCATCCGCTGATAGCTGCCGCTCCGCGACATCGAATCCTGGCGGGGCGGCCCGTCCCGCCAGCGCCCACAGGGACGCCAGCGCCAGCGATTCTAGCTTCCTAGCTTCTCTCATGCGCGTGGCGAGTTCGATCTCACCGACGTCGAGCTGTACGAGATCGTCCGGGTCTCGATCGGCGTTGAGATCATCGGGATCCGCCGAGAAATCATCTGCCGCCCCCAGATCACGCTCGATTTTGACCCTTTCCCCGGCGACCACATCCCAAGCTTCGTCCAGGATTCGGATGCTCTCCCGTGAGAGCAACAAGCCTGCGATGGCTTCGTGCACCTTCAGTATGGTCTCTTGCCGGGTCTGTTCGCGCTCAAGCCTCGCCATCGCGACACCGATCTCGCCAAGCTCGCGCACGGCTTTCAGTTTCCCGAAGGTGTACAGAGGCACCACGAACTCCGCGGAAAGACGCACGGCGATACCCGCATGCTTGAGATCGCTGAGATACCCCTTGAGTTGGGAGATATCGGCGTTGGGTGATCCGCACCACTGCAAGTCCACGGCTTCGCCCGTTGTCTGCACGGTGATATCTTCGCAAGTGATGTAGGCGCCGGGGCTGAGAACCGCCGATGCTTTGACCACAGGGACCCACGCGAAGCGAGCCCGGAGTAGCTCCGCCTCCATCTCGCGTACATGTTCGTCGGCAGCTTGGACGAGGGGGTTTTCTAGGGCAAAGCGAACGATCTGCTCGCGGGATAGCTGTGGTACCCGAACGGGCCGCGGCCCGTAGGCGTCGAGGCGGTCGCCCGGTTGCATGTCGAACGTGAGCGCCACTGGGTCGGTGCGACGGTCGGGGGCCGCGAGATCTGCGCTGAGCAGCGATGCGACCCCGAGGGCGGTAAGTGTGAGGAACATCGGTTCGGTGGTGCTGGGACGCGACGTCGTGGTGCCCGCTGCAGGAATCGAACCTGCGGCCTGCGGTTTAGGAAACCGCTGCTCTATCCGACTGAGCTAAGCGAGCGGAGCGGCGAAGTGTTTCTCGGCGAAGGGACGGGCGCAAGCGACTGTCCCTTCGCCAGCGTCGTACTCGGTTGAATCGCCATGATGTTGATCTCTAGCGGCTGGGTGACATCCTCGCATGGCCGATAATGTATATTATGTAAAGTAAAACGGCGCGGAAGCGCCCGTTGCGCTACCGAATTTCCTTCCAGAAACGATGTGTGGGTAGCCAGATCCGTTCGGCGCGGCCCTTGATGTTGCCCCGCGGCACGTATGGCTGAGCCCGTGTGGCGGCATGATCGACGAAACCTGTCTCGTCCGTGGCCTTCGCGGCGACGCGTTTCGCTAGCGCCAGCGCGGTATCGAGGTCTGGGCACAGACCGACGCCGCACTGGAGCGATATCGCGGTTTTTGTCTCGGCCACGCCGAACACGAACTGATGACCACCTGCGGCCGTCTGGCTGTGCCAAGCTCCCGGCGTCGGTCCATCGGATGCGGTCGCGCCGTGCGCTAGCTCATTTCTCCACGTGGCGATAGCCGCGCCAAGTCCTTCAGCCGGTCGGAGACGCACGGCGAGACGCACGAAGTGAGCGCCCCCGCGGACGGTAGCGTCCAGTGCGATCCGCTCCCACTCGTACTGATCGGGTAGCCGAATCGAGTGCGCCTCGGCGGTGGGCAGGTCCTCGGGCGTGAGCAGCGAGCGGAGCTTTCGGCGATCCGCTGCCGCTGCTGGAATGCGCCCGCGGACCGTGTCCAAGAGCGTGTCCGCGTCGGAACGAGTCGCGCAGTGGCGACGCCCGCATTCGAGCAAGATGACAACGTCGTTGGTTGCGTCGACGAGCACGTGGGTGATGCTCTGATCATCGGCCACGCGCCAGAGGTCGCCGCCTTGGGTGGCGAGCGCCTCGGCGGTGTCTCGCGTGGCCCCGACCGAGCGCAAGGCGGCCGATCGGACCACTGCGGCGCCCTCCTCGGGATGGCGCCACGCTCGGAGCCGTATTTGCTGCGCGCTGCCGCTATCCGCATTCGCCCCTGGTGCAAGAAAGCGCGCGTCCAAGAAGCGGTCGCGGCGGAGGTCCCGTGAGCGCCAGTGCCGAGCGTAGCGAATATCTGGCGCCTGCTCCAGCATCTCCCGCGCGGGACGGGCGTGATCGCGTTGGTAGCTGCGGAGCACATCCGCTATCCGGGTGGCCAAGGATCCGGCGCTTGCGCACGTGCTCGCGCCGCAGCGTAGGCGGAACACCGCTTTCGAGGGCTCGAGGGTGAAGACCGCCGTGCGGCCACTGTCGTCCTGTGCGACTGCCAAGGTGTCGATACTCAGACCGACTTCTATCGTGCGATCGCGCTCAAGCACGCCCATGCTCGGGTCGCGATCCGCGAGCTCCCGCACGGTCAGCCGCTCCGACTCTCCCAGTTCCTCGAGGATACCGGCGAAAACGGCTTGCACGCCCAGCGTCGGTTTGCGCCAGAGATCGAGGCGCAGATCGTGTTCCGGAGCGCGACGATTGGCCAGATACTGCACACCGTCTCGGAGCGGATCTTCCGCAACAACGCCCTCGGAGGATCGCGAGACGGAAAACACCGACTCGGAGGTGAGATCTCGCAGGTCCTTCATGGACAGCAGGCGACTTGCCGAGACGGCTTCGACCTTCGCCTGCCACCGCAGCGAGTCCATCGACTCGTTGCGGTTGTCACCAAACACCAGGACATGGTCCGGTGGCACGGTGAGAACACGGTCACGTTGGTCGCTCCGCGGTTCCCCGTCTGTCATATACCGCACCATGTAGGTGCGACCGTCGATGGTCTCCTCGAAGAGCTTACAGGGTCCCGCGGTATTTTCGCATGGCTCGTCGAGCGCTCTCCGAAGCACCTTCTCGAAGCTCTCGTCGTCCGGCCGCTTGATCCAAATATCTCCGCCGTCAACTCGGATGGAGTCGCCCGGCAAGCCGATGACGCGCTTGATGAAATCTTCCGACGTATCGAGCGGATAGCGAAAGACGATCACCTCGCCCCGCCCCACACCGTCGACGAGGTCGGGTGCTAAGATCGTAGATGTGAACGGAATCTGCACCCCATAGCGAAACTTGTTCACGAAGATGTGGTCGCCCTCGCGTAGCGTGGGCTTCATGCTGCCGCTGGGGATCTTGAATGGTTCGTAGAATGCCGACCGCAAGAACATCGCTACCGCGAAGGCGAAGAGCACACTTTCGATCATCTCTCGGAGCGCGCTCTTGCGGGCGAAGGCGGCGTGCTGCTGCAGCAGTTCATCGAGCTGCTCGACGTCGCTTTCCAAGGTGACCCAGTCCTTCGCGGCCCGGTGCGTATCGATTGCAGCCACTGAGGCGCGTATGGCCTCTGCGGCGACTTCACCTATGCGTGCGGCGTGCCGGCGTAGAATCCGGCGAGCCTCTTTTTGGAGCAACGACGCCGCGGATTTGACGTCTCGTGGTGAGCGTTGCTTGCCGGAATCGTGGTGCGCGTCCTGAGGCATATCAGTCTAGTTTGAGGATGGCGTGGAATGCGCCCTGTGGAATTTCGACGTTGCCGACGGCTTTCAGCCTCCGTTTGCCCTTCTTTTGCTTCTCCAACAACTTCCGTTTGCGACTGATGTCACCGCCGTAGCACTTGGCGGTCACATTCTTGCGGAGGGCCTTCACGGTGGTCCGGGCGATGACGCGGGTGCCGATTGCGGCCTGGATCGCCACCTCGAACTGCTGCCGCGGGATCTCTTCTTTCATTTTGACGCAGAGGTCGCGCCCGCGATGGAATGCGTTGTCGCGATGGGTGATAAGGGAGAGGGCGTCGACCTTCTCGCCGTTGACGATTAGGTCCAGACGTACGAGATCTGCGCGTTGATAGCCCGCGCTCTCGTAGTCCAAACTTGCGTAGCCTTTGGAGATGCTCTTGAGCCGGTCGTAGAATCCGAACACAATCTCAGCGAGCGGTAGCTCGTACGACACCTGGACCCTGGTTCCGCTGAGGTAGCTGAGGTCTTTTTGGGTCCCGCGTCGCTCCTGACACAGCTTCATGATCGGTCCCAAGAACGCCTCGGGGGTTTGGATCTTGCCTGAGATCATCGGTTCTCGAATGTGAGCGAACCCCCCGGGCTCGGGCATCTTCGCCGGGTTGTCGATCACAACCACCGTACCGTCGGTGTGAAGGACCTCGTACTTCACGCTCGGAGCCGTCGTGATCAGATCGAGCCCGTACTCTCGTTCGAGTCGCTCTTGGATAATCTCCATGTGCAGCAACCCCAAAAACCCGAGACGAAACCCGAATCCCAGAGCCTCGGACGACTCCGGCTCCCACGTGACGCTGGCGTCGTTGAGCGTGAGCTTGCCCAAAGCGTCGCGCAGGTCGGCGTACTGAGCGTTGTCCGTGGGGAAAATACCGGCGAATACCATCGGGAGTATTTCCAGGAACCCCGGCAGAGGCATCGCATCAGCGTCGCTTGCGGCCGCCATCGTGTCGCCGACCTTCGTATCCGCCACTTCCTTCACATTGCAGACTACGTAACCAACCTCCCCGGCCCGTAAGCACAGCAAGGGCTTCGCCTCGGGCGCAAACGCGCCGACCTCGATGATATCGAAGCGTTTCCCGGTGGCCAGGAACTGGACTCTTAGGCCGGGTTCGGCCGTGCCAGATACGATTCGCATGGTGGAAATCACACCCCGGTAGGCGTCCCACCAGCTGTCGACAATCAACGCCATCAGGGGACCGCAGGGATCGGCCTCGGGAGGCGGCACGAGTGTTACGATCGCCTCGAGCAGCTCCGGGATGCCCTCCCCCGTCTTGGCGCTGCATAGAATGGCCCCCTCGGCATCCAGTCCGACCCTTTCTTCGATCTCCCGCTTCACGCTTTCCACATCCGCACTTGGCAGATCGATCTTGTTGATTACCGGGATGATCTCGAGCCCCGCGTCCAAGGCAAGATAGACGTTGGCGAGCGTCTGCGCTTCCACCCCCTGCGCGGCATCGACAACAAGCAACGCACCCTCGCAGGCTGCGAGCGAGCGCGAGACTTCGTAGCCGAAGTCGACGTGCCCCGGGGTGTCGATGAGGTTGAGCTGGTAGGTCTCTCCTTCGTACTCATAACTCATCCTAACCGTCTGGGCTTTGATGGTGATTCCTCGTTCGCGCTCGATGTCCATGCGATCGAGATACTGGGCTGTCCGATCCCGATCGCTCAACAAACCCGCGTGTTCCATCAGTCGATCCGCCAGCGTGCTCTTGCCGTGGTCGATGTGCGCGATGATACAGAAACTGCGGACGTGACGCTGGTCTGAAGAGGAGGAGGACGTGGCTTTCGAAGGTTCGCTCATCGGGCAGGGAGACCCGCCTACCTACCATAGTCCGGACGTGCTTGCCTCGGTGCGTGCGGGCCCCTAAGGTAGGCTCGTGTCTCCGAAACGAACGTCATCTCGGGCTCGACTGCGGGTCGGCGCCGCTGCGGCGCCGGCCCACGTACTCCTGCTTAGCCTGAGTCTCGTCGCTTGCAAGAACCACAAGGACCCTAGCCGAACACCGATAGACGACGAGGCTGCGGGCGCCGCGCGGGCAGATTCCGCGAATCTGCGAGCGATGACGGTGGACGGTACTCGGTGCGACTCGTCCGGGAAACGCGTTCAGCAGAAGGATCTGAACCACGACAATCGCGCAGACATGCTCACGCTGATCGATGGCAGCGCTGGCGCTGATCGGATCACGTGCAAGCAAGCCGATCTGAACTTCGATGGCAAGCTTGACGCCTTCTTCCACTATGCGGACGACGGTGCGCTCATCCGCGAGCAATTCGACCTGGATTTCGACGGGCGAATCGACATGGGTCGTCACTACGAAAAAGGCGATCTTGTCCTCGACGAACAGGACTTGAATCAGGACGGTGCCACCGATACGTGGCGTCGGTACGACAAGGGCAGGCTTCTGCGTATGGAGGCCGATCGTGACGCCGACGGACGACCGGATATGTTCACATTCTACGTCGGCGCAACGATCGATCGTATCGGTTACGACGTCGATGGTGACGGCAAGGTCGACCGGTGGGATCACGATGCCGCCCGTCGTGCACGACGGGCGATTGAGGCCCGTGCGCGGCCCCTTGAGGAGGCGGATCACGGCTCGACAGCGGACGAGGAATTCGTCGAAGAACACGCGGAGGACCCCACGGAAGATGGCGAAGGTTCGAATGAACCCGAAAAGCTAGCAGCACCAAAAAATGCCGCGCCGGCTGCTAAGAAGGCGCCGCTCCAACCCTCGAAACCCACATCTGGGCGTTAGCGGGGCCAACGCGTCCGACACGATGGAGCTCCGATCGACGTCCCGTCGACGGGGCCCCACCCGGCTATCGCCGCGACAACGAGGGTGCGCTAGAGTGTGCGAGATGATCGACGATGGGAGCGTGTCTAAACCTGACACACACCAAGATCCCGCCGCAGGCGGGGACAGCGGGGGCGCAGCGGGCGAGGCCGAGCCGCCATCAACGCGACCGAGCCCCCCAGAGGCGTCTGACGACAGCTATCTGTCCTTGTTCAAGAAACGCTCCTTTGGTGGTGAGTTCGTGTGGGCGGATACACCGGGCTACGTGGCCAAAATTCTCAGAGTCAGCGAAGGCGAGAATGTCACCGTTTCCACCGAGGACCGGCGGGATGTGACGATATTGCTCACCGGAGGACGAGCAGTGCTCGAGATCAAGCGGGGTTCTGAAACCAAACAACTCGAGCTCAAACCCGCGGCGCCGCAGCAGATCCACCCGGGGCACTCGTACCGGCTCCTCGCGCTGAGCGAAGTAGAATTGTTCACCATCTTCACGCGGATTTAGGGCCGCGGGATGGAACGGCCGAAGCTTCGACGCATTCACCGATCGAGCCTTCGTCGGGGCGAGGAAGCGCTTGTCGTCCTCCGCGACCCGCTGTTGCTGTGCGAGCCCGTTGCTGTGGACGCGCAGTTCGGCTCCCTTTTGGACCTCATGGACGGTCGAAGAACCGTCGAACAGATCCGGCAAACGCTGATGTTCCAAGGTGTGGCCGTGGTCTCGATCGTTGAGTTGCGCGCGTTTGTGCAAGACTTGAGCGCCGACGGCTGGCTTGAGGACGAACGATTCCGGAGGCGATGGGAAGAGATCCACACCTCGTTCCTGAAGCAAGCCGTTCGGGAGCCCTACCACGCGGGCGTCATTTATTCGGAGACGCCAGAAGATCTGAGACGGTCCCTCCCCCCTCCCAAACTCTGCGCCTCTGGACCAGGCGGTGATGTCGTCGTGGGCGTGGTCTGCCCGTACCAACCGTTCGAGATCAGCCGCAACGTGTTACGACCGCTGTTTGCTCAGCTACCTCTTCCTACGCAGGTCGACTGCGTCGTCGTGATCGCTACGGATCATTTTCCGGGCCTCATGCCCTATGCCCTGACGGCGAAACCATATCGCACGCCGCTCGGGACCGTTCGGGTGGACGCGGGCTGCTGTGCTGACCTGATTCGGCGTGTGCCGTGGTTGACGCGCGAGGAAACGCGTCACCGTACTGCGCTTACCACCGAGATGGCTGCGCTGTTGCTTCGCCACGTCTACGGAGGTGAGGGGCCGCCCGTCGTCTCGCTGCTCTGTGGTCAGAACGTCCTCGCCGGCAGCGATGAATCCGACGAGGTTGAGGAGATGATGGCCGCGATCGAGGCCGTGTTCGGCGGATTGCGTGTATTGTGGTGGGCCATGGCTGAGCTCAGCCACGTGGGCCCGGCCTACGGGGATGAGCTCGGCGTGGCTGATCTGGACGATGTCCGGCGCCTGGATCGCACCTATCTCGACGCCTTCCTCCCCGCTGTCTCCCCGGGGCGCGCCGCCACCTGTTTAGGCGGGAGCACGCAGTTGGGAGGTCCACCCACCGGGGCTCCGTCGCTCGTCACGTTGGCAAAGGTCGTCCCTGTTGGCACGCTGGGCCACTTGGCTGCGTATGAGTTGGTGCCGGTTCCCGGTCCCACACCGGGTTGGGCTGGGCTTTGTGGGGTGCACCTCACAAAGCAGCGCCGGATCCGGGCAGGACCGGGGGCAGAGCCACTTTTCGTCTAATTCGGAATGGGCCTGGGCGGCGGCGATCCGAACTCGACGGCAGTACATGTCGGCGAGCGCATGACCATGCGCACGATCGCGTCTGCGGCCTGCTCCGGTGGGACCGGCATGGAGCCCCTATCGTGCAATGCGCTCAGCGCCCCAAGTCCGGTCACGGCGGCCAACACACTGGAGGCGAGCTGACTCGCGTCCTCGTCCACAAACAGCCCTTCGTCGATGCCACGTCGGATCATTTTGGCGTACAGGCGATGCACGATGGCGACAGCCTCCCCAAGTTGTCGACGGAACGCCGGATCCTGCGCGGCCATCGTGACGAGAAGGTTGAACATCCTCGTCTGTTCAGGATCTTCCTCTGTCGAGCGGAGCTGAGCCACGATCAGCGCAGCGAGACAGCGGTCCGCTGGCTCTCTCGCGCCCGGATCGAAACTCCAACGCGCCCGTATCTCCCTGAGCTGCAGCTCGAGGATTTCATCGAAGATCTGTTGCTTCGCTCTGTAGTGAAAATACACACCGCCTTTGCTCAAACCCGCTTCATTGGCGATGTCGAGCAATCGTGTCGCGTCGTACCCTCGCCGAACGAAGCAGCGTGTCGCAGCGGACCGGATCTGCCTCTTGCGTTGCTCGTCACTTCTTTGCGTTCCCATCGAATCCGCCTCTCCCCGCGCAGTTCCGCTGTGAACTGGCTCCCACACGCTAGCGGAAAACACTGGCGTTTTCCTAGCCCCGATCGGGATGAATGCCGTCTTCGAGACCCGCCAGACGAAATAGGGCGCCTCGCTTCGAGCTGTGACCAGGTGTGATTGCGCGATTTGCACAGGCTACCGTGCGCGCGTTGGCGCTGATGAACTCGCCTGGGCGGAGATCTGCCTGATTGACACCACGCGTTCCCAGAGGCTGAATAGCGCTGTCAGCTCCACGTCCGATCTGCTGAACGAGGCCCTCATGCCCACAAAATATTCCCTCCCGCTTGGTCTGCTGCTTGTCGTCGGCGTGCCGGCTTGCTCCTTTTCCGCCTCCGCGCAGATGGGCTCGAAGGCCCCCTCCGGAGCGTCCTCCGCGGGATCGGGCGGCACTGCGGCCAAGCCATCGCACGCCAAACCAAACCCGAGCACAGCCGATACGAAAGCCTCCGCCGCCAAGGACCCGGGCGCCGGAAAATCCCAAGGAGATCCAAATGGGAGTCCGTCGGCCAAGAAGCCCGCCGATTCCGCATCGGGGGATTCACAGTCGGCGGATCTCGACCCAAACAGCGGTAGCGGCGGCTCTGGCTCAGAGGCACACCTGTACCCGAAGCGTCCAAAAGAGGACGGATCAGCCGATTCAGATGCCCCATCAGATGGGGCGGCGGCGGGAGGCGGCAAGCTGAATCCCGCGGACCTGAAGGCGAAGGCGAAGGCGAAGGCGAAGGCGAAGGGCGCGGGAACCCACATGGGGAACCACAAAGAGGCCGGTGTGACCCCAGGATCGAAGCTCCCGGGGGGGGACAAGGGCACCACAGCCGGTCCCAGACCACGCGACTAAGGCTCAGTACCCCAAGATCCCCGATCGTCGGACTCTCAGCGTGCGCGACCGAGTCGCAGGAGAACGGCAGGTAAGACGAGTACGCTGGCCGTCAAGCTGCAGGCTGTACCGAGCATCATCACCTGCCCGAGGCTCTGCATGCCCCCGTGATCGGGGATCAGCAACCCAGCGAACCCGATGATGGTGGTGAGGGAAGCGACGAACACAGCGGCACCTGTTCCTTCGACGATTTCCTCTAGCCGGGCTTTCCCCCCGTGCGCCGCCTCACTCTGGCGGCAGCGGTGCATCATATGGACGCCAGCGTCGACTCCGATACCGAGCACAAGGGGCAATGCGACGATATTCGCTGCGTTCAGAGACAAGCCGGTTGCCGACATGACGCCGAGCATCCAGGCCCATCCGACTGCCACGGGCAACACCGCGAGGAGTGCGTCCGTTGGTCGACGAAAGTCGACCAACATGACGATGATGATGATCACGGCCGCGACGAGGGCCGCGATCTTGAAGTCCTGCACGATCATACGATTGTGAACATGCATGGTGATCGCGTGCCCAGCAGCGTTTGGATCGAGCGTGCGAACGTCGTTGGCAAACACGCTAGCGTACCCTTGATCCCAGATCGAATCCTGCGGGTAGACGAATAGCGCGACCGCGGGCGATCCATCACGAGCGAGGAAACGGTGGACGAGGTGAGCGGGGATGTCGGCGGGCGAGTACACTCCGCGACTGGCCACTCGAGTCGCGCTGCTCCACGCACGAGCCAGCACCCCGAACAACGACCGTTCCACGTCACTCAGCCGAACCCGTCCAGCCTGATCGAGCCCTCGTACCTCAGCCTCTAGATCGTCGACGGCGGACTTCGCATGCAGGCACGCCTGCGCGCTTGTGCCCCCGTGTTGCAGCGCGAAACAGGATTCGTCTATCGCATCCCCAACCCCGCGGAGCGCGTTTGCAAAACGATTTGTGTTCGAGTCTGCTCGGCCGAGCAGCGCGTCGAACCGCGGTGTTCTCCCTGCATCGGCCAGTGCGGACCTCAGAAGCCCCAGTCGATCGTCGGTTAACCGCGGGAGGAGATCCGTTAGCGTCTGCACGTGGCCGACCGTGGGTAGTTTACGAAGCCGCTGAGCCAACTCCCGCGCGGCCGCTACGTTCTCCGCCGATACGTAGGCGGACACCGGATTGGCGCGCGGTGTGTCTTCCAGGATTCGCAGCGCTCTCGAGCTCTCTATAGACTGGGGCATGAAATCGAAGTAGCGCGTGTTGAAGTTCAGGCGGGGCAACATCGCTAGCCCCGCTGCGGCGGCGAAGAGGGCCGAGATGATGACGAGGTTTGGGACACGCCGCATGGTGCGTGGCAGCAACCGCACGCCGAACACAACGGGCGGGGGCCGTCGCTCACGGCCGGGGCCTCGTGCGACGAAGACAGGAAGAGCCAGAACCGTGATGAAGAAGATCACCACGATGCCGATGGCACTATTGACCGCAAGCTGCCCGAAGGCTGTAAATTCCGCGCGGGTGATGGTGAGGAACACCAATACAGTCGTGAGGGCACCAGTGAGCATGCCCGGTCCGGCGCTCATATACGCATGACGAAGCGCAAGCTCGCGCGGCACATTTTGGCGGAGTCCTTCGTGAAAGCGCGCCAGCAGATGGATCGAGAAATCGACACCGAGCCCCAGTAGGAGCGCGAACATGCCAGCCGTAATGGGGTTCAGTTCCCCGTAGATCAGCTGCACGGCGCCAGCCGTCACGACCATGCCCAAGCTGAGCGGAAGGACGGCCTCGCTCAGTATGTGCAGGGAACGGAACGCGAGGAGCAACAGCACCGTGATCCCAAGTGCGGTCGCTACGCTCGACTCCACCAGTCCGATGCTCACGAGCGCGTGTTCATCCACGGTGAGCACGGGGATTCCTGTCAGGAGAACATCTATGTCGGCAGTCGCACCGGTGGTGCGTCGGACCACCTGGTCACGGACCCGCCTGATGGGTTCCACGAGCGCGGACAAGGTAGCGATCTGATTGTCGGGGAGATCGGGGAATATGGCGACAAGGTGGGTATCCGCGTCGGCGACGAGGAAACCTGCTGGGTCGAGTCCGAAACGCTCGGCTGTCGTCGTCCCAGCGGCGTCGAGATCCGCGGACCACAGCGCGTCCATGGCAACACCTTTCGCCGCATCTTCCACTTGGATCGCCCGCTTGAGCCGCGCCGCCATTTCCGCGATCTGGGTGAAATCATCGGCTGTTGCGGAGGATGGTAGCGACGTCGCTACACCGTCCAAACCTCCCAATATTTCTGCCTCGAGGATCTTTGCTGCTCCCGCGAGGCCGAGTTCGAGTAGGTCCGCCAACTCGGTTCCCTGCCCCCCTGCCTCGGAGAGCCGACGGATGACCTGCGGGTTTCGCACCAACAGCACCTCCGCGACGGTTCGGGCGTCGACGCGGCCCAGCACGCGATGCTCCAAGCCGTCCAGCGCGGACAGCTCCCGCACCAAGTCCAGCACCACAGCTCGACGTTGTGCGTCGTCTCCCCCGCGCACGACCAGGACAGGCCCATCCGGATACCCGAATCGTTGGAAGAACCCAACCAGCCGCGACTGATACGGGTCGTCGGAGTCGACCATATCGTATCGATCCGTGTTGATCTCCAGCTTGCTCGCGCGCCAGCCAGCGAGCGTGACGAGGACAGCGAGCAGGAAGACGACAAGTCT
Organism: Nannocystaceae bacterium; assembly: GCA_036479215.1. Taxonomy (GTDB): domain Bacteria; phylum Myxococcota_A; class Polyangia; order Nannocystales; family Nannocystaceae; genus FL481. The sequence continues at coordinate 63,581 of JAZGFE010000033.1, read as the reverse complement.
GGGCCGACGCACACCGGCCATGGCCATCACGGAGATCCATCGCCCCGCGCTTGACCCTCGCATAGCCGCTGCGACCTAGCCGCTTCGCGGTAACGCGGACGAACGTCTCGTCTTGTCGATCCGACTCATCCGCGGCGGCGGCAGATTGGGTCTCTCCTCCGTTGTATCCAGTTCGGCCTCTTCGCGGGAACGCAGGCGCCGCGGACCGCCGCCAGCCTCGTCACGCAGACTACCCTCTGTCTTCGGCGAGGATGGCGGCAACATTCGGTCCCGCGTCGCCGTGGACGCACCGTTTTGAGGACGTCTCTGCTTGCTCGGGCCCCGTGGCGGATTCATGGCCTCGCGCATCTTGCTTCCGGCTTTGAAGTCGAGGGTCAACTGGGCATCGATCACCATCGGTTCCAGTGTCCGTGGATTCACACCGTTGCGTGCGCTCCGTCTCTTTTTCGTGAAGGTGCCGAAGCCAGGGAAGGTGAAGCGCGGACTGGTCCGTCGCGTGATTTTGGCACGGACGAAATAAGCTGCCAGTTCCTCGAACGCGACGTCAAGAATCTCCGACACCCTCTTCTTCGTCATGTCCGGAGGAAGCTTGCGGTTGCGGACAACTTTTTCTATCAGCTCGGACTTCGTCATAGGTCCCGGTACGAGGCGAAGAACGTGCACGTTAGGCAAGCTTCGGCGCTTCGTCAACCGCGCGAATCCCTGCGGTGGAGCGAGCGATACGGGGAGCATTTTGAGGGATTCGGTTCGGCCGTGTCAGACCCGCGCATCCGCACCGAGGAGGGAGACGGCGCGATGCAGGTCGGACAACACCGCCTGATCGGGGCTTGGTTGATCGGCACGCGAGTCCTGGGCTGCCCCGCCGACTTCACTTTCGCGGCGCAGCACGTACGACGGATGGTAGGTGATGATGAGCGGTACGTGCAGCGCGGCTGGCAATTCAACATATTCGTGCACTTTGGCCCGCATTTCATACAACCTTTGTTCTCGACCGAGCAGCAGACACCCGGCAAAACGCCCGAGTCCAACCAACACCTTCGGTTGAATCACTCGGATCTGAGCCCGTAGAAAAGGTGAGCAACGGGTCACTTCGAGGGACGAGGGATCTCGGTTCCCGGGGGGCCGGCACTTGAGGACATTGGCGATGTAGACGTCCTCGCGCTTGAGACCCAGCGCCGTGATCCAACGCGTGAGACGCCTCCCAGCGGCGCCGACGAATGGCTCACCCTGTTCATCCTCCTCTAGACCCGGCGCTTCTCCCACGAACATCAGCGAGGCCGTGGGGCTACCCGCCCCGAATACGATATTACGGCGAGCACCGCCCAACGGGCAGCGCTGGCAGTCTCCGACGCTCTTTGTTTGGAGGTACTGCAGCTTCCTCGCGGGCGGCCACGCCGCGGCTTCGCTGCGCAGGGGGGAGACTTGTTGCGGTCGCCTCGTGTCGCCGCGTGTGGGCGGCCCAGCGGACTGCGGCGGATTCTGGCAGCTCGGGCTTGCTCGAGCTCGTGGTTCCGGGCGCAGCGGCAGGTACCGCACGTGCTTGTGATCCCGCAGGTGCTGCAGATAGGCCAGCAATCGCGCTGCCTTCGCTGCTGCGCCGTCGCCCTGCTGTCCGCGTACCCTACGGGATCCTTGGCGCGTTTCGTCCCTCATCTCGTCACCGCCACTGGCGCGCGAGGGAATCGAGCAACCACCCCCCGAGGACGCGCTTCGCCACCGGCGGACCCGACTCGACGATGAGAGGCGTTGATCCCTCGCGGGAGCTGAACACCAGGTACCCCGCGTTGGCATCCGACCCGATCCCCGTATCGGACCGGCCCACGCGATTGACGAAGATCGCATCGGTGCCCTTGCGGGTGAGTTTGTCGCGCGCCGCGGCGATCAGCTGCGCTCGCACAGACTCAGGTCTCTCCTCTTTAACGATCTCCGCGGCAAACGCTAGGAAGCGTGTTCGGGGTCGATGGCGACGCGCCAAGGTGGCCACCAAATCGACCTCCGCTTCCCACTGTACATCCGAGATGGTGGTGAGAAATGTTTCCTTGGGGAGTTTCTGGTCGCTAGGATGAGCGACGCGCAGGTCAGACACTGCGGCGACCATCGCCATCAAGTCGACTTCACTCCCGGCAAGCGCGTCCTCTAGGGCAGTGAGCATCTCCTGGTTCGTTTCCACATCCATTCGCTTCACACCCTCGGGGGAGGCTTGGGATACCGGTCCAGCGACCAGCGTGACGTCTGCGCCCCGTCGACGCGCCTCCTCGGCAAGCGCGAAGCCCATTTTCCCCGTCGATGCGTTGCTCATGAAACGAACGGGGTCGAGGTAGGTGCGGGTAGGACCCGCGCTGATCAGGACCTTGCGCCCACGCCACTGCGAACCATCAGGAAGGTTATCCCCCACTAGGTCTCGTGACCGCTCTGCCGCGCGGCGACGCAACAACTGCGTAACGCATTGGACGATTGCGGCTGGTTCGCTCATCTTCCCCTCCCCCTCCCAACCGCAGGCCAGTTCGCCTGCGTCCGGTCCCACAAATTCCGCCCCTCCCCCTCTGAGGCACTTGGCGTTGCGCTGCGTCGCTGCGTGAAACCACATGTTGGTGTTCATCGCGGGGGCCCATACGATAGGTGCTGTGGTGGCCAGCAACACCGTGCTCACCAGATCGTCGGCCATGCCGGCAGCCGATCGCGCCATCAGATTCGCGGTCGCCGGGGCAACGACCACAACGTCCGCCCAGTTAGCGATGTGGATATGTCCGATCGAACCCTCCTCCTCCGCCGAAAATAGGCGGTGGCGCACGTCGCGACGACTCACAACGGACAACGATAGCTCGCTCACGAACTTCAGTGCCGCTGCGGTGGTCACGACCTGCACGTCATAGCCATTCCGGATGAACTCCCGGACAAGTTCGGGAGCCTTGTACGCGGCGATGCCACCGGCTACGCAGAGCACGACACGAGGAGCGGATGCACGCTTGTCCATGATCAGCTCTCTTCGAGTCCGACGCTGCCGTCCACCACGATCCCGAAGCCTTCCAATCCGACAATCTTGCGAGGGTTGTTGGTGATCACGCGGATGCGTTTCACGCCCAAGGCACCTAGGACTTGTGCCCCGAGGCCGAAATCTCTAAATCCGGTATTGCCAGGCCGTGGTTGGGATGCGACGGGTCCACCGCTTCGGAGCTCCAGTGACGAGGTTAGCATCGCGCCGTCGCCCAGGACGTACAAGAACACTCCTTGTCCCGCCTTGTCGATCTGTCGGATCGCGGAACGCATGCGTGCACCGGAGCGCCGCTGCTGTGTGCCGAAAACATCGCCGATGAGGTCGGCCTTCTGTGCGCGGAGGAGGACCGCGTCGTTTGTCCCTTCGTCGAGTTTCCCTTTGCTCAATGTGACGAAATAGCTCACAGGATCGATTTTGGACTTGAATGTACGCAACATCCAATCGTCGGAGGCGCCGATAGCTAGGGCCGGCATCTCGAGTGGTGCGTGATCGATCTCCTCGACCAGCATCTCGGTCCGCAACCTGTACTCGATCAAATCGGCGATGCTGAGGATCTCCAACTTGTGGCGTTCCGCGAAACCGCGCAGGTCTTCAAGTCGAGCCATCTCCCCGTCGTCGCGCATGATCTCGCAGATCACCGCTGCCGGGCTGCAACCGGCGAGTCGTGATATGTCGACCGAGCCTTCGGTATGGCCGGATCGCACCAACACGCCCCCGGCTTGGGCGCGCAGCGGGAAGACATGTCCGGGGCTCACGATATCCAGTGGGCCGCAGTTCGGGTCGGTGGCCACACGAATGGTATGCGATCGATCTGCGGCGGAAATGCCGGTTGTGACCCCCTCTCGCGCCTCTACGGATACTGTGAACGCTGTGTTCATGTCCCCGGCATCCATGGCGACCATCATGGGCAACTGCAGGTGCGCCACGCGTTGTGGCGTGAGTGCGAGGCAGATCAGCCCTCGCCCCTCCCTGCACATGAAGTTCACCACTTCTGGATTGCAATGCTCGGCGGCGACAACCAAGTCCCCCTCGTTCTCGCGATCTTCATCGTCGACCATGACGATAGCTCCGCCGCTCCGGACCACTGCGATACAACGTTCAACCTGCGCAAAGCTGGCATGCTTCGACATCGACTACCTATGTTCGTTCTGTGTGTAAGAAACCGCCGTGCGCTAGAGACTCGAGCGTGAGCCCCGTGGATACGGCCGTTCCCCCGGATGCGAGGAGTCGAGCCACGTAGCGCGCCAAGAGATCGACCTCCATATTCACCGCATCGCCCACCTGCAGCGACCCGAGGGTCGTGGCATGCAACGTGTGGGGAACCAAGCCCACGGCGAAGGTGTCGGAGGAAACAGAGTTGACAGTCAGACTCACACCCGCGACGCAGATCGAGCCTTTTTCGGCGACCAAGGGTGCGAAGCGGGTGTCGAGTGAGAATTCACATTGTCGCGCGCCACCGCGAGACTGAACGCTTCGCAGGCGCGACACCCCATCGACGTGTCCGCTGACGAGATGACCCGCCAGTGCTTCGCCCACACAAAGCGCCGGCTCGAGGTTGACACGATCGCCGGCCTGCACCGATCCCAAAGTCGTTCGGCGAAGCGTCTCAAAAGAGGCCTCGGCCTCGAAGCTTCTGTCGGTGGAAGCGGTGAGTGTCAGACAGACACCATCGACGGCGACGCTCGAACCGATTCTGCGAGCCGATGCGGACAGGGCCGCGGCCACGCGTAGGCGACGACTCTCGGCACCGGGCGTCACTTGGAGGATTCGGCCCACGGTCTGCACCAAACCGGTGAACATGCTGCCTTTATACCATCTCTCACGAGCGGTGATGTGCGCAGCGGGGACCCGTCGCAGGCAGGAGCGCTCCGCACGGCGGCGGTTGTTCCATCCTGCCGCGCTACGCCGCGCCCTTGGGGGCGAGGATCCAAAGCAGGTCGTCGCCAAGTTTGCGGCGCGAGATCAGGCGGACTTGTGGAGCGTCCACGACCCGTGTCCACGCGAGGCCGGGCAGCATCGGGCGCCCTTGGCCGAGAAGACGCGGCGCTTGGTACACGAGCCATCTTTGCCAGTGTTTCTCACGAACGAAGGATGCGAGCATTTCGCCGCCACCTTCAACGAGCACAGATCGAATCTCCAAGGTTCCAAGCGCTTCGAGTGCACCCGCAACGCTGACGCGCCCGCGCGTGTCCGCGTCGACTTCCACCAACTGCGCGTTGAGTTTCTTGGTACGGAGGACGGCCGCCCTCGATGCCGCAGCGGTATGGAGAATCAGGGCTCCAGATCGCAAGAACCTCCAACTCGCCGAACTTGACAAGCGTAGACGACTGTCGAACGCGATCGGTCGCGGATCGACGCCGCGCACATGCCTGACATCCAGTCGCGGATCGTCACACCGTACCGTTGCCGCCCCAACCGCCACTGCATGATGCCTCGCTCGCTCGCGGTGTGCGTTGCGGCGCGCCGCCTCGCTCGTGATCCACTTGCTGTCGCCGTCCGCACAAGCGATCTGCCCGTCCAAGGAACTCGCTACCTTGAGCGTGACCCAGGGTAGGCCCGTCGCTACGTGATGAAGGTAGTGGGCGTGGACCCTCGCGGCCTCCACGCTACGGAAGCCATCGATCACACGGAGACCCGCGCGCCGTAGTTCGCTCAGGCCTCGACCTGAAGCGTGCGATGCCGGGTCTCGAACGCCGATGACGACCGTCTGGATGCCCGCTTCGATGATGGCAGCTGTGCACGGCGGCGTGCGGCCGACGTGGGAGCACGGTTCGAGCGTCACAAACAACACCGCGCCATGTGCTCCCGATCCCGCGCGTTTGAGGGCGCGCACCTCCGCGTGACACTGCCCCGTAGGACGCGTTCTGGCGGAGCTGACAATCTGATCCCGATGGACCACTGTCGCGCCCACACAAGGATTTGGGTACGTGCTTCCTTCGCCGCGAGCGGCGAGACGAAGCGCGAGATCCATCCCCCGATCAGCCAGCGTCCGGCTCATGCCCACTTCACGCCACCAATTCGGGCTGTCGCGTTCCATGCTCAACTCGGTTGGCGTCGCTGCGAGCGTCGTCTACGTGGGCGTGTCGTCGGCTCGCCGCCCGATTCGAGGGGCACCACGCCGTCCTCTCTTTGCGTGACTCGGGACTCGCCCGAATCTTCGAAAAGCGTGCGCTGGCCCTCCAGATCGACGCGCTGGGCCTTTTCCATTTCAGCGAGGAGACGTGCGAACTCCGCTACTGTATCGAAGCTGCGATAGACCGACACAAATCGTACATAGGCCACGTCGTCCAGTGCGTGCAGGTGACGCATGATGCGTTCGCCGATATCGGAAGAGGGGATCTCACGCTCGCCCCGGGTACCGGCCCACTGTTCGATAGCACGAGACAGATCGAACAACACGGTCGCCTCGATGGGCCGTTTCCGACAGGCCAGCTGCATACCGCGGAGGACTTTCTCCCGATCGAATGGCTGCCGCGCGCCATCACGTTTCGTGACCACCGGTAGGGCTTCGTCGATCCGCTCCCGAGTCGTGAAGCGGTGACCGCAGGCATTGCAGGAGCGACGGCGTCGGATCCCGCCGTCCGGCCCGTCGCGTGAATCGAGGACCTTGGTCTGCCCCGATCGGCACACCGGGCACCGCATCGACCGACCTTACTTCCCCCCGAGTTTCGTCTGTGTGTCGGGTGCGCGTGAGGACAATTTGTCGATACGTCGCCGATGTCGCGTATCACCGCAGAACTCGACCGACAGAAAGGTCCGAACGACCTCCTCCACGACGCCGGACCCTAATACCCGAGCGCCCAGACACAAGACGTTGGCGTTGTTGTGCTCACGCAGCATCCGAGCCGAGAATACGTCACTGACGACGCCAGCGCGAATATCCTCCCTGCGATTGGCGGACATGGCCATCCCTTGGCCCGTCCCACAGAGCAAGATCCCGAGCGAGCCCGGATCCCGTGCGACCGCGTCACATACTTTGGCGGCGATGTCGGGATAGTCGACGGTCAGATCGAGGGACGCCGGGCCCGCCAACGACGCGACCTCCCAGCGTAGCGCGCGCGCCAGGATTTCTACGATCGGCTGACGGAGACCGAGCCCACCGTGATCATTGCCGATGTGGACGCGCCCATAGGCGTGCATCAATCGACTCGCCGAAAAAGAAGCGTCGCATTCGTGCCGCCGAAGCCGAAGCTGTTGGACATCGCGTATTCAACTTGTCGCTCCCGCGCTTTGAGAGGGATATAGTCCAGATCGCACTGCGGATCGGGGTCGCGCAGGTTGATCGTGGGTGGCAAGACACCCCGCTGCAATGCGAGGCAACAGATGGCCCCTTCGAGCCCTCCGGCGGCGCCGAGAAGGTGGCCGTGCATAGATTTTGTGGAGGACACCAACAGTTGGTCGTGGGCGTGTTTGCCGAATACGGACCGAATCGCGTGAGTCTCGATGGCGTCCGCCACCGTCGAGGTGCCGTGGGCGTTGATGTAGCCCACGTCATCGGGAGAGATTCCGGCGTCAGCGAGGGCCAACTTCATACAACGCTGCGCCCCCTCGCCGCCGGGAGAGGGCGCTGTGATGTGGTGCGCGTCGGAATTGCTGCCGTACCCAACGATCTCGCCCAAGATCTTCGCACCGCGAGCCAGGGCGCGATCGTGTGCCTCCAACACCATGATGCCGCAGCCCTCGCTGAGCACGAAACCATCTCGGTCGCGACTGAAAGGCCGCGAGGCGCCCTGTGGATCGTCGTTGCGTGTGCTGAGTGCTCGCGCAGCGTTAAACCCTCCGATGCCCAGGGGCGATACCGTAGACTCGGTTCCCCCCGCGATCATGACATCGGCAGCGCCGCGCTGGATCGCCAACATTGCCTCGCCGATGGAATGGGCACCGGTGGAGCAGGCAGACACGTGGCTAAAGCTCGGCCCCTGACAGTTGTGGAAGATCGAGATCTGCCCTGCCGCGAGGTTTACAATGATCGCGGGCACAAAGTAGGGACTGATCCCGTGTCGCGGGCCCTTGAGTTGCAGGGCCGCGTGGGTTTTCTCGAGCGTCGCTATGCCTCCGAGACCCGCGCCGACATACACTCCGACCCGCTCCGGATCGGGTGGATCCTTGTCGAGACCCGCCTCTCGGACGGCGAGGAACGAGCCCGCGACAGCATACTGAATAAACAGATCCATCTGCCGGCAGTATTTTTTGGAGAAGAACTGTGTCGCATCGAAGTCGCGCACCTCGCCGGCGAATTTCGTGGGGAAGTCGGTCGTATCGAAGCGCGTTACGGGCCCGATGCCCGACTCTCCGGCGACTACGCGGCGCCAGTTCGCCTCCGTCCCGATACCCATCGGGCTCAGTAGGCCCAGTCCAGTGACGACTACTCGACGACGCATGCGGGTATGTTTCCTGGGGAGGGGAGATGGCGCGGCACTGGCTATCCGCTCATGCGCGTTTTGATGTAGGACACGGCGTCACCGACGGTCTTGATATTGTCGACCTCATCGTCTGGAATCTTGACGTCGAATTTCTCTTCGAGCGCTAAAACAAGTTCTACGATGGCGAGCGAGTCTGCGCCGAGATCTTCCGTGAAACTCTTGGAGGCTTGCACGTCGTCGGGCGCCACATCGAGTTGTTCACAGATGAGCTCGGTGATCTGCGTTTCAATATCTCCGGACATTCTTTACTCTCCTGTTGGTCTTAGCGAAGCGTGCGACAGAAAGCTAGATCAGCAGACCGCCGTTTACGCGCAATGTGTGGCCAGTGATGTACGCGGCGGCATCGGATGCGAGAAACGCCGCGGCCTCGGCGATGTCTTTCGGATCGCCGATCCGTGAGAGCGGGATCTGATCGATCAACGCCTGGCGGGCCTCGCCCTGGAGGCCCGCGTCGGTCATATCTGTGTCGATGAAGCCTGGTGTGATGGCATTGACCGTAACCCCGCGGCTCGAGAATTCTTTGGCAAGGGAGCGGGTTAGGCCCAGCAGACCCGCTTTGGACGCCGCGTAGATCGCTTGCCCGGCGTTTCCCATTTCGCCGACGACGCTAGAGATGTTGATGATACGTCCCTTCCCGCGTGCGCGCAGGACATGCCGAGCCGTGGCTTTGCTGCACAGGAAAGACCCCTTCAAGTTGATATCAAGGGTGCGCTGCCAGTCCTCTTCCCGCGCGCGTGCGCACAGTGCGTCGACGGAGACCCCTGCGTTATTGACCACGATGTGGATCGTGCCCAGCTGCTGCACGATCCGCTTGACGCCCGACTCGACGGCCTCGCCCGAGGCCACGTCAAACCCGGCGACTACGGCACGGCGTCCCAGGGCGGTGATCGCCTCGCAGACCTCCCTGGCCGCCGTCTCGTTCGACGTGTAGTTGACCGCAACGTCCGCGCCCCGTTCTGCGAGCGTGATCGCAATCGCGCGACCGATGCCCCGCGAGCCTCCGGTCACGAGGGCAACCCGCCCCGCTAACGAGAGCGAAGCTGGGATCGAGTGGATCTGCGCCGTCTCCGCCATTACGACCCGACGTTTAGCACATCGACGTCAGCGGGGGAACCGACCGGCGACACGCAGAGTTGGGGAGAAATACGCTTGGCGAGACCCGAGAGGACGCGCCCATGCCCGACCTCCAACGCCGCGCTGAACCCGGCGTGCACGAGTTGGCGCACGGACGCCTCCCAGCGCACACGACTGGTTACCTGGGAAACGAGGAGCGACTTGACGCGGCCTGGGTCGGTGTTGGCCAGAGCGTTCACGTTCGCTATGACGGGCGCTCGCATGGCGTGTATTTCGATGGACTCTAGAGCCTTGGCGAGCTCGTTCGCCGCGGGCTTCATCAGCGAGCAGTGGAAGGGAGCCGACACACGAAGTAAAATCACGCGGGCACCACGCTCCTTGGCCATGGTCATCGCGCGGCGGACCGCTTTCTTGTGACCGGCGACGACGACCTGTCCGCCTCCGTTTTCGTTCGCAGGCGCCAGGATATCTCCGTTGCTGGCGTCTCGACACAGGGTGTCCACTGCCTCCAATTCGAGTCCAACGATGGCCGCCATGCCTCCCTCGCCCTCAGGCACCGCGTGTTGCATGGCTTCACCTCGCAAGCGCACCAACCGGAGCGCATCGGCAAAATCGAGCGCACCGACGCTGACCAACGCAGAAAACTCCCCCAGCGAGTGGCCGAGCGCGATAGCTGGCTTGATGCCGCGCTCTCGCTCGAGGACTCGGGCCGCGGCCACACTGCAGGCCAGTACGGCGGGCTGCGTGTTGGCCGTGAGCGCGAGCTCACCCGTGGGCCCCTTGAAGCACAACTCGGAGAGAGAAAAGCCCAGTACGTCGTCGGCCTCTTCAAAGCTCTCCTTCGCCACAGCGTAGCGCCCGGCCAGATCTTCGCCCATTCCGATTTTCTGGCTCCCCTGCCCAGGGAACATGAATGCATACCTCGTGGTCATCGTGTTCCCGGTCCCCCCGCGTGGCAGAGAGACCTACGCCAGCTCTTTCGCGGCTGCGAACAAGGAGGCATGGCGGGTGATCGCATCTGTCATACCGGGGGTCAGGCCGAGCTCGACGAAACTCGCGGCGAGGCGGATCCCGTTGGCCAGACCGATGGCCGACGAGCCGCCGTGGCAGATAACCGCGACGCCGTCCACACCCAACAGGGGGGCTCCTCCGTAGGAATCGGAGTCCAACAACTCCTTGACCGCGGAAAATGCGGGTTTCATCATCAAAGCACCCACCTGGGTCAAATGACGTTCTTTTACGGCGCGACGCAGAAAAGTTGAGAACGCGACGGCGGTACCCTCTACAATTTTCAACGCCACGTTGCCCGTGTACCCATCGGTGACAATCACGTCAACATTGCCGTCGAAAACATGGTTCCCCTCAAGGTAACCCCTGTACTCAAAATCTGGAGACGTATGTTCGGACAGCATCCGATGGGCCGCGCGCGTGAGATCTGTGCCCTTACCTGCCTCGGTTCCGTTGGACAGCAGCGCCACTGTGGGACGCGTTCCCTTGCCGTTGACCCTCGCGTAAACCGAGCCCATCACAGCGAACTGCACAAGGTTGAGGACTTTGCAGTCCACATTGGCACCCATGTCCAACAACCAGGTATAGCCCCCTTGTAGCGTGGGAAACGGGACCGTGATCGCAGGTCGGTCGACTCCCTTTACGCGTTTGTATTTGAACAAGCCGCAGGCGAGCATGGCGCCCGAGTTGCCCGCCGACACGACCGCGTCCGCACCGCCGGATTTGACAAGGTCGAACGACACCGGCATCGACGCCAGCGGCTTTCCACGGACCGCTTTGGACGGCGAATCCGACATGGAGATCCTATGGGGAGCGTGACAAATCTCGATGGGCAGATTTTCGCCGCAGGTCAAAGAAGCCAGCGCGTCCGCCAACGGGGGCTCGTCCCCCACCAGGGTCACACGCACACCGGCGCGCGCAGCGGCAACCGCCGCATCCACCTCCACGGCGGGGCAACGGTCCCCGCCGAAGGCGTCGAGGGCGATACGAGGAGACGACAACACGGACGCAGTTCTCTGCGCGTCGGAGTGCTAGTCGTCGGAAACGTGGAATATCTCGCGTTTGCGGTAGTGACCGCACGCGGGACAAACACGGTGGCTCAGCGTCAGTTCGCTGCAATTGGAACACGTGGCCAACGACGGCGCAGTGCGCTTGTCGTGGTTGGCGCGACGCATATTGCGGCGGGATGCGGACTTTCGTTTCTTGGGTACAGCCATGGCAAAATGCGGCGCGAGTGTGCGTCGCTTTATCCTCGGTGTGAAGCAGTTTTTTTCGCGCTGCTAGCGTGGTGCGGCGGGGTGGCGCGGGCTCGGTGGTGGACCCGAAGAGGGCCAAACTCACCCCCCGCTCAGTTTGCGGAGCTGTTGTTTCCAGGCTGGAGCCTCCGGCACAGGCCCGGTATCGGGGGCGTCGGGGGCGTCGGGGGTGTCGGACCCACCATGACCCCCGATGGCGGCGGACGCGGAGGCGCTCGGCGGATCTGGCGCAATGCTGCATCGAGCGCCGCACTTCACGCAGGAAAACTGTTTGCCCCCGCTGTTGAGATCCCGCCCGCAGTGCGGGCAAAGCCCTCTGCATCGCTCGCCGCGTACACAAAGTGCGCGTATGGGATACGTCAGCTGGAGTTGTTCCTGGAGGAAGGGGGCCAGGTCGATGAAACGGCCATCGTAGGCCGCCTCGTCCACCTCATCGCCGCTCAGTTCGATCTCGTTGTCCGGGTCGTCGACGTGGTGCCCCCCCGCCGCGTCGTTGCGCCCGGACGGAACGTATTCGACGCATACTTCCGTGCTGGCGCGGACGACCGCCGCCTCGAGACATCGGGCGCAGGGGACTTCGTAGGTCGCGGAGAGCTTGCCTTGTACGCGCACGGTATCGTCCGCGTGCAGAACGATCTCCAGGCTCGCCTTTCCATCGCCGCGTGCGCGTCCATCGGTATCCTCGAGCGCGGCGTCGACGAACCGGGCTTCGAGGCGGCCCTCGAGTGTGCACGCGCGATCGTCTCGAGACGCGAGTGCCTCGATGCTGACTCTTAGATCGCGTAGAGCATCGCCAGGGGCGGATGCAGGTCGTTCGAGCATGGCGTGGACCCTAGCAGATCCGCGCGAAACGAGGCATGGAACTTCGAAGCGCGCTCAGAGAGCGACCGAAACGTGTGCCATGTGTTGCGCTATGCGAGCGGATTCGCTAAGTCCTCAGCCCCGTGGCATTCCGCAAGCCTCTCGGCCAAGTCGCGTCGGAGCGAAGCATACGGCCATCCTTCAACGTCGCAACCGTTCTCCGCCTGCATCGTCTGCGTTTGGCAGGGATCTCGCCACGATCGCTGCTCGTCTTCGTAGTCGTCGCTGTTGGCAGCCTCGCACCGATCACAGTTCGCGCCAACCCGTTCGTGTACGCGGCGAAACATCGGGGGCTTCAACGGTCGGCGACGGGCACGGGCACGGGCCTCACGTTCGGAACGCGGGCCGAGTCGCCGGTGGTGGGAACGCCGAAAGCAGCGGCGCGACCGAGCACGGTCCCCGTCCATTCCGCTCCTACGAACGACTCCGCGGGTGCCGACGCCGCGTCCGAACCCGGAGCGCTCGAGCTCAACAAGCCCGGGCTTACGCAGCCCGAACTCGGGAAGCCCAAACTACTGCGAAAGGGCGGCCTGCCGCCGTTTTACCTCCACCGCGAGTACGCGACACACACCACACGGGCAGTGACATTCCCGCCGCTGTACGTTCACCGCACTCCCAGCAAGGGTCACGCCGACCGCTTCTTCCATGCGGACTTGGGCCTCACGTTTGGCTGGTACGACAAGGAACGCCAAAAGCGAAAAGTTTTCAACCCTATCGGGCTATTCTTTTACGGGAAGACCGAGCACAAGACGGTATGGACCTCGTTGCCGCTACTGATGGGCTACAAACGGGTCGGTGAGCAGTACAACTTCGGCCAGTTCCCGTTGTTCTGGGCGTGGGGCAATCGGCACGTCAAGAACTTCCTGGCGATCCCCCTGCACTTCCAACAGAAGACGCCCGACTCGTTCAGCGCCGTGACATCGCTGCTCTTTTGGTACGGGCATCGTGACCTCGGGGACGACGATCGCCTCAACGACCGCAAGCATTTCATCGCGTTCCCGCTCTATTTCCGCCTTCAGCGAGGCCTCAAGCGCCACGAAATCAGCCCGGTCTACTTCGCCGGATCGAATGGCGAAAAAGGGATTCGGCACGCGACTTTGCTCCCACTTTTCCATTGGCAAAGCCGAGAGTTCGACAATCGCCGCGAGCTGTGGACGCTTGGTTGGGTGCAGCGCTCAGATCGCGCGAGGCGCAAACGCAGCTGGGCATTGCCTCCGCTGATCACGTTTGGTTCCGACACGCCCACCCGAAGACTTCTGTCGATTACTCCGCTGTTTTGGCACAGCCAAAACCATCTCAAAGCCAGCGACGCTTGGGTCGTGGGCCCCTTCGGCGCGTACCGGGATCCGCGGCAGCACAATCGATGGCTGCTTCCGTTTTGGTGGCAGCTGCACGATCTTGAACAGCGCGCCCGGACCGAGGTGATTTTTCCGCTGGTACGTGTCCGACGGACACCCGAGTTCCGACGCGTGGACACCTTGTTGGGGTCCTGGAAGAAAACCACGGCTGGGGGCCTGAGCTTGGGCCTTCACCCCTTGCTCTCCTACGTCCGGCGGGATCCGAAGGGCGTAAGCGGCGAGGTTATCCTCGGTGGATTGGCCTGGTGGCGCCGTACGGAGCCGGGAGCGGCTGGCGGCGCAGGACGGAAGGCATGGGGCATCGGGCCGTTGGCGTACCGGCGAACGAGTGGAACGCGCTCCTCCGTCGGGCTGCCGCCATTGCTCAGTTTTTTTGGCCGCGATGGCCAAAAATCCTACCAAGTGGTGACGCCCCTGTTTTGGCGGTTTCGAGATCGCGACCCGACGAAGCAACGCCACACCCTCGTACTCCCACCGCTGTACTTTCATAAGGACAACCGCGGGGTGCATGGGGGCTTGCCTCCGCTGATCTTCGCGGGATCCGGCACGAGGCGTGCCTATACCGTTATTCCCGCCCTCGCCTTTGGGCACGTTGTCGACCACGAACGTAAGGAGTCACTGACGCTGTCGCCCCTGTTCGTGCGTTGGCGCGCTCCAGAGCGCAGCACGCTCGGGGTCGGCCTCCTCGGCTGGGACATCCAGCGTCCCGATGCGCGGCATAGCGTGCTCTTCCCTCTCTACTACCGCCGACAGGTCGGGACGCGCACGACGATGCTGACGCCCCTGGGAGGTACGATACGAGACGGCGATCGACACTCATGGTTGCTGGGGCCCGTCTACGGAGGCCGCACCGCGATTCGCACTCGCGTCGGGGTGGCCCCGTTGTTTCTGCACGAACGCCGCAGCGGTGGCCCGACACGGGGATCCACCACATTTCTCTTTCCGTTGTTCGCGCGAGACCGACGCCCCCAGCGGGATCTCGATATCTGGACGCCGTTGATCTGGCGGGCATCTGTCCGAGACGAGAAGCCTCGAACGGGCTTCGCCGCTATCCCTCTGTATTTTCGCCAGCGCCAGCCTCACGGGGTCAACATCGACGCGGGTCCGGGGTGGTTTCACTCCCGGGACCGGCTGCGTCGGACGCACACCACCATCGCGGGACCGTTCTTCCACCGACTCTCGAGGACCGCCCTCCACACGGGGGTGTTCCCCATCGCCTGGTGGAAAGACTCGGTCGAGCAACGTCGCCTATTCTCGCTTCCGCTGATCTATCACGACGAAGACAAACTCGCGGGCAAACACACCACGATCGCGGTGCCATTTTGGTTTGATCGCAAACAGGCCAACGGGCGGCGTACCTGGGTCGCATTCCCGTTCATGCTCGGGCGTTCGCGCAGAAACGACTACACGCGCGTCAGCATGCTTCCCCCCGGCTACGTCGACGTGTTTCGGCTGGGCAAGAACCGACGTCTCACGGGGGTCGTCCCCTTCGCCTTCCGCTACCAAAAATGTGGTTTCGTGGAAGGCGACGCGGAGGGCTGTCGCTATACGCTTTGGGGAAGCTTGCCGCTGTTCCTCTACGGCAAGGACGGCCACGGCCGTACGACCCACGGCGCCCTCGCGCTCTATTACTACGACCGCGACCCCGAGGGCTTTCGTTTCTACACACCGCTAGCCGGTGCCCACATCCGGCCAGGTGAGAGACTCAAGTGGTACGCAGGCCCGTTGTATCGAGACACAACCCGCAGCCACACCACCACGGCTTTGTTCCCGCTGTTCTACGACCGTCGCCATCGCGCCGTCGACGAACGACTGACCCTCATTGTGCCTCCGCTCTACATCAGTCGCCACAAACAAGATCGCAGCTGGTGGCAGGCCGGGTTGCTGTTGTGGCAGTTCCGCAAGCAGCATCAGGTCACCACTGTGGTGGCTCCTCCCGTTTTCGGTCACGTACACGCGTATGCCGAGCGGCGGATGACCTGGTTGTTGCCCCTCTTCCTCCGCGACAACCGGATGGGCAAGGCCGAAAAATGGACCGCGATCTTCCCGGCACTCTACTTCCAGCACGAACAACCGGACCGATTCACCGCGGTACAGTTTCCGGCGTTGTGGCACTTTCGTAAGGGGGAGAAGCGCACCACCATCGGCGCGTTCGTCTGGTACGACGTCGAACGTCACGGAAAGCGTACGCAGGTCGTGCCTGCGCTCTATGTGCGTCGCAAGACGCCCGATGTCACGACCACGGTTCTCGGCCCGGGGTTGGCGTGGTGGCGCGTGCACCACCACGACCCGCAGGGGGAGACCGCGCACGCTGGGGCCCGCGCACCTGCGACGCGTCACTTCGACTGGAATGCCTTGCTGGGGTTGTTCGGCGGCGGGCGAGATGCGGAGGGGCGCTTCATGACGCTGTTTCATGCGCGGATTCCCTTGCGATCTCGAGGCGGCACGTCTGTCCGCCAGCCATCTCCGCGATCTCTCGCTCCAGCTCCAGCTCCAGCTCCAACTACGCCGGCGCCGTGAAAGGGCGTTGACCGCGGCATCCGGCGTGCGACTTCGCGCAATATGCGCGACGGTTTCCACCCCGAAACGACAATCCTTAATCACGGGGGTGCGCCGGACCATGCCATCTACACATCGCCTGAGCGTCACCTTGCACGCGAGAGCCGCCGTCGTTTCCGGAGGCCTATCGCTCGCCGGGCACGTCTCGGCCTGCACGCTGCACGGCACCGTGGACGCAAAGAACGACCCTGCGTCGCCTTGGGTTGGTGGTGCCCCCGCCGGCTCGAGTGGTCCGACGGGCGAAACGACAGCCACGGTCGCCCCGACGGCCACAGGCGACGGTACAACGGAAGTAGAGGAAGGCACGCCTTGCGTTCCCGGCATGCACGGGTGTCCGCCTGGCTTCAAATGCTCGCCTCACGCTGCCTCTGGTGAGGGCTGTGGTGTCGATGCAGCACGTTGCGTCGTGGGAACGGGAGAAGGCGCACTGGACGACGCATGCGACCGCGACAGCGGCCTCGATAATTGTGCCGCCGGTCTGTTCTGCCTCGTTGATTTCTGCCACCTATCCGGACCTGGCCGCTGTTCCGCGCTGTGCGATCCCAGCCTTCCGGACGCGTGCTCCATCGTGGCACCAGGTAGAATCTGCGTCGACCACCACGATGGATGGCTCCCCCTTTGCATGACGGGTTGCCATCCGTTCCTTGGCGCATGTCCCAGTGGCGAACTGTGTGAACACTACTCGGTCGAGCTGGGGAGCGAAGGCGCTGTGTGTGCCGTCGCCGGCGGGGCGACCCTCGGCACAAAAGGCCAGGTCTGCGATCCGCCCATCAGCTGGTGTGAGCCGGGGTTGCATTGCTCCGCGGGTGGGCGCGTGCCCGGATGCCCGAAGGGGGCCGCAGGTTGCTGTACGCCGTGGTGCGACGTATTCGAGGGCGGCTTCCAATGTAAAGGCGATGAACGCTGCGACTGCGTGTACGACGACGCACCGAGCGACTTCTGCCGTATGGGGAGTTGTGGCGTCGTACCCGCGCCATAGGCGGGAGATCTGGCGCGCTGCCGTGTGTTCGTGCCGTCGGCGCAAGTAGCGAGCTACCTCATTTCGGACGGCACCGGGTCCGCTGTCCGCCGGTACACATCGATCGAGTCCACGTGTTCGGGCACATCTGGCTTGTCTGCGCTGTCTCGGGGCACAAGCGAGATATCGTCGGCGATGTCGAGACCGGCCTCGCTACAACGACCGAAGACGGTGTGCTTGCCGTCGAGGTGGGGCACGGGAGCCAACGTGATGAAGAACTGGGCACCGCCCGTACCGGGCCCCCGGTTGGCCATGCTCAACATGCCCGCGGAGTCGTGCCGAAGATCGGGCGCGATCTCGTCGGGGATCACGAAGCCCGGACTCCCGGTGCCGGTCCCCGTCGGATCCCCGCCTTGAATCATAAACCCGGGGATCACGCGGTGAAATAGGGTGCCGTCGTACCAGCGGCGAGACGCCCAGGTGTCGTCGGCTCGGTCGATGACGGGCCGCAACCCACGAGCCAACGCGATGAAGTTCGCCACAGTGAGTGGCGTGCGGCGCTCGTAGAGCCGACACTCGATGCCGCCGCGCACGGTGTTGAAGCGAATCCAGAGGTCCCCTTCCCCTTTGATGCCGGCCACCGCGTCGGCCAGCGCCAGGCCTTGTGGCTGCGGATCACCTTGCGCTTGGTTGTACGCCGCGATCTCGTCGGTGCCGAGCCCCACCGGAGGCAGCTCTCCCTTGACGAAGGCCTGCGTCGACGAGGCGATCTCGTCGCCGGAGGGTGTCGTCGCGTCGCCACGGGGCGCCGCGGGTGGCTTGGTCGCATCAGGGGCGGCCGCTGGGGCGAGCGAAACCGTCGTCTGATCACGTGCGGAATCCGCATCCCCAGGCAAGGGCGGCGGTGGGGTGAACACGCAGGAACCCCACAGCAACGTTGTTCCCCCGTACGCGAGCGCACGCAAGATGCCGGTGCGGCGCGGAGGCAGTGTCGTCGCGCTCGCCCGTGGGATCCAGCGTGGCGAAAGGGGCCGGTGACAAGTCATGGGGGCGAGAGATTGAACGTGTCGTCCCAGCTTGACAAGCCCGGAGGAACACGCCAAAAAGGCGCCTCCAACCCGCAAGGCAAGAGCACGAGCGTGGCAAACCATAAGCAAGCAGCGAAGCGAAATCGGCAGCGTGTTCGGCGGCGAACTCGCAATCTCACCTATCTCAGTTCGATGCGCACCTACGTCAAGCGGGTCCGCAAGGCGCTCGCAGGCAAAGAGGGAGATCAGGCGATCGCGCACCTCCCCATGGCGATCCGCTCGATCGATCGCGCTGTCGCTCGTGGCGTGCTGCATCGCAACACGGGGTCGCGCTACATTTCGCGCCTCACCGTGGCCGTGCAAGCGGCGAACTAGGGGCTGCGACGCGTGTCTCTTGCCCCGTCGTTGGGGGGGCAGGACTTACCCTGCTGGCCGCGATCAGAAACTGCTCGCTGAGCGGGGCTTTCGTCATCGTGGGCAGGGCCTCAGGCGTGAGCCGCGCGAAACCGCCTTCCGGAAGGCAGGATTCACGCGGCGATTGTCGCGCGTGATCGGGAATTTCCCACAGCTTGGGATGGGCGGCGTGGCGAAGAAGCCGAATTGCGCATGTATGCGTGCTGCTGCGTCTGGTTGACCGCCAAACCGCCAAACCGCCACCTGCCGGTCGCGTACTCGGGCGTGAGTGCGTACACTGGGCTCCCGAGTGGCCCGCTGACGAGGTCGCCTCCCGTGCCTCCCATGCCTTCTACCGACCGATTTCTGCCCCTGACTCCGTTCCGATACCTGTGCGCCGGACTTCTTGCCCTGTCCGGATCGTGCGGAGACGAGTCACTCGGTGACGGGACGAGCGACGCGACGAGTCGTGAACCCACGCCTGGTGATGGTGATGGTGATGGTGATGGTGATGGTGATGGCGACGGCGACGGCGACGGCGACGGTGATGGCGATGGCGACGGTGATGGTGATGGCGACGGTGATGGCGACGGTGATGGCGACACATCGGCCGCCGCCACGATCGAGAGTGGCGATTCCTCTACGGGCGACAGTTCACTGTCCGAGTTGGACCTCGCCCTCGCCGAGCTGCTCGCCGAACTAGAAGTCCCCGTGGAGCCCCTCGATCCGCCCGCAGCGGAGGACCCCAACCTGGTCGCGCTGGGTAAGGCGCTGTTCTTTGACCCCATCCTCTCGGGCAACAAGGACATCGCGTGTGCCACCTGCCACCATCCTTCATTCGCCAGCAGTGACGGTCTGTCGCTCACCCTCGGCACCGGGGCTACAGGTGTCGGGCCCGCGCGCGCAGACAACGACCACCGAGGTCTCCTTCCCCGCCACTCCCAGTCGCTTTTCAATCTGGGAGATCCTCGATTCACGCGCATGTTCTGGGATGGCCGGGTCGAGTTGCTGGCGGACGACACGCTCGTCACCCCGGCTGGAGACCAACTCTTGCCCGGCGTATCCGGCCCTCTCGCGGCGCAGGCGATGTTCCCTGTGCTCGATCGGGGGGAGATGCGGGGCAACATCGGAGATCGGACCGTGCTCGACGAGCCCAATGAGTTGGCGGATGTGGATGACGCGGACTTCCGAGGCATCTGGGCGGCGATTTTCGCTCGCATCGTAGCGATTGAGGACTACGCGGATCTACTGGAGGCAGCCTTTCCCGACCGACCTCTTGAGGAGCTCACCTTTGCCGATGCGGCGAACGCCATCGGAGCGTACGAGAGCGAGGCATTCTCCTTTCCCGATACACCCTGGGACGCCTATTTGCGTGGGGACTTGGACGCTCTCTCCGACGAAAGCAAAGAAGCCGCGGCCTTCTTCTTCGGCTCGAACTGCCGTGATTGTCATTCGGGCGCGTTGCTGACGGATAACGAATTCCACGGAACGGCGATTCCGCAGATCGGGCCCGGAAAATCTGACGATGGCGCGTACGACTACGGACGAGAGCACGCGACGGGGAATCAGAACGACCGTTATGCGTTTCGCACGCCCTCGTTGCGGGGCGTGATGCTCTCCGCGCCGTACATGCACAACGGCAGTCTAATCGACTTCGATGATATCGTGAATCACTACAGCCACCCTAAAGAGACCATCGTCGATTTTGACCCGGGCAAGCTACATAGCGAGCTCCAAGACACGGTCCAACAAACGGATGAACACGTCGTCGAGATCTTTGAGAGCATGTCCCCCGTCCTGCTCCACCATGGTAGCGCCCCGGGCATCGCCAGCCTCACCGCGTTCTTCGACGCCCTCACTGATCCGGCCATGCTTGACCTGCCGGCAGAACGACCGGATACCGTGCCCAGTGGCCTTGCCGTGCCCTGAGGACCGACCTCTGGGGGCAGCAAACGCTGCGGTGCGGGTGCGCCCCACCGCAGACGAGACAGAGCAGGGTGGCACCCGCTGCTCTGCCGCGGAAGGGCCGCTTTAGCGCGGCTCGCAGTGCTCCAAGCCGCCGCAGACGTCAAGGATCCACCGTTGGAGCAGAAGGTAGGGTAGGCGGGATCCGAGACTCGAGTTGCCCTTGAAGTCACCATCGAGCCGGGCCAAACCAGCGTACGCGACGCGCAGTCGCGCGTCATCCGTACGTCGTGCCTGGTCCACATACTTGTGTGCGATGAACGGTGGCAGCCCCAATGCTCGCGGCGCGTCCCGTCCCGTGACATGAGCCGTGAACAACAGTCGCAAGTGGCGGACCAGCAGGCCGAAGAGGCGTTGACTCGCTCCCACGTCTTGCTCGCCCCGGGGAAACATTGCCGCCAACAACTGGAGCGCGCGAGTCGTGTTGCCGCTGCCCACGGCATCCGTCAGCGCGAAGACGTCGGCACTGGACGTATCTACGACGACCGCTTCCACATCATGTACGCCAACCTGTTGATCGTCCGCGTGCGCGAGCGCCCTGTCCAACGCCACGCGGAGTTCATCCCACGAGGTACCCACCGCCTGTACCAACGCGTTCGCCGCCGGCCCGTCGATCCGCCGGCCTTGCTCCAGGGCAGCCTGGGCGAGTCGAGCGACCGCGGCACGTTGATTCGGCGCCTCGAATCGTCTTACCTCGCCCGATCCGCTGGCCTGAACCGCTTTGACCAGTTTCGATGTGCTCTTGACCCCCGAAGACGTGATCACCAGTACCACTGCAGCGTTCGGGCTCTGAATATACGCCAGTAACTCCGTGAGGGGGTCCGAGCTGCGGCGCCCGGACCCATCATCGTCTTGGCCCTTGGCGTGCTTGGCCACCTCTTCGGGGTCGCTCACCTCGACGAGCCGTCGATCGGCCATCATCGGCATCTGGCCGCAGGCCCGCAGCACCGGCAGGAAGCTCTTGATGTACGGCGCGTCGAAGCGCTCGTGATTGAACGCCGATAGAGACGCGCCGGGGCTTCCTTTTTCACCCAGCACACTCGCGCGCAACGAAGCGAGCGCATCGCGGATCGCCCCCCGATCCGGCCCCCAGAGCAGCACGACGGCTGCGCTGGTGCTCATGGGCGCGTCGTGCCCCGGGGGGGGCGTTCTAGAGCGACCACAATCTCGACTTCGGGTGTCATGGGCATGAAATCGAATACGGTCACGCCGGACACGCGGAACCCACTCGCCGTGGCGACGCGGAGATCTCGTGCCAGCGTGGCGGGGTCGCAAGAGACGTACACCAGCCCCTGCGTCGTGACGCGACACAGATCTCGCGTACCCTCCTCTCCGAGCCCGCCGCGTGGCGGGTCCAACACGGAGACTCGGAATTTCCGCTTGCGCTCGGCAAACCGCCGGACGGCCACATCGGCCTTCGACCGCAACACGTGGAGGGGGAGCGAGTCCCTCTTCTTGAGGCGTCGCAGTTGTTCGACAGCCTCGCGCTCGTGCTCCACGCACTCCAAAGACTTGAACGCCCGACCCAATACCCGCGTCAAGTTCCCCGCGCCCGCGAAGAGTTCCAGGCCTTCGCCGCCCGACCCGACCTGTCGGGCCACATGACGGACGAGCGCCGCATTTTGTGCTGCCTGGGCCTGGGCGAAGCCGAAGGGGCCGACCGTGAGCCCCCGGCGCCCGTCCCCGGCATCGATGTCGAGTGCCGGCTTGCCCACGACGTGTCGCTGGCGTCCGCCTCGTAATTCAACGCCCACCAGTGTGTCATCGAGTAGGGCCTCGGCTGCGGCGAGGGTCTCGGCGTTCACAGGCACCGCGGGCAGCCCCAACAGGACGCGGACTCCGTCTGTGATTCCATGGACGGCGCCCGACGAGGGCAGGAGATCCGTCATTGCGCGCACCCGCTGCACCGCACGATCCAGCGCCGGCTCCAGCACCGCGCAAGCCGCCATATTCGCTATGGAGCGCGAACGTCGCCCACGAAAGCCAAGCCGAAGCTCGGTACCGTGCTTTTCGTAGTGGACGCGAGCGCGGCGTCGGTACCCAAGCGGTTGCGGGCTCCCGATCACGTCTATCTCCGGGATTTCGATGGCGCGTAGCTGCGCTCGCACGATGTCCCGCTTGAGCTCCGCTTGGGCCCCGCACGCGACGTGCTGCCAGGCACAACCGCCGCACAGATCCGCGTAGGGACACGCCGGCGAGACTCGAATGGCCGCAGGCTCGATCACTTGGGTCGCGTGGGCCCGCAAGAACTTCTTGGCGCGGTGATCGACGACGGCCTCCACCAATTCCCCTGGCAACGCACCTTCGACGAACCATACGATGCCATCGCGGGTGTCTCCCTCCGCGTTGCCCACCCCCGCCCCCCCGTGCGCGAGATCTCGGATCCGAACGCGGCCTGACGATCCAGGACGCAGCTCATCGGTACTTGGTTCGTGTGTCATATGCGATCGGCGAAACGCTTTGCAATATCACGGGCTAGCACGAGCCGCTGGATCTCGCTTGTGCCTTCGTAGATCGACGTGACCCGTACGTCGCGCAGGTAGCGTTCAACATGGTATTCGCGTGCATACCCGCAGCCTCCCAGGATCTGAATGGCTCGGTTGCACACCGAAAAACTTTTCTCGCTGGCGTACAGCTTGGCCATACAAGCCGCGCGCGTATAGGCTTTTCGCTGCTGCTTGAGCCACGCGGCCCGCAAGATCATCAAGCTCGCGGCATCGAGCTCGGTGTCACTGTCGGCCAAGAGCCACTGGATCCCCTGGAAGGAAGCGATGGGTCGAGAAAACTGTCGCCGCTGCTGGGCGTAGGCCAGGGCCACGTCGAAGGCCGCGCGTCCGACGCCCAGCGCGAGGGAGGCGATGCCGATTCGACCCCCGTCGAGTGCCATCATCGCGACCCGAAAGCCCTTCCCTTCTTCTCCCAACAACGCCTCGGGTGCGAGCCGCACGTCGACAAAACCCAAACTCGTGGTCGTGCTGCCATGTTGGCCCATCTTTTCCTCCGGCTGCCCTCGCACGACCCCGGGCGCATCGCCGGGCACGAGAAAAGCAGAGAGGCCGCGGGTTCCCGGCGCACGGTTGGTGCGCGCCCAGACCACGAACAGGCCCGCATCCGTGCCACTGGTGATCCATAATTTGGCGCCGTTGATCGCCCAGCCGCTGTCCGTCCGCTCGGCGCGAGTTGTGATCGATCCCGGGTCGCTGCCCGCCCCTGCCTCGGAGAGCGCAAAGCCGCCGACAATGTACTCCCCAGAACATAGACGCGGTACATGTTCCGCTCGCTGATCCGAGGTCCCGAAGTTTGAGATCACTTCGGCGACCATATTCGACACGCAGATCGCTACCGTCGTGGCCGCGCATGCGCGAGCGAGTTCGGTGATCGCCAGGCTGTACGCGACCGCGCCGGCCTCGGTCCCACCCAGCAGATCGGGCACGTTGATGCCCAAAAGCCCGAGTTCGGCCGCCCTGCGAAGAGTCCCGCGCGGGAACACTCCATCACGGTCGAGCTGGGCTGCCCGCGGTGCCAGCTCGCGCTCCGCAAACCCTCGAGCCGTGGTTTGAACGAGGCTCTGAGTTTCGTTCGGCAAGAAATCGAACACGACGCGGCGGGGGCTACCTACCAGGCTTCTTCAAGCTCGCCTGTGTAAGTGTGAACGAACGCCGCCTCCGGTGCCGGATCAAACTGCCACTCGACGAGCCTCTCCTTGAGACATGGGCCGAATTGATCGGCCTTTCGCGGCGTCTGCCCCTTCGGGACCCTGCGCTCGCCGACTTCCATGTTCAGCACGTTGACGTCGTGAACGTTGCCTTTCGTGTCGATATGGAATTCGACAGTAAACGCGCCCGCGAGCCACTTCGTTTCGAGCCTGTCCATTTCTTTCTCCAGGCAGCGTTCGAAGTCGGTGTTGTACACAGATCGAATCGTGTCGTCGATATGAGCCAGCGTACGCGGCGAGATGGATGCCCCTTGGTCTTCGTGGCTTTCGTAGCCATCCGCTGTGACGATCTCTTCTTCGTAGGCATTGCCATCGTGCGCGGCCAGCAACTCTGCATTCGTGGTTTGCTGCTGCTTGTGTGCACAGGCGGTCATCGCGACCGAGAGCGCGACCAGACCAAAGATGGTGCCGAATGTAGAACTCTTCATGACGGACTCTCCCGCGCTAGCGCTTTTGCAGAGCCGCCGCGATGACGACCCGTTGGATTTCACTGGTTCCCTCGTAGATCTCTGTGATCTTCGCGTCCCGATAGTACCGTTCGACGGGGTACTCCGTCACATAACCGTTGCCGCCGAGGATTTGAATGGCGTTCTTTGCGGTCTTATTCGCTACTTCCGCGGCCATCAGTTTTGCCATTGCCGATTCGCGCGTGTGCCGCTCACCGCGCTGCTTGAGCGCTGCGGCCCGATAGGTGAGCAGCCTCGCAGCTTCGAGTTCCGTATCCATGTCGGCCAACATGAAGCCGACTCCTTGGTGGTCGATGATGCGCTTGCCGAACGTACGTCGTTCGCACGCGTATTGCGCAGAAAACTCAAACGCCGCCCGTCCGATCCCCAAGGCCTGGGCGGCAATGCCGATGCGTCCACAATCCAAGGTGGCCATCGCCACCTTGAAACCGCCGCCTTCAAGCCCTATTCGCTGATCCGTACCGACGCGATGGTCGTCGAAATGGACCTGGCACGAATGGCTACCGCGGATGCCGAGCTTGTTGTCTTTGCGTGCACGGGTGATCCCTTTTCCGTGCATGTCGACGACGAACGCCGAGATCCCCTTGTGACCGAGATCCGGAGCGGTCATGCACAATAAGATGCCGACATCGGCTTGTGGGCCGTTGGTGATCCAGTTCTTCGTCCCGGTGATCCGGTAGCTATCTCCGTCACGCACGGCCACCGTCTTCTGGGCCGCCGCGTCCGATCCCGCTTCGGGCTCCGACAACATGAAACAACCAAGTTTTCGACCCGACGCCAGATCGACGAGCCACGCATCCTTCTGTGCGGGTGTACCGAATTTGGCCAAGGGGTCGCAGACCAGTGAATTGTTGACGCTCATGATCACGCCGGTGGACGCACACGCGGCGCTGATCTCTTCCATCGCAAGTACGTAGGCGATGGGATCGAGCTCGCTACCGCCGTACTGTACCGGCACCTCGATGCCCATCAGCCCCAATTCCCCCATCTGCGACACGAGCTCGGCCGGGTATCTCGCATCGCGATCTGTTGTCGCGGCGGCTGGCTTGACATGCCGTTCGCAAAATTCACGGACGGTGCGCAGAAGCGCGTCGTGTTCCTCACTGAGCGCAAATTCCATCTCCTACCTCCCCCTAAACTTGGCCCGACGCTTTTCCACGAACGCGCGCATACCCTCCGACTGATCATCCGTGCCAAACAGCCGGGCGAAAGCTTCGAGTTCAAGCTGGTTCGCCGCATCGAGAGGCAGCGCCGCCCCTTGATGGATCACCGATTTAACCGCCGCCACGGCGACCGGGCCCATGGTGGCCACCTTCTCGATCGTCTCCACCGCGGCCGCCACGACCTCTCCGGGGACGATGCGATTGATGAGTCCGAGTCGGAGTGCCTCGTTGGCGTCGATCGTCTCCCCTGTCACGCACAGTTCCATCGCGCGCGCAGGGCCGATTCGACGCAGAAGTCGCTGGGTCCCCCCGAAACCGGGCATCACGCCCAGCTTCACTTCTGGTTGGCCGAACTGGGCGGTCCCGGTGGCGTAGATGAAGTCGCAGGCGAGCGCAAGTTCACACCCGCCGCCAAGAGCGAACCCGTTGACCGCTGCGATAACCGGGACGGGCAGGCGCGCGAGCAGATCACCCACCGCATGACCTTGGCTGGCGAAGATCAGCGCGTCTTGCTCGTCCAAGTCGGCCATGCCCGCGACGTCGGCTCCGGCGATGAACGCCTTGTGGCCCGCACCGGTGAGGATGAGTCCAGACATGGCGACGTCTTTCGCCACGATTTCCAAGGCGTGGGAAAGCTCCGACATCACCACGGCGTTGATGGCATTGAGAACCTTCGGGCGATCGATGGTGATCACCCGGGCCGGCCCCTTGCTTTCAAGGCGTATCGTCTCAAAGGTCGACATGGTCTGTTTCGTCTCTCTACTTGCGGTAGTCGTAAAATCCGCGCCCAGATTTGCGTCCCAGCCAGCCGGCAGCGACGTGCATGCGAAGGTTGTTCGGGGCCCGGTACTTGTCCTCGCCCAGCTCCCGGTGCAACACGTCCGCAATGGAAAGACAGGTGTCGAGTCCGATAAGGTCCGCCAGTTCGAGCGGTCCCATGGGATGGTTGAGTCCGAGCTTGGCCCCTGTGTCGATATCTTCGGCCGAACCCAGACCCTCTTGTAGGGCGAAGCCTGCTTCGTTGATCATCGGGATCAGAATACGGTTCACGATGAAGCCTGGGCAGTCCTTGCTCGTGATCACTGTCTTGCCCAAGGCTCGCGCAAATTCCACGGTTCGGCTGTAGGTGACCTCATCGGTTGGTAGTGCGCGGATCACTTCGACGAGTTTCATCACCGGCACGGGGTTCATGAAGTGCATTCCGATCACACGGTGGGGTCGTGTGGTCGCAGCGGCTAGCAACGTGATGCTGATCGATGAAGTGTTGGAGGCCACAATTGCGCTGTCGGAACAAGCGTCGTCGAGCTGTCTCATCAGCACCCGTTTGAGCTCGACGGATTCGCTCGCCGCCTCGATGGCCAAATCCACCTCAGAAAAACTACGGGTGTCTGCCACGGGGCATATGCGAGCCAGGGCCGCGTCGCGTTGTGACGCCGTCATTTTATCCTTGTCCACCACTCGGCGGAGACGCCCTGCGATGCTCTCCTTGCCCGCCTCCGCCCGGGCCAGATCGACGTCTGCGAGCCGGACATCGAGCCCCGCACCGGCCATGACCTGCGCGATCCCGGCACCCATCTGCCCGGCACCGAGGACTCCGACTCTCTGTATGCTGGCTAGCGACATCTAAAGCTCATCCACTAGCGCTCGACCATGACCGCCACAGCCTCGCCCCCACCGATACATAGCGAGGCGATGCCGCGACGCTTGTCGGTCTGTTGGAGAGCATGCACCAACGTGGTCAAGATGCGCGCTCCCGAGCAACCGATGGGGTGGCCCAACGCCACCGCTCCGCCACGAACATTGAGGCGATCTTCTGGGATTGCCAGTTCGGCTTGGTTGACGAGGCTCACCACTGCGAACGCCTCGTTGATCTCCCACAAGTCGATGTCCTTCACCGCGAGACCGGCGCGCGCGAGGAGACGTCGGATCGCCCCTGCCGGCGCTGTGGTGAACAGGGCCGGCGCCTGGGCATGGCTCGCGTACCCGGTGATGCGGGCCATGGGTACGGTGCCGCGCCGCCTGGCCTCCTCTGCGGACATCACCACCAGCGCGCTGGCGCCGTCGTTGAGCGCGGAGGCGTTTCCCGCCGTGACGGTACCGTTCTTCTCGAACGCGGGTCGCAAGCCCGCGAGTTTGTCCGGATCACCGAGGAACGGTTCTTCGTCTCGCGCCACTAGAACGGTCTTTTTGCGCGAGCTCACCTCTACGGCGACGATCTCCGCCTGGAAGAGGCCCTGCTCCACGGCCCTGCGCGCACGTTCATAGCTGAGTTTGGCGCAGGCATCTTGCTGCTCGCGGGAGAGACCGGAGTCGCGGGCGCACGAGTCACCGAATGTGCCCATGTGGGCGTTCCCGTATGGGTCCCACAGACCGTCGAACACGAGGCCGTCGACGAGCTCGGCGTGCCCCAGTCGATAGCCCGACCGGGCCTTCGGGAGCAAGTATGGAACATTCGACATGCTCTCCATCCCCCCGGCGACCACCGTATTGGCGTCCCCTGCTCGGATGGACTGCGCAGCCAGCATCACGGTCTTGAGACCCGATCCGCATACCTTGTTAACCGTCGTGCAACCCACAATGTCCGGTATCCCGGCAGCTTTGCTGGCTTGACGTGCAGGCGCCTGGCCCATAGCTGCGGATAGCACGCATCCCATCAGTACTTCGTCAACTGTCTCTCCGAGCACACCCGCGCGGTCGAGTGCAGCGCGGATGGCCGCGGCCCCGAGCACCGTAGCAGAGAGCGGCGCGAGAGCCCCTTGGAAGGATCCGATCGGAGTCCGAGCGGCGGCGGCGATGACAACTTCCACAGGCATATGGGCGGTCTCCTCCGTTGGCACGCTGTTGGGTAGCGGTGATTCGGAGCGCATTCGGTGGGCGCTGCGGCTCCGCGTCTGTGGGCTTACCACGCGTGCTACCGCGTGGTAAATGGCTTTCGGGGCGCGGAGGTTCCGGCGCTGCCCGCGGATCCTGCGGTGACCCCACCCCGTAGCGCGCGCGAGCGCACGCTACGGGGTGGGCGACGCCTGGAGGCACCGAGTGAGCTTGTTGACTTGCGCCCAGCGTTGAAATACACCCCGGCATCCACGCCGGGGTAGCTCAGCTGGTTAGAGCGGAGGATTCATAACCCTCAGGTCGGCAGTTCAAGTCTGCCCCTCGGCACCGCAGATCCGTCATCCAACACGGGGAAGCCGCGTCAGCGCGGCTTCCCTGCCGGTTTTCGACCGTCAGATCGTCGGGATCGGTTGGGGTCGCCCCGGGCATATCGTCCGCGACGCGGTCCCCCGCGGACCGCTGGCCTTGGGCCACTACGGCTCCGCCGTAGTCGGTAGCGGTCGAGCGCGAACGCCATCGCCACCAGGGCACCGCCGATCAGCTGGGCGCGACGGATCCCGGCGAAGGCGACCGGAGACGCTCCAGCGCGGAACGCATCGGCACCGATGTAAAAGACCAATGCCAGAAAGGCTAGGGTAAGCCAGGCGAGCCGCCCCTCCGTACTGGTGCCGTGCCGCAGGTGCCATCGACTCGCTAGCCCGGCAGCCACGAAAGCCGGTAAAGCCACATAGAGCTGCACCGGGTGAACAGGCAGCGATAGCTCGACGACGGACCGCAGGCCGCGGAACGCCTCCTGATGGTACGCAAACGCTGGCGAGTCCGCGGGAAAGCGTACGGCGAGCACGAAGCCGGCATCGGTCACGTGCCCGAAGTCGGCCCCCGCGAGGAATGCCCCGATCCGCTCGCATCCCACGACCGTCAGAACGGCGGGAGCCAAACAGTCAAGCCAGGCCCAGATCGAGATCCCGTGCAGCTGACAGTGCAACGCGGTCACGACGAGGGCGCAAGCGAGGCCCACCCCCCCCGAGATCTGCCCGCTCTGCAGCTGAACCATCTCGGTCCAGTTGGAGAACGACTCTGGGTGAGTCAGAAGCCACCACAGCCGCGCGGACAGAAGCCCCACCACGGTGGAAACCGTGTAGCCCTGGCCCAAAGAAACGGTCTGCAGCCCGCGGCGCTGCGCGAAGAAGCGGCTGAGGACCCAGCCAGCGACCAGGCCGAGCGCGAGGAAGAGCGCGTAGGAGGGGATGGTCAGCCCGGAACCTGGGATATCGAGAAATTCGGGCCGCATGCTAGCGCAATCTGGCTGCTACCTATGAAATCGAACGCCGACACACGCGCGCGCACAGAGCGGGTCCTGCCTAGGTCCTGCCCGTGCCCCGCCGACACAGCCGCTACTCCTCCGCGTAGACAGCTTCTTCTTTCTCCTGCGCCTCTTTGCATTGGATACACAATGGCGTCTCCGGCCGCGCCTGCAAGCGCTTCAGGGAGATCGGCTCGTCGCACTCCTCACAGAGACCGAACGTATTCGCGTCGATCTTCCGCAAGGCGAGCTCGATTTTTTGGATCAAGAACCTCTCGCGTCCGCGAAGACGGAACGAGAACGACTGCATATACTCGCTGGACGCTTGGTCTACCTCGTCGAATCGATCGTCCGGCGAGAGCACCATCTCGGTATCAAGCGTCTTTTGGGCTTGCGTGAGCAGTTTTTCGCGCTTTTCGATCAGGAGATCACGAAAAGATTCCACCTGTTTCTTGTTCAGCGCCATGTTTGCTGCTTCCTCGGACGAGACGTTGGGGGGTCGGGGACAGTAACGGACGAAACCTCGGACGACAAGCACGCGGCTGAGGCATTTACGCGCGTGGCATGGACGACGAGAGTGGCATGGACGACGGGAGTGGCATCGACGCGCGACCCCCCGTGGGCGACATGACGGCTGGGCTGCCTACGTTCTACGGGGACGCATCGGTCGAGCATTCGAAGGCGACGGGCGAAAGTCGGACGCGCTCGAACGTGCGCGTGAGGTGCGAAGATGGTTCGGATCGCGTTCAAGGTCGGGCCAGTCCTCCGCTTGGGTTAGCGCCATTGACGCCCACAAGGCGCCGGGTGGGCTCGTGCCATGCTAGACCACCGTTGTCAGGGTGCCATATCGCTCAAGGCATCGTGACAAAAAATGGCGTTCTTGCCGGACATTCGCTACAGGTCTACCAAGGGCATCGTACCTCACCCGTTCCATTCCATTCCGTTCCCCGATACGCTCCCACGACCGCAGAGCTTGGAGACCCACCATCTATGGCGACGTCCGACAAACGAAAGCAGAGCTTGTACTTCCCGGAAGAGATGCTCAGCGAGATCCAACGCGAAGCCGCACGACAAGACCGCTCGTTGTCCTGGATCGTGCAGAAGGCGTGGAAGATCTCCCGGAGAGATATCATGAAGTACCCGAGCGTCAACGATCTCCCAGATGACGGTTCCGACGATACACGGGGCAAGGTCGAATAGACCGGGCACGCCTCACGCGTGGGCAGTCGCCCACGCTATGGGTCTGGCGTGTTCCGTAGTTTGCTCAAAACACCCGCGGCTCGAGTCTCGCGTGAGCGCGCGATGTTTCTTGAATCGGAGTCTACGCCGGACTCGCGCGATGGTGTACGGATCGGTGTCCTGCTCGTCGCTGGGCTCGCCGCACATCGTGACCATCTAAGACCGCTGTCTCGCGCCATCGGGGAGCACCGCCCCTGTTCTCTGGCCTCCCCCGCTGCCAGCCACCGCGAAGTATGTGAGGTCGCGGATGCGGTCGCAGCGGAGCTCCCGGCGCCTGTTGTCCTGGTCGGGTTTTCGGAGGGCTTCCGCGTTGCGCTTGAGATCCAACGTCGCCACCGGTCGCACGTGGCGGGGTTGGTGGCGCTGGCGGGCGCTGCCACGCCATCTTGCCGCGGCTTGGGGCGCGAACGACCGGGCGCGGCGGTAAGAACGCTGGTTCGCGCGGCCAGGGGCGGTGCGGCAACGAAGGCGCCAGGCATGGGACTCGCCGTGGGCCTGATCCGGGCGGCTGCACAGGATCTTCGACGGCTCCGGTCGTATCGATACCACTGGGCTGCCGACACCTTGCCGGCGATTGACATACCGTTGCTCGTCATCGCGGGCGAACAAGATCGCTCGGTGCCGCTTGCGCTCATGCGTGCGATGGCGTTCGCCGTGCGCGGCTCCCAGTGGGATGTGATTCTAGGTGCCGGTCACGACCTTGCCCTTCGCCACGTCGGATGTGTCGCGGCGAAGGTCGATAGGTTCGCTGGCACGTTCGACGTCTGAGCGATGCCTCGGCCCTCACCCGTCGGACGCGACACAATCGCAACGCGACACAATCGCAAGCTTAGGGATCTTTCTTTCGAGATGAACGCGAGTTCGACTGCCCGGCAGCTTGGGGCGCGGGGCGAACGGAGGAGGATGCTTCGTCGCGTTCGATCACAAACCGGACAAATCTCTTGAGCAGATTGTTGCGTTCAAGATTTCCGAGGAATCGGAGCAGGTCGTTATACGCTTTCGGGTCTTTGATCAATTTCCCCAATGTGCCCTCCCCCCTCTCTATGGAGCCACGCACCTCTGCCACCGCAGCGTGTGCCTCCACCAGAGTGTCCCGGGCCTCGGTCAACGTGTCGTCCGCGCTCGCTACCGCGTGTTTCACAGAGGCACCCATCTCTGCGTCGTGAAATGCCCGGCCCACCAGACTCTGGTTCTCGGGGTTCCGCAGCTCCACGACAAGATCTGCCAGGTTCTTGGCCGCGCGAGAACTCTCGCGCAGCGTCGGCTCGAGTTCGGTACGTAGTGCAGCGGTCGCGGCCTCTACATCGGCTGCCGACTGGCGGACGCTGCGTAGCGTCAGCCCAAACTCGGCGCGGTACTCGGGATCATTGAAGAGCGCGCCCACCAGACCGTCCCCGTCTTTGATCTGCCGCGTAATTTCATTGCTGTTCGCCAAGAGTCCCCGCAGATCACGTTTCGTTCGATCGTTGTCAAGTGAATCGAACAAGCCGGCGACACCGGAGAGGCTTGTGCCCACCTTGTCGGTGATGAGCTCGAGGCGTTCTTTGAAATACGCGATTTCCTCCATAAGAGAAGGGCTGGCTTGGATTCTCCCGCCTTCGCGGACGGGAGATCCAGAACCGACCGTAACGTTTATCAACTGATCACCGAGCACCCCGGCGGTCGCGATGGTCGCACGACTGTCGATCCGGATGTAACGGAGCGTATCCTCGGATATCTGCATCGTAACGTGGATTCGGCGATGGGTGGTCAGGTACGGGACGCACCACCCCGCGGAGCCAGTCCACCGCACCCGTCGGTAGCGGCGGCGGAACACTTCCGTGACGCAGGTTTCGCTCTCGCCACAGGTATCATCGTTGGCGCAAGCCTGGTACGCGGTGGGATTGCCGGTATAGTCCTCGAATTCGGCGCACAGCCCCTTCGGGGAGCAAAATAGCGAGGGATCGCACGCATCGGTTCGGTCCGCCCCACGACCGTGGTCTTCCGAAACCGGATCGCATACGTAGCTGGGTGAGATGAAATCCGTGGCCGCGACGGTGCCGATCTTCGTGCCGCCCAGCTGCACAGCACTCCCCCGTCGCAGGCCGCCCACGGTACGGAAGTGAGCTCCGACTGTGGTCTTGGCCTCAAGCCATCCTTCGCTGTTTGCGATCACGAATAGCGATAGGAACATGAGGGCCAACAGCGCGATCACGAACAGCCCCGCGACGAAGTTCACCCGGCGTTCGTCTTTTCGCCGTGCCATCTAGCCTATCCTCCGCCGGGTGAAATCCCGGACTTCGGGTACATCCAAGGCGCGGAACTCCTTTACCCCGTCCACATAGGGGAAGCGCCTGTCGAGTAGCATGGCGATGCGGTCGGAGATATGCCAGGCGGTCTCGATGTCGTGGGTGACCACCACACTGGTGATGCCGAGTTCCGCTTGCAACTTTCGAATCATCTTGGCGATGCGATCGCAGTTGGGTGGGTCAAGGCCAGTGGTAGGCTCATCGTAGAGGATAACGTCAGGTTTCAGTGCGATCGATCGGGCGAGAGCGACGCGTTTTTTCATGCCACCAGACAAGCTCGCCGGCATTTTTTCCAGGATGTCGGGGTCGAAATCGAGACCCAAGCCGACCAGATCGAGGCACTCCACCGCTCGATCCCGCATTTTTATCTCCGTCATGTCCGTGTGTTCCCGCAGGCCATACACCACATTGCGCTCAACAGTCATGGAGTCGAAAAGTGCCCCTCCCTGGAACACCATGCCGACCGAGCGGCGGAGCTCCGAAAGGGCGGTGGCGTCCATCTCACCCACGTCTTGGCCCTTGAACCGCACCTCTCCCGCGTCCGCGGACATGAGCCCGATCATGAGTTTGAGGCAGACGCTCTTGCCGGTGCCGCTGCCTCCGATGACGGTGACCGTCTCCCCGCGCCGCACCGTGAGATCCATGCCTCGGTAGACCACATTCTCGCCGAATGCTTTCGCCACGCCCCGCAGATCGAATACCGGCTCGAGCATGTCAGACCTGCACGAAGATTGTGGTTAGAGCGAAGTCCGCGACGACGACCGCGATTGTCGTTGCGACGACGGTTTCGGTTGTCGCCACCCCCACGGCCTCGGTGCCAAACTGGGTGTTAAAGCCCTGGTAACAGCCGATGATGCCGGCGAGCGTGCCGAATACGATCGACTTCACCATGCAGCCGACATAGTGCCACATCACGAGTTCGTCGATATAGGAGTTGTAGAAGAAACCGTAGGAGAGGCCAAAGACGACGTGGCCGATGAACATGCCGCCGATCAGTGCCATAACATTCCCCCATACCACCAGTAGGGGAAGAGCGATGGTGCTGGCGACCACGCGTGGCCAGACCAGTTTCTTAATCGGGTCGGCTCCGAGTGAACTGATGGCGTCGATCTGCTCCGTAACCTTCATTGATCCCAGCTCGGCTGTCATGCCCGTTGCCATCTTGGCGCCCACAGTGACCGCTATGATCGACGGCACCAGCTCCCGTACCAGCGCGAACGCGGCCACGTTTCCCAACGTGCTCACAGCGCCGAAGGCTGCCAGAGCCTCCCCGAATTGCCAGGAGAAGATCATGCCGATAAACCCGGACATGAGCGTGGCTGTAGGCAGAGAGCGCACGCCGGTTTGGAGGAGCTGGTAGCCGATGTCATCGCCCCCGAAAGGAGGCCGGGGGCCTCGAAAGACCGCTTGCCCAAGCATACGCCCTACCCCGCCAATCCACACGATCAGGCCCGTGAGCAGCGAACCGAGTCTCTCGATTTGCGCCATTGCGTGCTACCTGAGCGGGAACTGAAAGCCGACGAGAAAGCGCTCGTAGTCTGCGAGACCCGTGTGAAATGCGCCATCCGTGGCCACGTACCAGAAGTCGAAGAGGCACCCGTTCTTCTTTAGGAGCAGGGCGTCCATTGTCAGCGAGACGCCATCGAGTGTCACGATTGAGCGGACGCGCAACCCCTCACGGCCGGCGAAACGTACCATTGAGCGCTGTTGCTCCGTCCAGTAGCGAAAGTCTAATCTGAGGTCGTCCAAGAACTGTTCCAGCGTCCGGTCGCCGTGCGCCTCACACTGTGCGCGCGCGGTGATCATGCCGGAACCGTCGGTGCGGCGCCAGGCCACTTGCGCGTCCTGTTCCTGGTGGGGCTCCCAGTGTGGCCCCGGCACCCCAACTCGGTACGTCGTGTCCGAGAGCTCTCGCTGCCAGCGAGGGTGCCAACGCTGGGTGTACACGTTCCCTCCGTCCCAACCTCCGCACCCCGGCCCAAGCACCTCGAGTGCGAGTGTGAGTGCGATGCACAGACCTCGCGTGCGCGCGTTTAGGGCCACCGGATACCGAGCTTATCAGGTTGTACTCCGCGGGCCCGTCTCGATCACGGCGATCGCGGAAGCCAGACCGAGCCACCCCATACGGTGTGGTCCGGATCGAGAACATGAGCAATTGACGGACACCCTCCGCGGGGGTCCACTCCGCGCGGAGAAAAGAGCCAGGCGACACGATCACGAAGGCCGGCGAGTGTCCGTACCGATGGCTCGCATCCGTTGCCGCCGGAGCCCGCGGCCAGGAAGATCGCGCGAGGATCACTCGCTTCGAGTAGCGAGCGCGACACCGAGACTGTGGCGTGCTGCGAGCCCCCACCGACCCAGAGCACGTCCGCCGGTCCGCAGGACATGGCGGCCACCACCTCCAGATCGGTTCCCGCTCCGTGTACGGTGGCGAACACACGCCGCGCCGGCGACCGAATACAGACCGAGAGCGATCGCTCCATGTTCCAAACCACGACATTCGTGTCATACGCACTCCAGGTCGAACCCGAGAGCGGCTCTTCGCGGCTCTTCGCCAAATACAGATACGCGGCCCGGCACGAGCTGTCTGCGCTGCCCGTGTCCCAAACGAGATCGACGGCGAGATCGTCGGGCGTGGACAGCTCCCCGTCCGCGCCCGCGACGATTCTTGGAAATCCCCCGAGCTCGTTGCACGCGGGACTCCGCATGATCCATAGCCCAACGCGCGTCACGCCGTGTTCCACAAGGGCTGCGTGCACGGTCTCCGCGTCTCGCGAAGCCCCGGCACCCACAACCAAGGCGTCACCTCCGTGCCCTGGCACCACGACCAACACGGCCCCGGCTGAGGTTTCGATCCAGCGCATGCCTGCCCGGACGTCCGGGCAGGGGGTCGACAGAACGAGCCATTGCAAGATGAACGAGGAAGACCACATGGGCTGGAGATCGGCCGCGCGGGCAGACTGTTGCGTCGTCCCTTCGCCGCAACGATTCCCTGTGCGGGCCGATGCGTTGGGCCGTGATCGCCATGTTCATGCCTCTCGTGTTCCCCGCGCTCGTCCTTCCTCTCCGCGACCTCCCCCCGCCCGGGCCGCCGCTGTCGGCGCAGGGCGAACTGGACGCGGCGGAAACCTGGGTCGCGTCCTCCGACAGGCAGTTGTGGGTATGTTGGCAAGGGCCACCGGCAACTCCCGCGGCAGAAGATTGCTGGGTACCGATACCCGAGGAGCACGTCGCCGTTTCCGGGCGACCGCCCACAGGAGCGCGGGCCGTGCTTTCTGACCTGGATGCGGAAGCACCCAGATGGGCACACCCACTTGCGGTGCTGCGCAAAGGCGAGCCGGTCTCGCCACGGGGGCGTGTGCTCGGTCCGTCGGTCGTGGCGTTCGTCGCCGCAGATGGTTCGGTATGGTTGTTCTGGCGCAATGGTGTCCTCGAGCCGGCCTCGTCCGCGGGCTGGTCGTTCGCCGCGGACGATATCCCCCCCCTCACGCGACCGCGGTGCAGCAGCACAGGATGGACGCCGCGTTTCCGTCGCGGCCACCGCGATTGGGTGCGCACCCACTGTCGTGCCGTCGCTACTTGCAGCCGTCCGCGCGCCTCGACCCGCAATCGCCCGCCATCGCGAGGCGTGCGGGTGGACGCAGGGCTCGAGCTGTGGCGCCGTGTCGACTGGAAAGTCGCCGGACGCGGGGAGCGTGAGGAGCGTGATGGGGGCGTTTTGTCGGGTTTTCATCAAAGCGTCGAGCTCGGAGCCTGGATATTTGTGCGGGTCGGCTTCGACCCTCTCCGACGCCGAGTCCTCCGCGAAGCTGTCGCTTCGGTCGAACGGACACGCGCCACTCCTCGTATTCCCGACGTGCCCAGCGGCCCCCTGTCGGGAGACGAAGAGCACGCGCTGTCGCGGCTGATCTGTAGTGGAGAGAACCGGTGAAAGGCCTCGCAATGCTGCTCGGGTGTCTCGCCGCACCGCCGTCACCGGGTGCGTCGCCACGCACCCATCCCCCAATCCTCCGCGCGCCCGCGACGCCCGCGAAGTCCGATCTGCAAGCCGCGATTTCCGCGCTCCCGGTCCGGCCGTCCATCGGGCAAGCCCACCGCGCCGCACTCCGCCGCATCGCGGCGCAGGAGCGGACGGTCGGGAGGTGGGGACGTCGCGTGCGACGTGCGGCCCT
Source organism: Nannocystaceae bacterium (assembly GCA_036479215.1). Classification (GTDB taxonomy): domain Bacteria; phylum Myxococcota_A; class Polyangia; order Nannocystales; family Nannocystaceae; genus FL481. Next base: position 25,524 of record JAZGFE010000033.1, on the reverse strand, counting down.
GCTCCCCACCCTCTCGGCCGGGTACGACATACGATCGGACAGGGGCTGGAGGTTCGGCGAAGAGCCGGGGGAGCCGGACACCCTCGACAGCGACGCTGGTGCCTCGTCTGTCGTCCGGCTGAAAGCCACGTGGGAGCTGGATCGCTTGGTCTTCAGCCTCGATGAACTGAGAGCCGCCCGCGCTGCCGCGGACCACCACGAGTGGCGTCAGCGGCTCCTCGTAGAGGTCACCCAGCTCTACTACGAGCGAAAGCGTCTCCTGCTGGCCATGCGCCTGGTGGCGGACGCCTCGACACAAGACGCCATCGAACGGCGGGTGCGATTGCTGGAAGTGGAGGCGTTGCTCGCGGCGCTCACCGGTCTCCCCTGGCCTCGGAGGTAGAGCCGACGACCGTCCCCGACTCCCCCGGCCCCGCAACTCTCGGCCCGCATAGCCGGCTATGTGCCACCCAATGGCCGATCTGCTAGGTTGGTTCGATGTCGATCGATCGCCGTGGGGCGCCGCGTTTCGCCTGTGGCATCGACACCCAACTGGCGCTCGCGGGTGCGCTGATCGAGTCTGTACAGACGGTGGACCTCAGTTTCTCCGGGATCTGCGTGCTCACTCCCGATTGGGTACCCGTGCGCTCCAAGGTCCAGTTTCGTCTCCGCGTGCGATTGGCGCAGGGATGCTCGGATGGGCTGGCGCTCACCGGTGAGACGGTGTGGTGCACGTCGGTGCCGCGCGGCTACCAGGTGGGGAGCAGCTTCGATTCGGACATGGCGAGCGTCGCGTGGCGGCGCCTCGACATCGTGCTGCGGATGGTGCGTGGCGAGCGCCCACCGAGCTGATCCGACCCGGATCAGAGTGGAGTGGTGTGGCTGTACGCGCGAACACTGTGCATGTAGACAGACTGCCCACCTGCACACCGATTCCCGCGTTGCCTGTGTGCAGGTGAATGCACGCCGATTCCGGGCACAACTGCGCAGGTCCATGCGCATCGTGGCTCGAGCTTCCACCTGATCATATCGACCCTACACAGTTGAAATTGTTGAGCATTATAGGGGGGCGCGCCCATTCCGCCCTGCATTGGTCCGAGGGTTGCACATGTGGCCCATGACCGTGGGAGACGCACGGCGGAGAGCACACCATGCGGACGCGTACCATCCCCGACAGCAGCAGGAATCACGGTGTTCCCATATTGGCCCGGTCGCTGTTCCGTCAGATGCGGGACCAGGGCTATTCCACCGACCAGATCATCGGCTTTTCGTCCGAGCTGATCGACCTTGTGCGGGACGATATGCGGCGCGACTTGGAGCCGGCCGAATAACGCCTGCGGGCCCCTGTGCGACTCGGCGAAAGACCGCGTTGTGCGCCAGTGAAGCGCAGAAGGTCGTTTTGGCACCCGTGGGGGATGACCACGGCCCGCGGATGCGCTATCCATCGCGCACATGTCGGTCGTAATAGGTTCAGCGGACGGCGACCCCGTCGACTGGGCGTCTTTGGACGTGGAAAACCGACGCGTCCTCGTCCTCGTGGACGTGGACGCCACCGGCAACGATCCGGCGGGTGACCTGCGTTTCGCCGCGTCTCTGCCCACACTCGAAACACTGCGTGCGCGCGGCGCACGGATCATTGTGGCCGGCCACGCGGGAAGAGCCCCGTGCGGCGAAAAGGCGCACATTGCGCCGTCGATCGTCGGGATCGCTGAGCGTGTGGCGGCGCACCTCGACGTAGAGGTGCGCGTACCCGACGAAATCGTCGGGGACGCGTTCGCCAGATTGATCAACGATCAGCGCCCGACCCAGTTGGTGATGTTGGAGAATCTCGATCGTGTACCGGATGGGAGCCCCGAGCTCGACGGCATGGTCGGGCGGCTTGTTTCCACGTTGGATGCGTTCGTGCACGACGCGCTCACCGCGGTGTTTCCGGCGAGATGGGGCAGCGCAGCCCTGTCCAAGGGCACCCAGCGATGCGTGGCGGGCATGCGGATGCAGCGGGAGCTCGACGCACTCGATGGGGTGTGCGCGTGCGCAGGGCGCGGACTCACCTTGCTGTTGGGTGGCGACAGCATGGAGAGAGCCTCGCGTGCGCTGCTCCATCTGGTGGAGCGGATGGGGCGAGGCGACCATATTCTGGTCGGGCCTCAGTTGCACCCCGCTTTTGTGCCGTCGAGTCCCGGCGGTACCTCAAACCCGTCTCGTCCCCTGGCGGCGCGACTGCGGGACAAGGCGCTCGCGCGCGACGTTGCGCTGGTCTACCCGGCCGATGTTGATGTGCTGGACGCGGACGGCATCGTGACAACGCGCGCCGGGCCCTATGCGCCAGACGCGGACGAACGAGTCACGGGGCTAGGCGCCCGCGCGAGGGCGCAATTTTCCGCCCTCATCCAAGGTGGAGCGGGTGCGTTGTGGACGGGCGCTCTTGTGGATCCACGAGGAGCCCGCGCCTCGGAATCCGATCGGGAGATCGCGCGAGCCGTGGCCGACTGCCGTGGGGGCACTGTGGCTATCTTGAATCCCATGTTGGCAGCGGAGATCGCCGACCTGCGCGTCGGCATCGGTAACATACTGCCCGACGACGACGCGCTCTGGCACGCTCTGGCCGGCGAGGCCATGCCCGGCTGGATGCGCGTCACCACACCGACACCACCATAGGAAGCCACCTCATCCCATGCCACGCACACCTTGGGTCCTCGGAAACTGGAAACAAAACTTGCTCTCGGCCGACGCGAAGGCGCGAGCAGCCGCCATATGTACGGGCCTTCCCAAGATTCGTTCCGTTGCGCGCGGTCCGCATGTTCGTGTCGGGATCGCCCCGACGTTCGTGGGGCTCGCCGCTTGCCGGGTGTCAACTGGACCTCGCCACCCCGATCTTCTGCTCGCTGCCCAGAACGTCGGCGCCCAAGAATCTGGCGCCTTTACCGGCGAGATCGGGCCCCAGATGCTGCTCGACGTGGGGGTGAGCGTGGTGATCCTTGGGCACTCGGAACGGCGCGCACATTTTGGCGAGGATGACGCGATCGTCCAGAAAAAGATCGCGGCCGCGCTCGCAGTGGGCCTTACCTCCGTACTGTGCGTCGGCGAACCGCTCGACGTGAGGGAAGCGGGACGCCACGAAAGCCACGTGATCACCCAGCTTGACGCGTCTTTGGCCGGGATCGACCTGGCCGCAGCGACAGATCGGATCATCATCGCGTACGAGCCCGTGTGGGCCATCGGGACCGGACGAACGGCGACGCCCGCCCAGGCCAACGATATGCACAGCGCGATTCGCTCATGGCTTGCATCTCGACAACCCGGCACGGGACGCGACAGATCCATCCTGTACGGTGGTAGCGTCAAGTCAGGGAACGCGGCAGAGCTCATCGCCCAGCCCGAAGTCGACGGTTTTCTTGTCGGCGGAGCTTCGTTGGTTCCAAGCGACTTTCTCAGTATCATCCGCGCCGCCGCGGAAGCCGAAACGTCATGACCGTCGTCATCACCATCATCTACGTCATCGTCTGCCTCTTCATGGTTCTCGCCATCTTGCTCCAAGCAGGCAGAGGCGGCGGGATGGGAACAGCACTGGGGGGAGGCGCGAGCCAAAGTGTGTTCGGAGGCGGTGGCGGAGCCGACTTTATGGCCAAACTGACCCAGGGTATGGCGATGGCTTTCGTTCTATGCGCCCTCTATCTGGCGTACGAGGGCGCGCACTCGGGTTCCGACTTTCTCAAAGGCAAGAGCCAAGAGTTGGCGTACGAGGAAAACCTAGCGACCGCTCCGGGTGAGGTGAACTACGAACGGGTGGGTCCGAACCCCCAGCCCTTGCCACCTGCTCGCACCGCCGAAGCCTCCGCCGCTCAAGACGCCGCCGCTCAAGACGCCGCCGCTCAAGACGCCGCCGCTCAAGACGAGGCCGCTCAAGACGAGGCCGACGACGGGGCCGCTCAAGACGAGGCCGACGACGGGGCAGAGCAGGCCGTTGCCACACCTGGGGACGCGGCACCGCTGCCAGGGAGAAGCCTCGCTGAAAGTGGGAATGCGGAACCGACCCGCGCGGGCGACGATGATTCGGACGGCGGACGGCCGGCGCCGGCGAAAGGCGCAATCCGTCCCGGCCCTGGAGACAAGACAGGATCCCGACGCGGCGGTGACGCTGGGCGGCCGCCGCAGTAGCGCGACGCACAGCGCAACTCACGCGCGGAGCGGCATGTCCCCACGCCTACGACGGGGGTCTCTCGTACCCCGCCCCGGGAGCCGCCACACATCATGCGGTGGCTCGTTTGAGGGGGAACGAGGCAAGGGATCTGGTTTCTCCTGCTTACGACCCCTCAGTCGACAGAATGCCCATGAGTGGTCGCGGAGACCACATCCGCCCACCTCTGGCGGGCTGTGGCGACAGGTTCATCTGTCTCGAATTTTTACGCGGTTCCTCTTGCACGGGTGCTGCACCGCTCTACAGAGAGGGCGAGTGGGCCCATTTCGGGCAAGCGCACGCAGGAGGAAATGATGAACGCGGAACCTATTCGTGAGCTACATCCCCAATCCGGGTCGGCCGTGGGCGATCTGGCGATGATTGAATTCTACTCCCATCCGGCGTCCACACGCGGCGACCGATCGGGTGAGTCGGCCGAGAGCTGGCTTGAAGGGCAATCGTCGGTGGTGGAGCGTTTGAGACTTCGAGCTACCCATGCGGGGCACGAGGCGCACCCTGTCGTGGCGATCCACGGCGAGCCGGGCAGCGGGAAACTGCGAGTCGCGCAGTGGATCCACCACTGCAGCCATCGCAGTGATCGCGTGATGATGGTGCTCGACGCGTCGAGCCCCGGGATCTTGCGCCAGATCGAACGCGCGGCCGCGATGATCGGGCACGGCAGCGAGCATGCTCCGGGGACGCTCGTTGTGCGGAGCTTTCAGGACGCCTCTCCGGAGACTATCCAACAGCTCTTGGGGTTGCTGACACTTCAAGGGACACAGCTGCGCTGCGGTGTGATCTTGTCGACCACCCAGGAGGTCGCTCGGCTCCGGGCCCGTTCGCTCGGACACGGTCAGCTGCTGGGGCGTGCGGGCAACGCTGTGTTGCACGTGCCGCCCATCCGCACGCGCCCCGGCGACGTCGCATACCTCACCCGCAGGTTCGTGCAGGAGGCCGCGAAACGCTACAGCAAGTCCGTACGCGGCATCTCCCCCCAGGCCGTCGGCCGTCTCGAGGCGCACGATTTCCCCGGCAATATTCACGAGCTGCGCGCGATGATTGAACAGGCGATGTTGCGCAGTTCGGGTGATTGGCTGACGGCGGAGTGTTTCCCTGGCATCGGCGACGCTCGGGCAGCCCAAGACACTGAATTGGCGGAGATTGTGATCCGGTTGCCCGGCTCATCGTTGCGCGAGATCGAAGTCCAAACGCTGAGGTTGGCACTGAAACTCTCCGCCGGCCGAATCGTGCGCGCGTCAGAGCTGTTAGGCATCACGCGGCATGCCCTGCGTCGCAAGCTTGAGAAATTTGGCCTGAATAGTCTGCGGCAACAGTACGAGCACGGTGCCATGGGGCCGGAACGTCCTGCGACCGGCCCGGAAATCGTGATCTAGGCGCAGGGGGATCACAATCACATCGGATGATGCCCGCCGGCGAAGGCCGGGGTGCTGTGGCCATGCCGTTGACTCCACGTTCACGGCGTGCGCACCATCACGGCCGTGTCGACGCAGCTCTTTCACAAAGTCGAGGGCACTGCCAACGACTTCGTGTTGATCGACACTCGGAGCGGACCACCCGGGCAGAGCGGAGGTGCGGACGGGCTGATCGATGGTTGGTCTCGACGAGCCACCTCACTGTGTGACCGCAGGAGGGGAATCGGGGCGGATGGCATCCTTCTCGTGCTACCGCCGCGGCAGGCGGACACCGACGCGAGGATGGTGGTGCTCAACAATGACGGATCGCGCCCTGAAATGTGTGGGAACGGTATCCGATGCGTCGCGCTCTACCTGGGACAGGCCGAAGCTCGCAAGCGACGCTTTTTGGTCGAGAGTGACGCCGGACTGAGGGCGTGCACCCTCCTCCGTTGTGCTGGTTCTCGCACCGATGTTCGGGTGAATATGGGGGTCGCGGAGGTTCGCGGGCTGGAGCACCCGCGCGCCGGAGCCGGTCGTTCGTTCCAGTCCGTATCGATGGGAAACGCCCACGCCGTCAGTTTCGTGGAACCGGGTGAAGATCTCCGTCAGCTTGCGCTCTCCTTGGGACCGGGGGTTTCACGCGACCGGCTGTATCCGCGCGGGGCCAATGTCGAGTTTGCCCGGGTCGGTGCCGACGGAGGCTTGACGGTTGAAGTGTGGGAACGGGGAGCTGGTCTTACGCGGGCCTGTGGTACTGGGGCATGTGCCGTCGTAGCCGCGGCGCTGCACACGCGTCGCGTCATGGCTGCCGTGTCGGTGGAGGTCAGACTCCCAGGTGGCGTTCTGAAGATCGACATCTCACCTTCGGACCACGGCGACGTGTTCATGGAGGGGCCGGCTCGCCTGGTCTTTTCGGGTACGTTCCCGCACGAGTTGTAGCGCCCGCAAGTCGAGTGCGGCGGGACCCAGCCCCTATTCGTCCTCGTCGGGAGGGAGCCCCCGGAGGCGCCGGAACGGCGTTCGCTCACCAGGATTGTTACCGATGGCGACGGGGCCCAGCAGGCTGTGCACGAGGCTCAGCAACTCCCGGCGTTCGGCGTGTCCCCACCGCCTGTGCAGAATGTCGTGGTAGAGCACAGGAAGGATAAACGCGACGAATACCGTAAAGAACAACGCGCGCTGGCCCAACTGGCCCCCACCGAGATAGACCCACGCGAGGCCGACGCCCGTGGTGGCGACCAAGCCCAGCCAACGCAACAAGGATTGCGTGGTACGGGTGTGCACGAGACTGATGTCCACGGAAGCACCATCCGCAATGGGTTGCATACGTGCGATCAAGCGCGTGTGACCCATCAGTCCCGTTCCGCCGCCTTCTTCCGACAACGGCTTGGCGTGGTGGATCAGGATGCTGTGCGTATGCTGGACGGCGAGGAAGCGCCGCTGTGTCGGCGTCTCCGCTCGTTCGGGAGGGTCGTCCCCCGTGCGCAGATCGATGTCGTCGTGGCGGGCGAACAGGGTCTTGAGTTGATCAGGGGTCAGATGGACCCTGTATTGCTTAAACTCAGATCCCCCCTTTTCCGATCGGCAGTGATCTGTGCCATCTGGACGGCGCGCTAGCGCGGTGCCGCTCATCGCTGTTCACCCTTTCCCCAGTCGAAGATGTGCCTCTGCACGCTCGGTGGCGATTCGCCCACGTGGGGAACGGATCACGAAACCGCGCTGCAGCAAGAAGGGCTCGTGGACATCCTCGAGTGTGTCACGAGGTTCACCAAGACTCGCAGCAAGCGCATCAATGCCCACAGGTCCGCCGCTGAAGAGCGTGATGATGGTCGTCAGCAAGCGCCGATCCAAAGCGTCGAGCCCCTCGGCATCGACACCGAGCCGCTCCAGGTACTCGTTGGCTCCATCTAGATCGATGCCGTCGCGGGGCCCCACTTGGACGAAGTCTCGGATGCGTCGCGTGAGTCGGATAGCGATTCGAGGCGTACCCCTGCTACGTCGCCCGATCTCGTGCGCACCGTCGCTCGTGGTCGGGACACCCAGAATCTGGGCCGCACGGGCGACGATATTGGCCAAATCGGCGTCCGCGTAGAACACCAAGCCCTCGATGATATTGAAGCGGTCTCGCAGGGGCGCGCTGAGCAGCGCGGTTCGAGTTGTGGCTCCAGCCAATGTGAAGGGCGGCAACTGGAAGCTCATCGTCCTGGCACGACTCCCCTCCCCCACTGGGAGATCGATACGGCGGTCCTCCATCGCCGAGTAAAGACTTTCTTCCACCGCCGGCGGCAGACGATGGATTTCGTCGATGAACAACATATCCCGAGTTCCGAGGCTGGTGAGCAATGCCGCCAATACACCTTTGTGCTCGATGGCCGGACCCGACGTAACGTGGAGCTGCACGTCGAGCTCAGCCGCGAGGATTTGCGCGAGTGTGGTTTTTCCCAAACCAGGTGGGCCGTGCAAGAGCACGTGATCGAGCGCGTCCCCGCGCTGACGCGCCGCATCGACGTAGACCTGCATTTTGTCGATGAGATCACGTTGCCCGATATATTCGCTGAAACGAGCGGGGCGCAGGGCCGGACCCGGATCGGCATCTTCGTCCGTCCGCTCCGGTGATGTGAGCGTTGGCGCTCTTTTTTCGACTTGCGATGGGGACGCGGAAACGCTGTCTTGTGGCGGCTCTGCGTGGGGAATACGAACCATTTCCTCTACTTACTCCCACTCGATGGTGGCGGGAGGCTTGCTACTGATGTCGTAGCATACGCGGTTGATCCCGCGCACTTCGTTGATGATTCGGTTGCTGATCGTGCCGAGCAGTGCGTACGGAAGTTGTGCCCAGTCCGCGGTCATGGCGTCTACACTTTCCACGGCACGCACCGCCAAGGCGTTTTCATACGTACGCGCGTCGCCCATCACGCCGACACTTTGCACGGGTAGGAGCACGCCAAATACCTGCCACAAATCCCGATACAGCCCGGCCGCGCGGATTTCTTCGATGATGATAGCGTCTGCATCTTGCAACAGAGCGCAACGCTCACGCGTGACCTCACCTAGCACTCTCACCGCTAGGCCGGGTCCCGGGAAGGGGTGCCTCCAAACAAGATCCTCCGGCAGTCCGAGGAGGACCCCCAAGCTTCGCACTTCGTCTTTGAACAGGGCTCGAAGTGGCTCGACCACGCCCATCCGCATGCGTTCGGGCAAGCCACCGACGTTGTGATGAGTCTTGATGGTTGCCGACGGGCCGTCGATGCTGACGCTCTCTATCACGTCGGGGTACAGCGTTCCTTGTACGAGAAAATCTGCACCGCCGAGTCTTGTTGCCTCCTCGTCGAACACATCGATGAACGCTGCCCCGATGATCTTTCGTTTTTGTTCCGGATCGGTCACGCCGGCCAGTTTGGAGAAAAATAGCGAGGTCGCATCCGCGACGATGAGCGGATTCCGCAGACGGCTGGTGAAAGCCTCTTGCACTTGACGCCGTTCGTCCTTGCGCAGCAGGCCGTTGTCTACAAAAATACAATGGAGTCGATCGCCGATGGCCCGCTCGACAAGAGCCGCTGCGACGCTCGAATCCACGCCGCCACTGAGGCCGCAGATCACGTGTCCTGACGCGCCCACTTGGTCGCGGACGCGAGCCACGGCCTCCTCGACGAAGGATGACATGCTCCAATCGGCGCGCGCGCCACATCGGTCGAGGAAGGCCCGCAATACGTCGGTTCCCCGTGGGGTGTGGCTAACTTCGGGATGAAATTGTACGGCCCAGAGGCCGCGAGCATCGTCCGCTACGGCCGCGTATTCGCAGTGATCCGAGTGCGCCAGCTGGCGAAACCCCTCGGGCAACCGGGCAACCTTGTCCCCGTGGGACATCCAGACCTGTTCGTGGCTGCCGACGGCGAACCGACGCATCGGACCTTCAGCCACGTCGACGCGCATCCGTGCGGCACCGAACTCCCGTGCATCGGCGCGTACCACGTCACCGTTGAGGGCACGTATCATCACGTACATCCCGTAGCAAATGCCCAGCACGGGCACGCCGAGGTCGAAAATCCCAGGTTCTATCTGCGGTGCTCCTTCATCGTAGATCGAAGACGGGCCCCCGCTGAGCACGAAGCCGATCGCTCCTTTTGCCTGCAGCCGGGTGAGGTCGGTGTTGTAGGGGTGGATCTCGGCGTACACACCCAGATCTCGAAGACGGCGAGCGATCAGCTGGGTGACCTGTGACCCGAAATCAAGAACGACGACTGTCTGATGCTGTGACACGACCACAGCTCCTATTCCGCCCGGTAGTTCGGAGCTTCGTCGGTGATGATGACATCGTGGACGTGGCTCTCGCGCAACCCCTGACTCGAGATTCGCCGGAACGTGGCCTTTTCTTGGAGCTCGGTGATGGTTGCCGCCCCTACGTAGCCCATACCTGCTCGCAGCCCACCGGTGAGCTGGTACAAACTCTCGGCGAGAGACCCGCGATACGGCACGCGCCCCTCGATGCCCTCGGGCACGAGCTTACGCTCGTCAGTGACCGAGTCTTGGAAATAGCGATCGCGGCTGCCGGCCTTCATCGCGCCAAGCGATCCCATGCCACGGTAGACTTTGTAGCTGCGGCCTTTGTAGAGCACCAGTTCACCTGGCGCCTCGTCGGTGCCAGCGAAGAGGCTGCCGACCATGATGGAACCTGCACCGGCCGCAAGCGCCTTCACCACGTCGCCGGAGTACTTGATTCCGCCGTCTGCGACGATCGGTTTTCCTAGACGTCGCGCCTCGACAGCACAGTCCATGATGGCGGAAATCTGCGGAACGCCGACCCCTGCCACAACTCGCGTCGTACAGATGGATCCGGGACCGATGCCGACTTTCACACCGTCGGCTCCCGCTTCGACCAGCGCTACGTAAGCCGCCGCGGTGGCCACGTTGCCGGCGATCACCTGCAGCTCGGGGAATGTACTTTTGATCTGGCGCACCGCTTCGAGGACCCGAGACGAATGTCCGTGGGCCGTATCCACCGCGATGACATCGACGTGCTGGTCCACGAGCGATTGTACGCGCGCGAGACAGTCTGTTCCCACACCTACCGCGGCGCCAACTCGCAGTCGGCCGGCACTATCTTTGCTCGCTTGGGGGTGGGTGGCGGATTTAAGAATGTCCTTTACGGTAATGAGGCCGAGCAAGTGACCGTGGCCGTCCACTACCAGCAGCTTCTCGATACGACGGCGATGCAGGATCGTCTTGGCTTCCTTCAGCGAAATACCCTGGCGGACCGTGATTGGGTTTTTCGTCATGACGTCGCCGACACGTTGATCGAGATTTGTCTCGAAGCGCAGGTCACGACTCGTCAAGATACCCACAGGTAGCGACCCTTCGACCACCGGCAATCCGGAAAAACCAAGCGTCCGCATGAGTTGCACCGCGTCGCGGAGCATCGCGTTGGCGGTGATGGTCACGGGGTCCGCCACCATCCCGCTTTCGGACTTCTTGACCCGACGGACTTCCCTCGCCTGGTCCTTGGCGCTGAGGTTCTTGTGCACGATACCGATGCCGCCCGATCGCGCCATGGCGATTGCGGTGTCGGCCTCGGTGACGGTGTCCATGGCGGCCGACACAATGGGGCATCTGAGCTCGATGGCCTCCGTCAGATGCGTTGCCACATTCACTTCGGCGGGCAGGACCTCGCTATAACCTGGGGATAGCAGCACGTCATCGAAGGTCAGGGCTTCGGAGATTGCGGGCAGGTTGGAGATGTCGGACATTGGGTCGGCGGAGTATAGGCGAAGCTAGGCACCGAGGACCCCGCGTGGAGGCGCAGACAACCCTTTGGCGCCTAGCTCGCGTGTGGCGCGGCCCTACCTCCGCGCGAGCCCACGTTGGCCCGCAAGCGAGACACGGCGTCAGCTTTGACAGGCCCGGACTTCGGCGGTGGCCTTTGTCGCCGCCGCGCGCCGGGCCCCGCTGGACTCGAACGCCGAGAGCGCATGCTCCGCGCGCTCACATTTCTTGTCGTGGATGAGAAAACGGATCTTTCGCCGGTGCGCGGACTCGAGTTTCGGGTTGATCTTCAGTGCCCGTTCGAGGTTCGCCATCGCCTCTTCCGCCGCCCCTTGGTCGAAACGGATCTGCGCATGCATCGACCAGGCCACCGCGCTGCCAGGCGAGCGGCGAACGAGTTCGTCCACGTGCCGCACCGCCGCATCGGTGCGCCCGAGCTGACGTAGGGCCCGGACGACGCGCATGCGAGCTTCGCCCAGGTCCGGATCGCGCTGCAGTGCGATCTCGTACTCGGCGACCCCGCTCTCCACATCACCGTCTGCCACGTGAAGATCGCCTTGGACCATGCGCACGAACGCGTTGTGTGGGTCGGCCTGCACGGCCGCTTTGACCCTGGATCGAGCGCCCGCCACGTTTCCGCGTTTTTGGTCGAGGACGGCGAGTTCCAACAAGATATCGGCATCCTCGGGGTTGAGCGTGGCCGCTGAGGAGAGCTCCTTGTAGCCCTCGTCCTCGTGTCCCGCCGCCACCAGTGCCATGCCAAGGTTGAAGTGACCGTCGGCGAATCCGCTGTCGACGGCAAGCGCCCGCCGGTGGTACTCGATAGCCTTGGCCGGATCGCCGTCGTCGAAGTGAGCCGTGCCGATGGCATCGAGCGCGCCGTACAAGTTGGGATCGGCGGCGTAGGCACGCTCCCACGCCTCGATGGCCTCCTGTCGACGATTCAGTCGTTGAAGCGCCATGCCACGCACATAGTGGAGACTTGCGTTGTCCGGCGTACGTGCGATCTCTTCGTCGACGCGCTCCAGACCTTCTACGAGCTGGCCCGCCTCGATCAACTCGCCGATTTCTTCAGCGACGTTCGTTGCCGCCGTCGGTGGCAGCGTGTCGTCGGGGGCGTTCGTCGGCGGGGCTTGCCCTCCGCAGGCGCACGCGAGGCACAACACCACGAGGGCAGAACGGGAGCGAACACGTGGTGCAAACTGATTCATGGTGATGAACGGGCGCATGGGTCCGCCACAAGTGTCGCACAGGCGCGCCCGATCCGGTGCACTACGGCGGCGAGAATAGGACTTCCGAACCAGTGCGTGTTTGCGTCACGTGACCGACTCGCCAACCAGTGGGGAAGCGCAAGGTGACGACAACACCGCTCTCGCCCCTCCGCACGCTCTCGACCGCGACGCCTCCACGATGGGGCCGCGTCGCCAACACAGCGGGTAGCGCTCCGGCGGAATCGACAACGACGCGCAGCCTCGAGGCTTGCTCGCCCGTCGCCGTACCGATCTCGAGGGGGTGGGAGCCCCTCAAAACGAGTACGATCGCCGCGCCCCTTGCGTCGAGACGGAGGCTTGTCAGTGTGGCCACCGCCCGAGGTTGCTCGCCGCGCGCCGTCCGACGAGCCTTACGCTCCGCCTCAGACCGTTTCCTCGGCGCGCTCCTCGAGGCGCGTCTACTCGCACCTCGAGTCTGAACGTTGCCCGGGTCCAGAAGGGGGATTGTGGTGCGCGCTCGCTCGGGTGGCGCGGCTGGACCGGTCATCGCCTCGAAGAGACGACGCGCACGGGCATGTCGCGGGTCCTCGGAGGCCAGAAGGCGCGCGAGAAGGGCGTCGGGTAGACGTCCCCCCTGCATGGTGACCTCCGCTTCGGTGAGCAGTGGATCCCCTGAGGGCGCCCTCCTCCCCTCAGGCGCCGCGGACAGGGAGACCGATGTCGTCGATGATGGTGGACCGTGGGGCAACACCTCATCGGGATCGGCACGGCAGCCGATCGTCGCGGCGAGCACCACGGTCCGCCTGGTCAAGCGTCGGAACCTCACTCGATCAGTGTCAGCGGAAAACCCTGCGTTTGCCATCGCTCCCCGCTTTTACCGCGAAAGTCGATGGCCACTGTCGAGCGATGCCTCGCCCACTTTTTGACCTCATGGAGTGTTTCGCCCAGGGTCTCCAGATCTGACACCGGGTGCCCGAGCACGTGCGTGATCTCGGCACCGACAAACCGGCCTGATCCCCGATGCCCCGCGATCGCGGAACCCGGGACGATGCCCACCACGCGGGCGTTTTCGGAGCCTTTGGCCAACTTGAGGCCCAGCAGCGCGGAAGCGTCCAGTCGTGCCTGGGTCTGTGCGCTTACGGCTTCCGCTTCGATATCGAGCTGCACGACCTTCTGGTTCCGCACGACGCGGACTTCGAGACGTTCCCCGGGGATGAGCGCGCGTACCTGCTCGATGAAGCGTTTCAATATCGCTGCACGTCCCCATTTGGTCGCTCCGAAGTCGTCGTAACGCATGCCTCGGACTCCCACCAGCACATCCCCCGCCCGCATACCCGCTCGCTTCGCCGGCCCGTCGAGCACGCGCTGGACCGTGATGCCGGTGGTGTAACCGGCCAGTGTGATCTCTGCGGTCGGATCGACCTGGGGATCGAGCCAGGCCTGGATCTGTGCGGCGCGACTCGATTCGCCGCGATCGAACGCCCGCAGCAGCGCCATCACGCGATCGATGGGGATGGCGAAGCCTATTCCCTCGCCTTCCCGGGACCGTGCCGTCGTGATGCCCACCACTTTACCCGAGAGGTCGAACAGGGGCCCACCCGAGTTTCCCAAGTTGATGGAAGCATCGAGCTGGATGGCCGGCAAGGCGCGATTGGGCAACACATCGGTACGTTCCAACGCGGATACGATGCCGGTCGACACGGTTTGCGAAAGCCCCACGGGGCAGCCGACGGCGAATACGTGTTCTCCGACCGCGAGCTTGTCGGAGCTACCCACGTGGGAGTACGGAAAAATTTCGGCGGGGTCCGAGGAGTGCAGTTTCAGCACCGCCACGTCCTCTTCGCTACTCGTGATCACGACGCGAGCGGGCAGTTCGCGGCCATCGCCGAAACGCACCATGATCGCCGTCGCGTCGCCGTTGGTGGAGCTGCGTGACGCCGACAGGATCGGCGCGACGACATGATAGTTGGTCAGGATCGTGCCGGAAGGGTCGTAGACCACGCCTGCACCTTGTAGTCGGTCGTGGGCCTTGAGGCACACCACGCTCGCTCGCGTTTGTGCGACGGCACCCACCAGTGTAGAGCGAACCGCGCTCTTGCCGGAGGCCATCGCGCCCAGCCCCTCGTTCGCTGGCGCGATGGGCGTAGACGGGCCCACATTTTGACCTAGGTCCGACCTGGGATCCGCAGGTTGTGCAGGGCGAGGCGCCGTAGGTGGTGCGCCGACAATGATGGCCAAGCCACCGAGCAGAACACCGAAGACTGCGGCGCCCATGACCATCCACGCGGGGTATTCGGGGCCGCGTCTCCCCGGTTGGTCCACCATACGAGGCAGTTTAGCGCTCGTCATACACTGGAGCGAACCGCCTCGCCGCGGCGACCATTCCACCGCCTGGTGCGCCTTGTCCGCTGATGGGCGGATGCGGCTGTGGGGACGTTGACAGGCGTCGAATCACTCGCTAAACCGGGGATGCGTTTCATTCTGGATTGAAATCACATGCGCGCGTGTGAACGCCGACATCCCTCCAACGCAACTGAATCGACGGTCTGCAGCCCCCCATCGGCGGCCCGCAGTGCGGCTTCCGGATGCGTCGCCCCGCAGCGTGGGTCAGCGCGTCACGGTGACTCGTCGGCCGCGATCGCTGCCGGTGTCCGGGGGCAGATCACCGAGATGTTTGGCGAAATCGCGTGCTTCTGGGGATTTACCCGCACCCAAGGGCGGGTGTATGGCCACCTCTTTCTATCCCCGGATCCGCTCGACCAAGCTTCGATCCGTACGCGCCTGAAAATCAGCGCCGGATCGGCCAGCATGACCCTCACTTCGCTCACGGCCTGGGGCGCGCTCCAGCGCACGGGCCGCTTCTACTCCGCACAGACGAATCTGTGGACGCTCATCACGACCGTGATGCGCACCCGAGAGTACCCCAAGGTCGCCGAGGGCGTGACCCGCCTTCGAGACCTGTCTGCTCAACTCCACGTCGCGGGTGCCGGGGCGGATGCCGGGGCCGAACTCCGATTCATGCGCGATCGCATCGACCACCTTCTCCGTTTCTTTGACATGTGCCGTGCTTTCCTCAACGCGATTGTGGAGCACAATCCTGTGCACGGTATTCTCAACAACTTGGCCCGACGCGCCGCCAAGCTGACGCGCGCCCGCCGAGAGGCGAGACCTTCGTGACGGACTCTCTATCGAAACACAGCGCGGCGCTTTCCCCATCATCTGCGCCTCGCCTCGAGTCGCGGTGCACTTCCATGCTCGATAGCGCGGTCTCGATGGTCGTCGACGATCTGCGCGAGGTGGAGATTCAGCTCAAGGGTTTGCTCAGCTCGTCGGTCGCCATCATCCCCCAAGTCGGCGGTCATTTGACCTTCGCGGGTGGCAAACGCTTGCGCCCGATGCTGGCCCTGTTGTGTGCCCGCGCAGCAGGTTATCGTGCCGATCACCGCATCACCATCGCGGCGGTAGGAGAACTCTTGCACACCGCCACCTTGCTGCACGACGATGTCATCGATCGGGGAGAATTTCGGCGCGGCCGCCCGGCCGCTCGGCTTCCGTACGGCAACGGCATGTCGGTCCTCACGGGGGACTTCTGCCTCGCGCGTGGTCTGCAAGCAGTGGCTGAAACGGGGCAATTGGTCGCCGTCAAGACCCTGGCCGACACTGTCACGAGCATGGCCGAGGGAGAGATCGCACAACTTCACAGTGCGGGCGACTGCTCCCTCGACCGCAAGCGCTACCAGATGATCATCCGACGCAAGACCGCCGCGCTGCTCGCCTGGTGCAGTTCCCTGGCAGGCTTGCTGGGTGCCGAGCGATCTGCAGCCCTCTACGCCTATGGCCTGGAGCTCGGCTGCGCGTTTCAGATCGCCGACGACGTGCTCGACTACCGCGCCGACCATCGTTTGGGCAAAGCACGCGGACAAGATCTACGTGAGGGCAAGGCCACCTTGCCCCTCATCCTCGCTTGCGAGCGAGACCGGGCGCTGCAGCGCGCCCACGAGGCGCTCCTCGGGGCCGGCCCGCCCGTGGACGAGGCCGCGCTGCGTCAGATCAATCTGGCGGTATCCAATTCTGGCGCACTGGAGGATGCGCGCAAATGCGCCTCAAGCCACGCCAGTCGCGCGGCAACCCATCTCCACCTCCTTCCGACCTCCCCCGCCCGAGACGCATTGGCGATGCTGGCCGACTACGTCGTCGACAGGCGGAGCTGATGGGCACGCGCAGCCGACGTCCCGAAACCGTGGCCGCGCTCGACCAGCATGGGCGCAAGGTGCAGTCGATGTTCAGCGACATCGCCCACGGCTACGATCGGGCCAACCGGGCGATGAGCCTCGGTATCGACGTACGCTGGCGACGGCGCGCCGTCGATGGTGTATTGGCGACAGGGGTAGATCCGACCACAGCCACGGTACTGGACCTGTGCGCGGGCACGCTGGATTCCTCCCTCGCCATCCATCGTCGCTACCCGCGTGCGAGAATCGTGGCAGGTGATTTTTCTGTCGGCATGCTCGAACAAGGCGAGCGACGACTCCGAGGTCGAGCGGCGGAACAGATCGCGGTCAAACAAATGGACGCGCACGATCTTCCCGAGGCCGATGCCTCCCTCGATGCCATTTTTTGCGCGTTCGGACTACGAAACCTCTCGGAACTCCACCGCGCTACCGACGAAATGCGCCGGTGCTTGCGTCCGGGTGGACGCCTGACGATCCTCGAGTTTTTTCAGCCTACCCGCGCGAGCGCTCGCATCTTTCACGCCGTGTACAACCACACCGTACTGCCGGCGGTGGGATGGGCGTGTACCGGAAACCTTGCCGCGTACCGCTATCTTCCCCGCAGCATCGGACGCTTCGTAAGCGTCCCGCAGTACGCCGAGACACTGGTGCGGCATGGATTCACCGACATCGAAGTCGAGCCTTTGACCTTCGGCGTCGCCTCGATCGTGCGGGCCCGTCGGCCCAGGGAGATGGGGGCGTGAAACTTGTTCTCGGTATTACCGGCGCAAGCGGATCCCTGTATGCACTGCGGGCCCTCGGTTTACTACGTGACGCCATCACAGCGAGCGACGCGCAGACGCGGCAGCTGACTGTCGATATCGTCGCATCCTTCACCGCGCACCAAGTATGCGAACACGAGTTGGGCCGATCGTTATCGGGGGCGCTCGAAGATCTGGCCGCCCACGCGCCTCAGTTTCGCGTGTGGAAGAGCCAAGACTATTCCGCCCCCTTCGCTTCGGGATCGAATGCCGCAGATGCGGTGATCATCATGCCCTGTTCCATGAGCACGCTGGCCCGCATCGCACAAGGCACAGGTGAGAGCTTGCTAACGCGTAGCTGTGATGTGGCCCTCAAGGAACGCCGCAAGTTGATATTGGTGGTCCGTGAGACGCCCCTGTCGCGTGTACACCTCGTGAATATGCTCGCCGTTACCGACGCGGGCGCCATCGTCCTGCCGGCGACACCCGCTTTCTATGAAAAGTCGAGGACGGTGAACGACCTGGCAGATACGGTGATCCATCGTGCGCTCGATCATGCGGGGCTGCACCTCCCATCCGCGGCCAGATGGGGTCAAACGTGACCGCCGCTTTCTCGCACGCCCAGTTGCTCGCCTGGCGCAACGAGCCCATCGAAATCGGCGCACAAGCTGCGAAATCCGCGGCGCTACGCTTCGGGAATTCAACCTGGATTCGAGACACCCCTCCCTGCGCCAAAGGATGTATCGCTAGCATCGTGCGGAACAACGAAACCGTTGTCTGCGACGCTTGGCCCTCACCGGAGGCGCTCGACGAAAACGATCGCGTGGTATTGATCGTATCGCCCGACACGACGACCTCCTGGCTTGCGTATCTCGACCATCTCTCACGAGGTGGCCCCGAAAGGTTCGCCATCGCACCGCTCTCGCGTCTATCCGGCGCCACCTTCAAACTGTGGCTGATCGCCAGCGCACGCCTGATCCTCAGTCCCGGGAAGCGTACTATCCACGTGGAAGCGTGCCACGATGCGCTCGGGGTCGGGCTGGCCCAAGTCGCCCTAGACTTCGGCGCAAATGTACTCGCCGGGCCGATTGATCCTGACCGGCATCTGCCCCTCGCTGGCGTGAGCCGCCCCACGGAGCGCACCTTTGTGGGGCTCACCACTTTGGTCGAACAGGCCGGACGCATCCCTCGCACCGGCAAGAACGATCCTTTCGCAGGAGCAAAACTGTGACATCTTCCGCCGAGCGTTCAACCTTCAACGAAATCGCGGGTCGTGTGCGGTCAGGGCAGGCGCTCTCCCATGCCGACGGGGTGTTCCTGTATCGCTACCCGGATCTGCTGGGCCTGGGGGCCCTGGCCAACGAGGTCCGCGAACGTCATCACGGCGACGCGACCTATTTCAACGTCAACATGCACATCAATCCTACCAATGTATGTGTTGCTGATTGTAAGTTTTGTTCGTTCGCCCGACTCGAACCCACAGCGGAGGCCGCCTATGCCCTCTCGCCGGCCGAGGTTGCTGAAAAACTGGCCGCGCGCTGCGACGATCCGATCACCGAGGTCCATATCGTCAACGGTTTGCACCATGAACTTCCGTGGGAATACTATCTCGACTGTCTCCGCCGATTGAAGGCTGAACGGCCGGAGGTCCATCTCAAGGCCTACACCGCGGTCGAAATCCACTATTTCGCGGAGAAGTTTGGAAAAAGCTACACCGAAGTGCTCACCGAGTTGCAAGAGGTTGGGCTGGGTAGCCTCCCCGGTGGGGGCGCGGAGATCTTCGCCCCCAGAGCTCGTAGGAAGCTCTGCCGTGGGAAGGCCGACGCGGACCAGTGGCTCGAAGTGCACCGCGTGGCCCATGGCCTCGGCATTCGCACGAATTGCACCATGCTGTACGGCACCGTCGAAACCCTCGACGAGAGGGTGGACCACATGCTGCGTCTGCGCGATCTTCAGGCCGAGACACGAGGTTTTCAGACCTTCGTCCCGTTGGCGTTCCACGCGGATCACAACGCGTTGGCCCAGCTTCCGCCGCCCACCGGCGTCGACAACCTGCGGACGTACGCGGTCGCGCGCTTGATGCTCGACAACATTCCCCATATCAAGGCCTATTGGGTGATGATCGGCCTCAAGACCGCGCAAATTTCCCTCAGTTTTGGTGTCGACGATATCGATGGCACCATCCAAGAGGAAAAAATTTACCACATGGCTGGCGCCGAAACGCCACAAGCGTTGTCTCGGCATGATCTTGTTCGACTGATCCGCGAAGCCGGCCGTCGAGCTGTCGAACGAGACACCTTGTACAACGTGCTGTGGCGCGACGACGGTGCAGCGTCGCCACACACCCGCACCGATGGAAGTGTGCCGTTTTCGGGTTCTGCCGCAGGCCTGAGGGTGCTCAACTAGTTGAGCGAGGTGCCGCCCATGCCGATCTCCCTCCCCCTGCGGGTCCGCTCCGTCTCGTTTCTCAACGCCCACCCGCTCTATCGCGGGCTTGAAGCGTGTGAAACTGCGACCGGTAAATCGCTGTTCAGTGTGGAGACCGCGTTGCCCGGGTCATGCGCGGACGATCTGGCGCAAGGTCGCTGCGATCTCGCGTTGGTCCCCGTGGCGAGCTACCTCGCCCATCCCGAATGGGAAGTCGTGCCGGGTATCGGGATCGGTTGCCGGGGTCCGGTAGAGACGGTCATGTTGGCGTCCTCTGTTCCGCTCGAGGACATCCGAGTTGTGCATCTCGATGCAGCTTCGCGCACCTCCAACCTATTGCTGCAGGTCTTGCTTCGGGCCCGTGGTCTCGCTCCGCGCTACGAAACGGCACCCCACGGCCAGGGGGAGTTGCGGGTGAAAGCACGCTCGGCGGCGCTCGTCATCGGAGACGCGGCATTCGGTATCCGGGATCGTCACACCCACTGCTACGATCTCGGAGCATGGTGGTTTGAGCGCACGCGATTGCCGTTTGTATTCGCGTTTTGGGCCGGGCGACCGGGCGTCCTCACGATCGAGGTTGTCGAGGCACTCCAGCGAACGGCCGAGCGGAACCTCCAGAAATACCCTGAACGAATGGCCGGCGAATACCGGGACCTACGCATCGCCAAGGGTCTGCGCCATCAGCCCGAACACATGTACGCCAACTACCTGCGCAAGGTCATACGCTACCGTCTCGATACGGCGTCTCGCGAGGGTATGGTGGAGTTCCTCGCGCGCGCCCGTGAGTCCGGGTTGGCTCCGGCGACTGAGGGGGACGATGTGCACGTTCGCTTCGCAGGCGCGCAATACACGGCGGCGAGCATGCCCCGTCGTTCGCGTCCTCCATTCGACCTCATGCGCGTGCTTGCCAAGCCCCACACCAACGAGAGGTTGGAGTTCGACGAAGGCATTTTTCTGTATGAGTCCGCGCCACTTCTCGCACTCGCCCACGCGGCGGATACACGTCGACAAGCGTTGCATCCCGACGGCGTTGTCTCCTATATCGTCGACCGTAACGTCAACTACACCAACATATGCGTGACGCGATGCAAGTTTTGCAATTTCTACGCCCCACCGGGATCGGAGCATGGCTACGTGCTCTCGAGGGAGGAGCTCGCCCAGAAATTTCGCGAAACAGAGGCGCTTGGTGGCATCCAGATCCTCCTCCAAGGTGGACTCAACCCGGATCTTGGCCTTGCTTACTACGAGGACTTATTTCGTTGGACCAAGCGCAACTTCACGCTCAAACTCCACGCCCTTTCGCCGACCGAAATCGTGCATATCGCGGATCTGGAGGACCTGAGTATCGGCGAGGTCTTACGCCGCCTCGCGGCCGCCGGAATGGATTCCTTGCCCGGGGGTGGCGCGGAGATACTAGACGACGAAATCCGCGGGCGGATCAGCCCATTCAAGAATAGTACCGACGAATGGCTGGAGGTGATGCGGCAGGCGCATCGGTTGGGGATGCGCTCCACCGCCACCATGGTTTTTGGCTTTCAGGAGACGACGGAACACATTGTGGCGCACCTCGACCGGATCCGAGCCCTCCAAGACGAGACGGGTGGGTTCACAGCGTTCATCGCTTGGCCCTTTCAAGCCGAAAACACCCGTCTCAAACTACGTGACGATACCAGCGCGGATCGCTACCTACGCGTGCAAGCCCTCGCCCGCCTCTACCTCGATAACGTGCCCAATATCCAGGTCTCCTGGCCCACACTTGGACCCGAGATCGGCGAGCTTGCGCTGCGATTCGGGGCCAACGACTTTGGCTCGGTGATGATCGAGGAAAATGTGGTCTCGACCGCCGGCGCGCATTTCATGCTCACCGCGCGCCAGATCGAGCAGCATATCCAGCAGGCCGGGTTTGTGCCGCGTCGCCGAAACATGCAGTACGACCACATCGAGTCCCCTCCGCGCCCAGCGGCGACCGTGCCAGCAGCGGCCGCGTCCGATCGTCCCTCCGCGGGAGAGCAGCGTGTCCCCCACGCCGACCCGGCCCAACTTGAGTAGAGGGGAGGTGGGGTAGCGAGCCCGTTCGCCGACCTATCGGCTCCGATTTCTTGCATCCGACGGTCCGTGGCGCTGTACTGGAGCGTGGCACGCCTCCCGCCACCGCTTTCAACGGAGAACCGCATGCCGTTACGTCCGCCCCACCGCACCTGCCAAGCAACTCGGATCGCCGTCGTGGGTGGCCTCGCTCTCCTCTTCTCCGGCTGCACCGACGCGAACGACCAAAAACCGCCCCCCGTGGACGAGCAGGGTCATGCCACCCCGGGGAACAACACGGCAGGCGGGGACGACGACGACCTCCCCGACACGTCTGGCGGGGGTGACGACGACGACGGATCGAATTGCGGGAGCATCCTGTGCAAGGGGCATAGCAAGTGTGTCCTGACCGACGACGGGGCCGAATGCGTATGCGATCGAGGCTACTACCTCGATACCATCGAGCAAGACTGTCTCCGGGACGATAGTTGCATCCAGCTGCGCCCGCTGCTGGATTTTTGCCGGCAGGCCGTCAACGGGGCCCCGGCCGTCGCGGTGTATTTTTCTGTCGACTACTGCAGTGGAGATCCCATTCCCCCCGCGGGTCTCGAAACCCTTGGGGCGCGATTCGTCGTCCTCGAGAACGACAACGACGTCACCGAGAACGTGGAGAGTCACGCCACCGCGATCGACAAGGATGTGGAGTCGTACGTGGCGCTTGTACTCGATGTTTCTCGCTCGTTCACGAGCGAGGCAGACGCCAACGAGCTCGCGCTGGTCATCCCCGAGCTCCAGAAATTCGTCGGCGCGCTGCGGCCCGAGGCCGGATCTGCGCCCGTGTACGTTGGTTTGTATGTGTTCGGCCGAGGCGTAGCTGAATTCACCCGTTTCACGCCGAATATCGAACGGGTCGTCTCGGATCTCGCCAGGATCCAGGCAGACCCGGAGGTCGCCTCGTCGCTGGTGGGTGGCGATGGAAGCTCGCTCTACGCAGCTGTCGAACGTGCCATCCAGGAGACCGAGCGCATTCGTCAGTTCCGCGGTGCGGTCAGCAGTGACGGTATCCTCACCACAGGGGCAGTCGTGGTGGTCACCGACGGCCGCGACGGATCGGGAGGTGAACTCGATACCGCGCTCATCAACTCGACGCTCAACAACGTGATTTCCATCGGCATCGGCTACGGGATCGACGACGGCTATCTCGACCCTATCGGACGCGACGGATCCTACCTGGCACCCACGCCTCAAGACTGGGTTGCGGCGTTCGCAGAGATCACCGATCGGGTCAACAAATACCCCGACCGCGCCTACCTCTTGGGCTATTGCTCCTCTGCCGTCGTAGGTGAGCAACAGGTGCATGTCGGGCTCGCAGCCGACGACTTGGAGCTTGAGCAGACTTGGGCTGGCTGCAGCTACAGTGCGAGCCTCTTTGGGGCAGATCCGGCGCCTCTGTGCAACAAGGCTTTCTTCGAGGGCGATGAGTGCGCTGCAGTGGACTGCGGTGGGATGAGTGCCTGCGGTGGGTGTGCCGATGATGCGTGCTGTGCCGCAGGCCGCTGCGGTGCACCGACGCCGCAGCACGACCTCTGCGACGGCGACGATCAACTTTGCGACAATGTGGGTTTGATCTGTCTCCCATCGGAAGAAAGCAGTGTGGAGGATAGCTGCCAAGCGGGTCTCCCACTCGGATCGGAATGCGACCGCTACAATCGATGCACGCTCCAGCAGAGCTTCTGCCTGACCCCCGAGGACGCGGACGTCGGTGTGTGTGTGGAAGCGATGCTCGAGGGGCGTCCCTGCGAACTGCACGAACAGTGCATCTCGCTTCGCTGCGAACAGTCCAAGCCCGACAATCCCCTCGACCCAAGGATCTGCCAGCCTGGCGAGCCGGGGTCGCGCATGTTCCAACTGTGTTCGGAAGATGGCGAGTGCGAAACCGGAACCTATTGCAGCACCGTGTGCGAGCCCAGGCAACGCTACTGGCCGAGTCCGTGCCAGCGTGCGGCCGAGTGTCACTACGGGGGGTGCTACGAGTGGGAGTCGAAGAAACACTGCGGCGGGAACGAGTGTTTCTACGACTGGGCATCGAAGTTTCCCCAATAGGCTCGCTGCCGCTACACTCCCCGACTCCGCCCCCAGGGCCGAGGAGGCAGCATGCCCGAATTACGCCAGTGGATCAGAGCCCAGTTCGAGAGTGACTCCCTAAGCGACTCGGTGATCGAGTTCGAGACCAGCGCCGTCGTCGTGGTCGGCATTGTTGCGCTGGCCATCGCGGTTAACTTTGTGGCCAAGCGAATCCTCCTGCGTTGGGTGAAATCGTTCATCGTGAAGACAGAGACGAAGTGGGACGATATCCTCCTCGAGAAACGCGTCTTCGATCGTCTTTCGCATATCGCTCCGGCGATCGTGATCTACACCTTCGCCGCGATCGCCTTTCCGGATTCGCAAGCGCTCATTTCCGCCACGCAGCACGTCGCCATCGCCTACATGACGATTGTCGTGACGATCGTCGCCGACGGTACGCTCAGCGCGGTACTCGTGATCTACCGAACCTTCGAAGCCTCGAAAGCGCGCCCGATCAAGAGCTATCTGCAGGTCATCAAAGTTTTTATTTATATCCTCTCTGCTATCCTCGTGGTCTCGACGCTCACAGATCGCTCACCTTGGGCCTTCCTGAGTGGACTTGGTGCGCTGACCGCAATCATCATGTTGGTTTTCAAGGATACCATCCTCGGTTTCGTCGCCTCGATCCAACTGACCGCGAACGACATGGTGCAGGTTGGTGACTGGGTCGAGATGCCTAAGTTCGGGGCCGACGGCGAGGTGCTGGACGTCTCGCTAAACACCGTGAAGGTGCAAAACTGGGACAAAACCATATCCACGGTCCCCACCTATGCCATGGTCAGTGAGACGTTCAAGAACTGGCGTGGCATGACCCAGTCCGGCGGGAGGCGTATCAAACGGGCGCTTTACATCGACATGAACAGCGTGAAATTCGTTGGCGATGCGCTTCTCGAACGCTTGCGGCGTATCGACCTTATTGAACATCACGTCGTCGAGAAGGAGCGCGAAATCAGGGAATACAACGCGACACGGGACATCGATACGCGCTCGGTCGCAAACGGTCGTAAACTGACCAATCTCGGTGTCTTTCGTGCCTACGTGGTCGCATATCTCAAGAACCACCCCAACGTCCACCACGAGATGACGTTTCTGGTGCGACATCTGCCTCCGGGTCCCGAAGGCCTTGGCATCGAGATCTACGTTTTCAGTAACGACCAGGCCTGGTCCAGCTACGAGTCCATACAGGCGGACATCTTCGACCACTTGCTGGCCGTGCTATCTGAGTTCGAATTACGGATATTCCAGAACCCAGCGAGCGCGGACTTCCGGGCCCTCGCAGAACGATCCAATCCGAGCAAGCGCCCGCACTAGGCCTAAAACAAGCGATAGGGAGGAGAGACTATGATCGGCTCGATGTGCGCGAGGCGTGGACGCAGATCCCCCGGCGACGGCGGTAGCCTCGCTCTGGCTGGGTCGGATTGTTGGGGATGCTCG
>JAZGFE010000032.1:0-6401 GCA_036479215.1 Nannocystaceae bacterium | reverse complement strand
ACGACCTCGGTATCGGGGTCGGAGATGGTGGGTGGTTTGGGCATTGTCGGGCTACATCAGTCATCGCCCTTTGTTCTGAGATATTGAGAAGTACTTGTCTGGAAACATCTTGACACACAGGGGGGGGGTTGAAAAAATCGCAGAAACGGAAGTATAATGTTCTATGGATAGTCGTGGATGCGTTGCGTGCCGACCATGTTTCCGCGTTGGGGTACCGCCACAAGACCACGCCGCAGTTGACCCGTCTCGCCGCGGAGTCGCTTGTATTCACTCACGCCTATAGCCAGTCTTCGGCCACGATGTTCTCGATACCGAGCATGCTGGCGGGTCTGAACCCTGAGAACATGCGGTGGTGGGAACGCAAGAATCACCCACAGGTCCACAACGAACACGAGCTATTTCCCGAACGGCTCGTGGCGCTGGGGTATCGACGCGGCGTAATCCTAACCAGCTATCTGATCGGCCAGTATCCTGGCTTGCAGCAGGGCTTCGCGGATGTCTACAATATTTATCTCGACGGACATCCTAATCCTTGGGCGAAACGGGCGTCTCCGATCTCGTTGTCGAAGAGTATCGATTTTCTCCACGGCGACCCGAAGTTTGAGACAGATTCTGCGAAGCCATTTTTTCTTCTCTCCTATTTTGATGACCCGCATTCACCCTATGAAAAGCATGCAGAAGACGGGATCTCGGGTATGGGAAAGGGGAAACGTGGTGCCTACAATCAAGAAATCCTGCTTGCCGATAGAAACCTTGGTAGCCTACTCGATCACCTGCGCTACAAGCCTCATGTGTGGGACAATACGATCGTGATTGTGACCGCCGACCATGGCGAGGAGTTTCGCGAACGTGGTCACACACTGCACTCCCGCACCTGCTATGTCGAGAGCACACACGTCCCGCTGTTCGTGCGCATACCCGGGATAGCACGCCAGCGGATTCACACTTCCGTGGCTCTCGCCGACCTCCTTCCAACCCTGGTCGAACTTCTAGATCTGAAGCTCAAACCGGGCGAGGTGCTAGACGGTAAAAGTCTACTGATCCCAGCCTTGGCGCCCGGGAGGGTCGATCCTGCACGCCCGATATTTTGCTCCATATTGCCGCAGCTTCGCTACATGGGAAATTTTTCGCGCAGATCTGTCCGTAGCGGAAAGTGGGCCTTGATGAAGGATGACATCGCAGGAACTGTGGAGCTATACGATACATTTCTCGATCCCGCTGAAAAGAAATCTCTAGCGACGAACCACGCCTTCGACGATGTCGTCGCGCGGCTCACCCGGTTTCTGACGACCAACGAGCGCGGCAACATGCGAAGCGCCAACTGGGTCCGCGACTGACTTCGAGGGCGCGGCTTGTGGTGTGGGTACGCAGACGAATTCTTCCGGTTGTCACCGACCGCTGGCATCCGCGTGATTTTGTGCGCGAGCCGGAGTGGCGTTGGGGTCTCCGGACAGGTGGGCTCGGCAAAAGCACCGGGCCATACGCTGGGCCCGGGTCGGCGGCTTCGCATAAGCGAGCGCGATGTCCAGCCTCTCAGGATTTCTTCTCGCCGGACCCCTTCTTCTTGCAAGACGAGCGCTTATTCTTGACACAGGGGGGCTACCTCACTCGGTGGGGGGCTACCTTACCCGGAGTCGCCAACGAGCACGCTTAGACTCGAGCGTATTTCCGGCCCGGGACGTGTCGCGGGTCCGGGTAGAACTCGGCCACGATCCGCCGTCGTTTCTTGGTCACCTCACCTGGCCATCACCACGGGCGCCTCCCCCAGTCAGGCGGGCGGGGGAGGACTTCAGCTCACTCACTCACTCAGCTCACTCACTCACTCATCAGGAGCGGGGCGCCGCAGATGGCTTCCGTGAGCGCCGTCTCGAGCCGCGTGGCCTCTCGGGCCCGTCGGTCCCACGTGCTTCCCGTTCGGTAGGTTTGGAGCTGTTGGAGCTGTTGGAGCTGTTGGAGCTGTTGGAGCTGTTGGAGCTGTTGGCGGGCTTGGCAGCGCTGGCGTGAGATCGAGCTGCGGTGCGTGCAGACCTCGGTTTGCGGCGACGCGCTCTTGGGGAGTCGACAGCCGGCGCTGATGGGTTGGAGCGAGCGGCAGCGCCTGTAGGTTGTGATGCGTTGGACGTGGCGTGGACCGAGTCGGTGGCAAGCCAGCGGCCACCGCTGCTCCGCACCGCGACTTGCACACCAGGACCACCAGGACCACCAGGACCACCAGGACCACCGCGACCTGTCTTCGATGCGCCGCCTCGACGGCTACCCCTTCGCGGTTCGCTTCTGAGTTTGTCGCGCTCGTCGCTGCGGACGAGATCCAGCACGTTGCGGATATCGGTCCTGGCGGGGGCTGGTCGACGCGTGCGACCGCCGAGTTGGGTCTCCGCGTTGAGCTGGTTCTCTTCGTACAGCTCCCACATTTCTTCGCCGTAGGACCTGCGGCCCCCGAGGGAGGCGAAACGAGCCAAGAAGCGCTTGAGGTTCTCGACGTCTCGCAGCAACAGCCGCCGTGCATTTCGGTTGCTCGCCGGATCGACGGCCTGGGGGAAGTCGATGATGACGGGTCCGTCCTCGGCCAGCAATACGTTGAACTCGGAGAGATCACCGTGCACGACCCCAGCGCAGAGCATGCGCACGACGGAGCTGAGGAGCTGGTCGAATACGCCTTTGGCCTCGTCGGTGGTCAGCTGTGCATCGCCGAGGCGCGGGGCGGGGTTCCCATCGGCGTCGGAGACCAGCTCCATGACCAATACGCCGTCGCTGTAGTTGTACGGCTCGGGCACGCGCACGCCCGCTTGCCGAAGCTTGTACATCGCCTCGACTTCCGCGTTGCGCCAGGCCTCCTCGTCTTGCTCCCGCCCGTGACGGGAGCGCTTGTTCATCGCGCGACGATCCCGAGTGTTTCGGGTCCCGCGCCCTTCGGTGTAGCTGGCTCGATTCTGGAAGCTGCGCTGGGTTGCCTCTTTGTACAGCTTGGCGACGCGTTGCACACCGCCCGCGAGTACCAGATAGATCTGAGCCTCTTTACCACTCATCAGCGGACGCACAACGTCCTCGATAATCCCGTAGTCAATGAGCTTCTGTAGCGGTGGCGGAACGCGCATTGTGGTCGGAGCGCGGAGGTACCACGGAATGCCACGGCTGGCACGCCATGTTGGCTCGGGCACGGGAGCAGCCCGTCGCGGCCCGCGTGCGCCGCGCACGACGCGGCGGCGGTCCGAGGATGCAGGTCGCGCGGGGGGGCATACTGGTGCGTGTGGCTGCGGCCGGTGGCTGCGGTACCTACCTGCTGGCTACTTGGTGGGGACGGGCGCGGGTGTGCCGGTGCCGGGCTTGCTGGCCCCTGCCGCGGCTTTTCCAGCGCCGGTGTTGGCAGCGCCCACATCGAGGGTGTCGACGAGCTTGGTCCAAGACTCGCTCCACAGGTCGACTGTGGCTTTGGCGCCGGATAGTTTGAAGAAATAGGGGTCGCCCGAGCCTTCGGCGATGAGTGCGAGCATGCGCGCGGATTCGATGGCGTCTTGGCCCGCAGATCCGGGCATGGACGAGGCCGCTTGTTTGCCGACGATATCGACGACGGTCACCTTGAGTGTTTTGATCTCACGCGTGGTCACCTGGGGCTCCGGTTTGCCACCGTCGGGTGTGGAAAACTGTTTCGCCCAGCGATCGACGTTGGCTTCGACGCCGCCTGCTCCCCCTCGGAAGCGAAAAACTGCCAGTGACGCGGCTCCGCCCGGACCGGGCACGACGAATTGGGCGAGGCGCATCGCGCTGCTCGGCTTGGTGCGCTGCCACTCTTTGGGGACCGAGAACGCCAAACCTGAGACTTTTTCGGGTCGTAGCTCGCCGCTGGGCTTCACTTTCTCTGCCGGCCCGGCGACAGCTTGGCTCAACGGGGGGTGCCCGGCCGGTAGCGTGCTGTGTGCGGCGGACTTGTTCTTCGACGTGTCCTTCGACTTGTCCTTCGACTTGTCCTTCGACTTGTCCTTCGATGCGTCGCCTCCGTCTTCGCTGTCCGCCCGTTGACTTGCTTTCCCCGGCGTTCCGCTGGCCGCGGAATCGGTGGCGTTGCAGGCGAGAATGAGCGGGAGGGGGGAGCTGACGAGGTAGACGAGGTAGGCGAGGTAGACGGGGCGTCGAAACATGCGCCGACTCTAGGCCCATCTGCAGGTCGGGACAACCGCCCGAATACGCCATCGGGGGGGGGGAGGGCGCGAGGAGGTGAGAGGCGAGAACGGCCGTGTTGGCGCATATGCGGGCCTACCTTCGGGGTGTTAGGGTCCCTGTGCGTTGTCCCGAGCATCACCCGCGCCCGGTCCGTTTGCGCTCCGACCGTACCAACGTGAGGCAGTGGAGGCTGTGGTTGCCGCCCGAATGTCGGGGATCCGAAGGATGGTGCTCGCACTGCCCACCGGCGCCGGCAAGACCGTCATCTTCGCCGAGCTGATCCGTCGGGCGCGGCACGATGTGCTGGTTCTCGCGCACCGCAACGAGTTGCTCGAGCAAGCGCTGGAAAAAATCAAGTTCGCGCTCGCTCGATCGGGGCAGTCCAGTCGGGTCGTCTCCATTGAGCGGGGTTCGCAACGCGCACCGAAGGACGCTTCGGTGCTCGTGGCCTCCCTACGCTCTCTGCACGAGGCGCGTATCGGCGGTGCGCTCGCGGGCCGGGATATTCGGCTGGTGGTGTACGACGAGTGTCATCACGCCGTCGCCCAGGACAATCGGAGGGTGCTGGAACGCATGGGGGTATTCGAGCGTGACTGGCCCGGTACGCTCGTGGGCGTGACGGCCACGACGCGGCGAGCGGACGGTCGCGGTCTCGATGAGGTATTCGAGAAAATTGTCTACACGCGGACGCTGCAAGAGATGATCGCCGAGGGTTATCTGCGACCTTTGCGGGGGATTCGCGTGGCGACTCGCCTCGACCTCAGCGGTGTGTCCCTGACCTGCGATTCCTCGGTGGGTGGGATGGAAGACTTCGATTCCGAGGCACTGTCTGCCCGGGTGGACGTGGCCGATCGCAATATGTTGGTAGCGCGCAGCATCCAGGAGCTTGGTCGAGATCGTCGAACCATTGTTTTTTGCGTGACGGTACTCCACGCGGAGAACCTCAGTCGGACGCTCAATGAGATCGGCGTGCCGTCGGGAATTGTGTGCGGCGACATGCCGGCGGACGCTCGACGGCAGACCCTGGCGGCCTATCGATCGGGACGGTTGCGGGTGTTGACCAACGTGGGTGTGCTTACCGAGGGTTTTGATGACCCTGGAGTATCGGTAGTGGCGATGGCTCGGCCCACTCGCTCGGCATCCTTTTACCTCCAGTGTATCGGCCGGGGCATGCGGCTCGATGCGAGTGCCAAGGACTGCCTGGTGATCGATTTCGTCGACCTGTCGAAACTCGAAGTCGCCGATATGGCGAGTCTTTTTTCCATGCCGTGTCTCGGTCCCGATGTGGCAGAGGAAGCGGCGCCCGCCGCCGGGCAGATTCCGCTGCTACCTGCGGACCAGACGAGGGAAGAGGCACCGCTTACGCTGTCGGAGATCAAAGCCCGTCTCGCTTCCTTCGATCCTCTGACGATGCAGCTGCGTGCCGAGACCCAAGCGATTTCGATCTACGCTTGGCTATCCCTCGGCCAGCGCGGCTTGAGGCTCTATTTCATGGCGCATGGGACAGGTCTGGCCCACTTCGAATTGCGGCCACGCGGGGGGCGAGGCCGGGGGTTCGCGGTCTTTCACGGCGACGCATTCGTCGTGAATAGCTCGTCCCTCCAAGATGCGGTGGCGGCTGTAGACCACGAGATCCCGAACTACGGAGACCCGGCCAGCGCCTTACCGAGCGCAGCCTGGCGCCAAGCTCCCGTTCCCGCTGCGCTTCGAGACGCGGTGGCCCAACTGCGACCGCCGCGTCTCGCTCGCAACGTGGGCGAGGCCATCGAGCACCTCGCCTTGTTGTTGTAGCGGCGATCGTATGCCCGAAAGGAAGGCGGGATCTAGGGTTTCTCTTTCATCCAGATGCCAAAGATCTCACCACCGGGCGGCAGTTTGGTCTCGAAGTACGGAAAGTGGTCCGGGTTGTCGGTGAGCACCTGGAAGTGGTACGGCGAGAAGTCGAGCGGATGATTGGGGGTGGACATGTCCCAGTACACCCAGCGCGAGTTCGACTCTCCGTCAACCGTACAGACCCTGTCACCCGTGGCGTAGTCGACCACGCAGACCCGAGCGTAGGCTATGGTGCCTGTGGGTATCTCCCCGTGGACGTTGAGATGTAGTAGGTTGGCGTGGCCTAGGCCTAAAACAAGCGATAGGGAGGAGAGACTATGATCGGCTCGATGTGCGCGAGGCGTGGACGCAGATCCCCCGGCGACGGCGGTAGCCTCGCTCTGGCTGGGTCGGATTGTTGGGGATGCTCG
>JAZGFE010000031.1:0-22755 GCA_036479215.1 Nannocystaceae bacterium | reverse complement strand
CGAGCATCCCCAACAATCCGACCCAGCCAGAGCGAGGCTACCGCCGTCGCCGGGGGATCTGCGTCCACGCCTCGCGCACATCGAGCCGATCATAGTCTCTCCTCCCTATCGCTTGTTTTAGGCCTAGCGCCCGGCTGAAACCAGCGCCTAGCAACCAAACAACCGAAGAAGTCGGTGGACTGAGCTCATCAATATAGCGACAGAGCGTTTCGGCCTCCGCAAGGAGCTGCTGTGCAGCTTCGAGATGCCCCCCCGGCCTGGGGGGCGTTCTGCTGGCGCAGATTTCTTTCCATGTTTGCTCGAAACGGCCAGACACCTTGCACGCAAGGTGGTTCGCCAAAGCGTCGAAGCGACTACCTATCTGCCCCACCACTGCCTCAAGCCGGCGTTGTACCTCTGCGCCATCCAGTGGACCGAAGAGGGGTTCGAGGTCTGCATGCATCAACGACACGAGACGTTGTTGCTGCATCAAGTTGTCCACGATCGAGTGTCCGTAGCGCATCTTCCGCAGGCTCGCATCGAGCTCTTTGAGAATACGCTCACGGCGTTTTCGCTGCTCTTCGAGAGCTTGGGCGCGATCATGGAGCTCGCTAAGCTCGCGGGCTTCCGGACTTCGAAAGGGGCGCACTTTGGCCTCCGTCTGACTCATGTTTCAGACTCGAGCACGTCGACCCGCGGCGGTCAAGCCCGGTTGCCGGCGCTCTGCGGTGCGTCAAAGTGAGGCGGCACGCACGATAGGCGTGGCCGGCGCCGTACACCGGTCAGTGTGAAAAAACGCCAGAGCATCGGGACACTCAGACATCGCTGACGCAACGTAAGCGATCAGGCCCAGGCCCCAGGCCGTTGTCTGGGGCTGAAGCACCAGGCACGGGTTCTCAGCCTGCGTCGACGGGGATCCAGTTCCAGGGCATGAGGTCGGTCACATTGACGCCGGGCTGACCCACGCGGACGAGCACGTCGCGCAGATATGTCTCAGGGTTGACGTCGCGGATCTGGCAGGTCGAGACGATAGTCTGGAGCACGGCGAGATTTTGGGCACCTTCGTCGTGTCCAGCAAACAAGAAGTTCTTGCGACCGATGGCGATGCAGCGCAGGTGTCTCTCGGCGAGGTGTTGTCGAGCGGGATCTCTGGATCCACGAGAAAGCGATGCAGGGACTCGCGCTGGTTGACGATGTAGGTCGTCGCCTGCGCCAGCGGGCTTTTGGGTGGCGTGTTGCCCTGGCGTTCGGCGATCCACGTGTCGATCCAGGTGTCGCTCCGGTCGAGAATCGGGCGACTCTTGTCTTGTCGCCTCTGCAGATGTTCGGCCGAGCCGAGGACCTCGTCGTTCGCGGCATCGCGCTCGACCTTGTAAAACTCGCGGATCATGTCGAGCAATTCGTCGGCCTCGGGGGCCGAGTTGCGTGACTCGAAAACCTTGCGTCGAGCGTGGCCCCACGCAGCCACTACGGGTGCGATTGTCCTTTGTCAACCCGTTGTAGCCGGAGTACCCAACCACGCACAGGTTGCCGTCACCTTCTCCGATAAGTCTTTCGGCCGCTTCTGCACTGCGCGACGGGTCGTAGGCGAAAGCGGCGACGCGCTTGGAAACCAAAGTCCAGATCCATCCACGGCGACAGCCGCCTTTGGCCTGGACTCGAAGCGGGGTCTCGTCGGCGTGCACGTGCTTGTCGGCGCGCGCCTCGGCCAGCATCTCGTCGTAGAGCGCGAGACCGAGTCCAGCCGCCCGATGGAAGCGCGTGCACAAGGAGCTGCGCGCGGTCGGGATGCCCGCTCGAGCGAGGCGCTAGGCAATGCGGTAAAGCGGCATGCTGTCACCGCACTTGGCCATGACGACGTTTGCATGCCGACCGGGGCCGTATTTGACGCCCTTGCCGACACCCGGCGGCGGCGTGGCTCGGACGATGTGCTCACCGTCGTTTGATGCGAGGGTCTTGAGGACGTAGCGCAGGCGGACGTACCGCCCCGGTCACGGCGACGCGAGATGCATACAAACAAGTCGCCGCTGCAGGGGCCCTCGCCCGCCGCGACTACCAAACCGTGGAGCCCGTCGTGGCCCTTCCTCATGTCGGTCGGCTCGGCGAAGAGCAAGACTCGAACGCCTCCCGGCAGCCCGATCATGCCCGGTCCGGCGTCGCTCGAGCCGGACGACCAGCTCGGCCACGTCGTCGACCGTCGCTGTGCTCGGCAGCGTCACGATCACTTCGCCCACTCGGACCTGCATCGCGTCGGATCCATCCGGGGGTGATGACGCTGCCACCGGCACGAACTTCGCCACGTCGCCCCACCCTGCGGTACAGCCAGTTTTGCAACGCGCTGAGAGACACCCCCGCCCGTTTGCAGAACGCCTCCTGGGTCAAGCCGCTCGACCGGTAGCCACGCGTGACTTTCTGCCACTCTTCTCGACTTCGTCGTTTCGCTGCCATCCGCCGAACATGCCCGATCCCCTACGCCGGCTGCCAGAGGTCAGGCCCTGACCGGTTACCTCGCGGGCGCGCCTCCGTGTTTGCGCTAGCCGACGCGGTGCGCAGATCTGCGAGACCGCCGCGAGCGTCCGGCGACCAGAAATCCAAGCCCCGAGAGTCGCGCGATGTGTCCCGCGACTCCGGATTGAACTGCGCAGCCACATCCGTCGGACGCGTCTGAGTCGTCGTTCTCTTCGCCTCCGCTGGTGGAGTCGTCGTGTTCGCTATCGGGCTCTCCGGGCTCGCCGCCATCTCCGGCCTCGCCATCGTCGTTGTCGTTGTCGTCGTTGTCGTCGTTGTCGTCGTTGTCGCCAGCATCGTCATCGTCGCCAGCATCGTCATCGTCGTCGCCAGCATCGTCGTCGTCGCCAGTATCGTCATCGTCGCCAGCATCGTCGTCGTCATCGTCGTCGTCGTCATCGTCATCGTCGTCGTCGTTGTCGTCGTCGCCAGCATCGTCGTCGTCGTCGCCGTCTTCTTCCCCATCATCGTCGTCGCTGTCATCATCGTCGTCCGGCTCATCACCGCCTGAGCAGCCCATGGGCAAGTCAACCGAGAGGTCTGCGTGAGTGAGCGTGTCCATGCCGCCCCCGCCCGATGCCCGACGGTCGGCGACATGCTGCTCTAGGAGCGGGAACTCGTACTTGCTCCCCTGCCGATGCTTGTAGTGGTTGTACATCGTCTCATAGGAGCCGATGCGTCCACTGGACAGACTGACGGTGCCCACCGTCGACGATGGCGCCCCCCCCCCCAAGGGCAGCCTCCGTCAACCAACGAACTCCCTGCAAGAACCGAGGCGTTTCCTCTTCACGGATGATCAAATCGTAGACGTCTTCGCCTTGATGACACAGCGTCTCGGCCATCATCTGCGTGCTTGCGACGCACATACCCATATGCTCTTCGTCTCGATTGATCTCGAGGTATTCTCCGCCGAGGCCGATCGACAACTCCATCAGGTGTACATAGTCGACCCCGAACACATCCTTGTACTGGGTGCCGCCGTACGACGGGCCGTGTTGCGTGACGAGGAAATGGTCGTAGCCCGACTGGTACAGCGCCGCGTCATCGAGATAGATGCCGACCATGATACGGGCTTTGGCGACGTTGAGCGGTTGGTTTTGACTCGAGTAAGGATTGCCAACATTGCCCCACCAGCCCAGTGTGATGGGGACGACAGCCTGACGCATGTAGCCCTCATCGAAGATCTTGATATCCTCTTTGGCCCAGCCTTCGTACCCGCCGTCGTAGTGCTTGAGGAGCTCGGCGGCGAGCGCCCAGTCGTGAATTAGATGCGTGGAATGCAGGAACGGGTAGACGTCGATATCGTCGTACCACAGCTGCCTGCACGTGCTTCCGTAGTCGTTGAGGATGCGTACCGCGGCGTCGCCGTACTCTGCATCACCTGAGATCGCCCATTTCAGTGCGAGCGGATACACAGCTCGGGTATCCTTGTCCCAGTCTGCTTTCTGGGCGCTGTCTTTCATGTTCACGACCTCGCGGGCGTTCGGCGTATGATTTGGATTGGGGCTGAACCCGCCCCACGCGCTTTTCATCGGATGCGAGTCATCACCAAACACGTTCTCCTTGATGACATCCAGCTCTGCTCCGGTCAGCGTCAGGCCAGGGTGGGAAAAGCGACTGGTTTCCCATCCTGAGATGTTCACAACAGCGAGTGCGTGTCGGTACTGCTTGTCGCCGCCGCTTGCTGTCCTGATATATGCACGGAAGACGTGGCTGCCCGGCGTCGCCGTCCAGACGTAGCTCCCTGTGTCGTCCACGGAGGCGCCGTCGAGCTTGATCTCAAGTCGATCGAGCGAGTCGCCCCCTGTGTTGTATGACCATGTGAAGGTGATTTTGTCGCCCGGATCACCGGTCTCCGCACTCGCGGATAGCGTCATGCTCGGGGCGCGGGACGGGGATTGACCCCCATTTGCGTCCGTACCGTCCATTGGCATCGGGCGCGCGTCGGCTGCAGTGGCCACAGTGCTGAGTATCGCAGCGAGGGCCGCCTGCGCTACGGTCATCCGTATATGTTTGGACATCAGATCAGTATCCCCGTAGGTCAGAATCTCCGGTTTCGCTTGCGGTGTCAACCGGAGCGAGGGGGCGTTGTGCATGCAACGATCTTGCGCTTGGATGCACAACGCCACGCGCGGGTTCAGCGTTCCAACTTAGTGTCGGGGCGGGGTGCCCTACGTGGTCCTTTCGGAACGTGGCCCGTGCTCAGGATTGATCGCATTCATATTGCATATTGCGGGCAGCCCTGCGGGTGCGGACGCGTATCACGGTCGACGTGGCGCTGCTGCCCACCATGAGTTTGCTGCTCCGCGGTCGGCCTGGGCGCCCTGAGTTATCCCCTCATATAGCGCCCAACACTTCACCAAAAGTGAATTGTTTTTGGATAGGTTGGTCGAATTTTCGCATCGGCGCGATGAACCGATCTTTGTTCATCGTGCGCGCAGGATGGCGTGCACGCACGCGTCGGCGCCCGCGGGTCCTCTCGCCTCTGCCCACGACACGATCCGACAGCGAGGAGAACACAACATCACGTTGGCGAGCCCAGAACCACCGATGGGCGATGATGTGCGATGAGCAGCAAGCCTTCCATCTTTGCCCTATCTCTTGGCTTGTGCGGCCGGGCGGGAACGAACGCTGTGCGATCGTGCTCGACAAGCTCCGCATATGTGGGGTTGATCTCGGGGCTAGACGATCAGGGCCAGACAATGCACCGCGTAGTTGGCCCGGTACCGTGATCAATGGAACTCCGCTGTGCTCGACCTCCCAGGCGATCATCGATCGAATAGGCTCAGTAGATCGTCCCGCTGCGCTTCCGCGTCTTGATAGCCAAGATCGATCGCACGTCGCAAGTAGCCCGAGTCAAATAATACGTAGGACGCTACGTCGTTCTCTTGGTTGTCGCCTGCGGCGATCATACGGCGTATCCACCTTGCGGCAAGCCCGTTGTACTGGGTCAAACCTGTGCGCTGAGCTTCTTCCCAAGCCATCTTCCCCAGGTCTGAGCTGGGCCGGATGAGCACCGTTTGCACGGGTCGGTAGGGATCGGGGCGGCCGAGTTCGGCCGCTAGTGTGGCCCCGAACTCGGTTCCGAACGCCGACGTACCGGCAAGTAGCAGTCGGTTCGTTCGCTCGATGCGCTCTAGATCCGCTTCGATCTTGTCGAGCATCAAGGCGTTGAGCATCTTGCCGAGCATGAAGATCGCATTGGGGTAAGATTGCTGGGCGTGCTCGCGCTGCTGGTGATGGAGAGCGTTCGGTTCGGGACTGCGCAGTCCAACTACGAGCAGCCGTTCAGCGCCCAGACGCAGCGCCGGCCTCAGCGGGGTATTTTGCCGCAGACTTCCGTCGACGAAGAGCTGATCTCCTACCTGTACCGCGGGAAACAACACGGGGATCGCGGCAGAGGCGAGGGCGTGGGCCGCAGTGATCGGCGTCCGTACCACCGTTTCGTGGGGAGCGGACGGCCAATAGGGAAGCTCACGACTGGCGGTGTGGACGAACGTTGTGGTGAGGCCTGTGGCGACTTCTGTGGCGGTGCAGGCGAACGCGCGCAGATGGCCGCGGTGTAGGTTTTCCGTGATGGAGCGCCAGGGGATCTGAGTCCGGACGATTCTCTCGAGGTGCCGGCTGTCCACCAGTCCACCAACCCCGCTTCCGTGGGGGACTTTGGCGAGATTCTTGCCAAACAAGACGCGCGGAAGCCCACGGAGCTGGGGCCAGCCAAACTGATAGACCTTGTCGATGGTGAGCTCGGACCACACGCGTTGGAGCATGCGACCTTGGGCCCGGGGTCGATCACAGGTAGCTGCGAGATAGGCCCCATTGATGGCACCGACGCTCGTGCCGGTGATCACGTCAAAGTGGGTATCGATTTTCAGCTTCTCCCGGACATAACGGAGGACGCCAATTTCGTAGGCGCCTCGAGCTCCGCCTCCAGAGAGGACGAGTCCCAGGCAAGGGCGTCCCGGTTTCGCCCGGTTTCGGCTGTTGGGCGCGTGTGACAACGACTCTATCCTTAGTGCGAAACGTGGAGCGGCGCCCGTCCCAGACGACTCGAGCGGCGTTCCGATATGTGGCCCAGCCTCGCGCTGTGAGACATGCGTGCTGCGGCGGCGCTAGAACCCTACGTCGACGCAAGGGCAGGCATCGTCTGCCCCCTCCGCCGTCTCGCAGTTCGGGGGTGGAGGCGGCGCTTCTGCGGTCATCTGGAAGCTGAGCACGCGGTTTTCATCCTGAGCGTAGTGCTCTGCGCGTTCGCGCATGAAGCACCCTTTTCGGCACTTGTCTTGGCTGTCCATGCCGCCGCAGGTTTCGACGCACGCTGCAGAGGCCGTGGCTGCATTGAAGTTCGCGATTTGGGCCGCGTCGTCGTTGGTGAGAAAGGGTATTTCCAGCTGGAAGCGTCCCACAATCGGGCTTCCGTTGGCTTCGAAGGGCGGGTGTCGACCGGCGAGTGTGATGGGGTACTCGCAGAGGTCGGGGTCGAAGCGGGCGAAGGCATCGTCGGGGCAGTCCGCCCCGTCGCCTTCGAACCACTCGACGCTCAGGCCGTTGCAGGCGCCGCCTCGACACTCACGTAGGTGGAAAACGTGGGATGTCCCGTTGCTCGCGCGAATACACGGGTGCACGCACGGCTCCATGCGCAGGGGCAGTGCCGCGCCAGACTGAAACTCGCCAGCGACTGTGCAGATTCGGCCTCGAAAGAAGGGGAGAACTTTGGCCGTGAAGTTAGGCTCGGGTTCGGATTGGGTCGCGTCAAAGTCGACGAGATCGTCGATACACTCGTGTGTTTCGTTGGTGCAAACCTGGCCGCGTTGGTAGCAATCCGCGTCCGAGTTGCACTGCCCGCTTTCCGCGGTGGGCGTGCAGGCGCCGAAACCCAGCGATGTCGCCGCGAGTGCGCAGAAGGCGAAGACCGAGCCCACGGAGGGCGAGAAGCGGAAAGGGACGGAAGGGACGGGACGGACGGGGGGGATCCGAGGGGTCAAGTTATGGAGGAACATGCTCAGGTCTCCGCGTCGCAGTCTAACGTGGATCGCGTGGATCGGGTCGGGGGGGAGCGCGGTTTGCAGTCGTGTCTGGCCGCACATGTTGCGGAAGTCGGTTGCGGCGGCTGCCTGGTGCAGCGACTGCCTGGTGCAGCGGCTGCGGGGTGGGTGCAGTCGTCCCGACGGGTCTAGCTCGCCACCGCGGCGGGTTGGGCCGTCTCGCACGTGGCTTCGTTGGTGCGCTCGAGTCGGATCAGAGTGCCGTGCGCTGGAGCGGTCGTGCCGTCGAACACCAGGGAAAACAACGACGCGAGGGCATCGGTCTCTGGGCGCCATCGGTTGTTGGCGATGATGTCCGCGAGACGGCCGGCAGCAAGGGGCGCCGTGAGTGCCGGAGCCGTCTCCTCGGGACCAGGTCGGGAGCTGGCCGGTGTCAGGTAGATCTGGGTGTGCGCGTCCAGCCTTGCTCGCCGGTTGAGCATGGGCGTTTCATCGCTCGGCGTGCGGACGACGACCATGTTCACCAGGCTGCCGGATGCGGAAACGTGCCCCAGTTGGTTGAAGCTCACGATGCCAAGCTCAAGGTGTAGGGGGTAGTCGAGGCGAGCCGCGGCTTCTCTGAGCACGCGCTCGACATCGGCCTGCAGTCGCAGCGGGTGGGATCGGGCCTGCACCCGCGCTCGCATGGCGGATTGGGCGGCCATGCCGAGGAATCGCGCCGCGATACCCTCACCCGCCACTTCACCCGCGATCACGCGGGCTTTGTCGTCGTCGAGAGAGAGCATGTCGGCGAACGTGCCATCGAGCACGTCGCCCCGCAGTCGGTGAGCGGTGGCTAGATAGTCCCCCACGCGCACTTGGTAGGGCAGCAGCGTCCCGTGCAGTCGTGCCAAGGGATGATGCAGATCGTCACGGCAGTCCACGAGTCGATCAAATTGCTCGTTGAGGCGTTGCGCGTCTCGTCGTCCTCGTCTGAGGCGCATGGTGGATAGAATGTGAACGAGTACGCCGGTGAGCATCCATGGTGGAGCCCAGGCGGCCGGACCCACAAACAACAGGCCGACCGACAGCGGAAGCGCCAAGGCAGTGATGGTGTCGAGGGCGGTCTCGCGGGGGATCGAGTCGAGTTTCTCCAGACGCGTCGGGATGCCCAGCAGGTCGCTGATGGTGCGCTGGCTGTGTTCTTCGTCGATCTCGTCTTCGAATCGCGTGAAGGGTTTGGGCAGTCCCGCCAGGGCCCCCACCGGAGAGGTCTCACATGCGTGTGTCGACATGTCGAGCAGGCCGACCCAATGCAGGTCGCTCGGCGCGTTGATTTCGTCCAGCTGGGTTCGAGCGAGTTCCATGAGCGTCGCTGGCTTCCGTACGCCCGCTTGTGCCGCCGTGCGCAACATCCAAGCGACGCTGAGCGTGGCGAGGGGTTCGCCATGGATCACGGCGAGCAGGACCCGTTTGCCACCGTCGATCGGGGTCGCCACGTTGAGTTGCGTTGGGGTGAGCCCGTGACCCGAGATTCGAGGGCGCAGGGCTGGGTCGGCGAGGCAGGTAAGGATCGCATCGAGATCGCGCTTGTCGCGCGCAAGGGCCGACCCGAGCTGCCGGCAACCGTTGGCCATGTCGTGGGCCTCTCGACGCACGAGTGCGTCGCGCCCCACGATGACCACAATCCAGGCGGCCCATCCGGCGATCAGGATCAGCGAGAGCCCGTCGGTCACCGTGCCGAACGCGAGCGCGCGCCGAGTTGCGGATTCCGTGCCGGCGACACTAGCGATGAGGGCGGCCGCTCCTGTGACGCTGAGCAGCGTGTGCCACGGAGCCGTCGAGAGGCAGAGCACCACGAGCGGGAGGAGCACCACGATGCCGATGCCCACCGGGTCACCTACCGACAGATCGAAGAGGACCAAGGCGGTGGCACCCGTGGTCCCGCTGAGGGATTGCAGCGAGCGGGTACTCGGTGCCAGTACGGCCGAGGTCGCACAGGCCAAAGCGAACATCGGCGTGAGGAGGGCGTCGGGTCGCTGCGGTAGGTAGACCCACATGAGTGGCACGGCCCCGATGAGGAGCAGTAGCGCGGCCGCGAGTCGCCGTTCGAGGGGCATATCGTGTCGATCTTCGTCCGAGATGACCACGCCTGAAGTGCACATGAGACGACGCTGGATCGGGCGTGCGGCCCGAACGGGGACCGGCGGCGCGACTGAATACCTCCTGGTGGTGCGCGTCGGACCGCGCAACGTTGTGCCCACCGTGGAATCGTCGTCTACTCGCCACATGATGTCCCGCGCCGGAACTTCGCGACG
The DNA here is from genome assembly GCA_036479215.1 of Nannocystaceae bacterium. Taxonomy (GTDB): domain Bacteria; phylum Myxococcota_A; class Polyangia; order Nannocystales; family Nannocystaceae; genus FL481. Next base: position 12,986 of record JAZGFE010000031.1, on the reverse strand, counting down.
TGCCTGGTTGGCCGGAGCCCTCGCTGGCGTCACTGCGGCGTACTTGGCGCCAATCTCCCGAGCCGTGGCTCAGGAGGCGGGTACCAAAATCTTGATCCTGGGCGATAGCATGATCGCGGGCGCGTTCGGTCTGTACCTCGAACGGGAGCTGACGCGGCGGTACGGGTATCTCGTGAAGCGCCGGGGCAAGAGTTCATCGGGGCTTGCCCGCCCCGACTTCTTCGATTGGCTGAAGGAGGGGGCCCGCCAAAGAGAGCGTGTTTCTCCCGACGCGGTCGTGGTGATGTTCGGAGGTAACGACGGGCAGGGCTTGCATATGGGCAAGAGGAACAAGCCCGAGTGGATCCGCTGGAATGACGCCGGTTGGACCGGGGAGTACGCGCGGCGTGTGTCCGCATTCTACGACCAGGTTGCGCCCTCTGGAGAGCGGGTGTTCTGGCTCGGCATGCCGGTGATGCGGCCCCAGAAGCTGAACCGGCGGGTGCAGGTCATGAACGAGATCTTTCGGGAGCAGATGCACCTCCGTGGCCCTCGAGCCCACTTTCTCGACATCTGGCCGGTGTTGGCGGGGCCCGACGGCGGCTATGCGGAGCGTCTGAGGATGGGGAACAAGCGCATCAAGGTGCGCGCGGGGGATGGGGTACATCTGACCCGACGCGGCGCACATCACGTGGTCGCCCACGTCGCACCGCGCATCGACGGTCCGTTGCGCGGGGAGTAGGCGAGGTCGGCAGGTACCCGTTCGGCGGGTGACCCGCGGCGGTGTACGACGGGACGTGGTTCCCGGCGAGGGCCTAGGGCAAGATGACCCAGCGTGGGCGCGAACCGCGAACAGAGACTACGGGAACGCTGGATCGATGGTGTGCTGCGGCACCACAGAACCATCTTGATCGTCGCGTGTGTGCTGACGGTGCTCTCGGCGTGGGTCGCTTCGAGCCTGCACGTCGATAGTGACCTGCGTCGCTTGTTGCCCCGACAACATGTGGTGCTCAAGAACCTCGAGTCGATTGAGGAGAACTTTAGCGCCATCGGTTCAGTGAACTTGGTAGTCGCCGGCGCGAGCTTGGGAGCTCGACATGCGTTCGCAGACGCTGTGGCCGAGGAGCTCGCGGACCACGAATTTCTCTCGACCGTGGACTACCGGCTGCGAGGCGAGTTCTTCCTCGAGCATGCACTCTACTATTTGTCCGAAGAGGACATGAGTACGCTCGAGGAGCGGGTGGCCGCTTGGCGAAACTACGAGATGTGTTCTGCGGCACCTGATCTGTGCCTCGGACTGACGAAACCAGACCCCAAAGCGCCCGATCGATTGCGGGCGTTTGTCGACGCGCAACGCCAACAGGCGCGTGATCGCGTGGGATTCGAGGACTACTACGAGAGAGATGGCATCGACGCCCTCGTGGTCTTGCTCTTGCCCACGGAACCCTCGAGCGACCTCGATTTTGCGGTGCGTGTCTCCAAAGAGATGACGCGGCGCGTTCGGGAGATCCGAGAGCGTGCGGACCGACTGTGGTCGGGTACCGACCTGCGTGTCAATCTTGTCGGCCCCTACATAGCGAAAGCAGCGGAACGTGCGGTGATCCGGCGCGATATGGTTCGCAGCGGGCTTTTTGGTGTCTTCGGCGTGGTGGCGGTGATCTACTTGTTCTTCCGCTCGTGGCGTGCGGTGCTGACCCTCGTGATTCCGCTGCTATGCGGGGTGACCTGGTCGCTCGCGGCGGCGCAGTTGGTCTTGGGGCATCTCAACACCATGACGAGCTTGATCTCCTCGGTGGTGATGGGCATGGGAATCGATGCGGGGATCCACCTGTTTAGTCGGGCTCGCCGAGAGCGAGACACACATGACAGCCCAGAGGCGATTCGCCGCGCGTTTTGTGGCCTGATCGTACCGCTGCTCGTGGCCTCGAGTACCACTGCCGGGGCGTTCCTTGTGATGGCGCAGTCGGATTTTCCTGCCTTTCAGGAATTCGGCGCCATCGCGGCCATGGGCGTGGTGCTGTGTCTGTTGTCGATGGTCACCGTTTTTCCCGCGTTCCTGCGCCTCGTCGGGATCAAACGCGTGCAGCGATGCCAGCGGGCACCTGCACCAGCGCGTATTGTTCGATTCATGCTCGCTCGGCCGGGGGCCGTATTCGCCCTACTTGTGGCCGTCACAGTGTTTTCTGCCCCGGCGGCCGGCCGAATGCGCCAGCATGGTTTCGAGCACAACGGCCGGGAACTTCAATCCGACCAAGCTCGGGCGGGCACCGAGTCCGATGTTTTTCTCATCAGCAAGATCTTCGGCAAAGATGTGCACGCGGGGATTCTGGTGCTCGATTCATACGGTGAAGCGAAGCGGGTGTACGAGCGGGCTGTGAAGCGCCATAGGCAACGAAGCATGGTCGGCGATTCCGTGGTTGCGGACCTATTCGGGGCGCCGTCGCTCATGCCCGACTCCACCCTCGACTTCGACGAGCGTGCGGAGCGAATCGACGAACTAACCGAAGATTTCAGCGATCGGCTGTGGAAAAAGCTCGGTGTGGCCGGCGAGGATGGAGGAGAGTCTGGGGATAGTGAGGACGCTGGGCACGGCGAGGGGTCCGGCGGCGAACGGGAGCGGGTGCTCAGCGTTCGGGATGCGGAGTTGATGCGAAAGATGCTCCAAGCGAAGCCCTTTGGCATTGATGATCTTCCGGCGGCGGTGCTGGCGAAGGTGCGCACGAAGGACGGAAAATACGGACTATTCGCCTATCCGAACTTTGACGCGAGCAACATCCGAAAGGGTATCGAGTTCATGGCCGAGACGGTCGCGTACCGTGGCGACGACGAAAGCAAGTTGTACGTCGGGGAGACCTCTGTCTACGCTGCGATGTACCAGATGATCCAAGACGAGTCGCCAGTGATTCTGGGGATGGCGGGGTTTTTGGTAGCGGCCCTTGTCTTCTGGCAGCTACGAAGTGTGGGACAAACGTTGCTCACCTTAGTTCCCCTGCTGGTGGGGCTGTGGTGGATGCTTGGCGTGATGGGAAGCTGTGAGTTCAAGTTTACGCTGTTCAATGTACCCATTCTTCCCGCCGTGCTCGGCATCGGAGTCGACAATGGAGTGTTCTTGACGGCGGGCATTCGCTACGCCCGAGGGCGTAGCGATGGCCTGGCTCATGCTGTGGACGAGACAGGACGGGCCATCCTCGCTGCCACCGTTACCACCGCCATCGGTTTCGCTACCTTTCTCATCGCAGACTCGGGAGGCCTTCGTGGTATTGGGATGGTCGCGGTACTCGGTATCAGCATGACCGCTGGCGCGGCCGTACTTGTGCTCCCGACCTTGTCCGCACTCGGAGCGCGACGACGAGAGCAGCGCACGCGCTCCGCCGTGTCCAATGGTGAAAGCGGCGGGGAGGATGAGCCCGAGGCCTAGTTCGTTACTCGCCTAGCTCGGCCAGGAACGCGTCGACGTTCTTCTTCGCATCGCCGAACAGCATATGTGTGTTGCTCTTGTAAAACAGCGGATTGTCCACGCCAGCATAGCCCGTGGCCAAGCTGCGCTTCATTACCACCACGGTTTTCGCTTTCCACACCTCAAGTACCGGCATACCCGCGATCGGGCTGTTGGGGTCGTCGAGTGCCGAAGGGTTGACGATATCATTGGCGCCGATCACCAATACGGCGTCCGTGGTGGGGAAGTCAGCATTGAGTTCATCCATCTCGAGCACGATATCGTAGGGGACGTTGGCCTCCGCCAAGAGCACGTTCATGTGGCCTGGGAGGCGGCCCGCGACGGGGTGGATCCCGAAACGAACATCGATATGGCGGGCGCGCAGGATTTTCACCACTTGCGCGAGCGAGTGTTGGGCCTGCGCTACGGCCATGCCGTAGCCGGGCACGATGATGACCTTCTTCGCGTCCGAGAGCAGGGTGCATACCTGTTCTACCGAGAATTCGATGGCCTCGCCTTCGATCGCCGCAGCGGTCGCGCCTGCACCTCCCCCCCCGCCTGTGCCGAAACCACCTAGGATCACGCTGATGAACGAACGGTTCATCGCGGCGCACATGATATACGAGAGGATGGCGCCGGAGCTGCCCACCAGAGCACCGGTCACGATCAGTAGATCGTTGTTGAGCATGAAGCCTGCTGCAGCCGCGGCCCAGCCCGAGTAGCTGTTGAGCATCGATACGACCACGGGCATGTCGGCCCCACCGATAGCGAGGACCATGTGTACACCGATGAGGCAGGCGATGCCCGCCATGACCAGAAGATCGTAGACCCCGCCGTGGTCTGGTTTTCCCACGAAGCTGTAGCCTAGGTAGAGGCAAGACAAGAGCATGGCCAAGTTGAGCGCGTGTCGGCCCGGGAGCGTCAGGGGTTTCCCAGAAATGCTGCCCCGAAGTTTGAGGAACGCCATGACCGAGCCAGAGAAAGTGATCGCGCCGATGAAGATATCGAGGCAGATTTCGATCTCGTGTACGCGCGTCTCCGAGACAGGAACGGGGACGCCAGGCGCTAGATAGGTGGAGATGCCCACCAATACGGCGGCAAGGCCCACGAAGCTGTGTAGCACGGCCACGAGCTCGGGCATCGAGGTCATGGCGACCCTGGAGGCCAAGAAGGCGCCGATGAGGGCACCGGGCAGGATAGCGGAGCTCAGTAGCACGTAGCCGCCCTGGCCGAGATCGATGGGTGCGGAGCCTTCAAACATGCCAGCTGCGTATGCGGCCGTCGCTATCACGGCGATCAGCATGCCGACAATGCCGTAGCTGTTGCCCTTTCGCGCCGTTTCCTGGTTGGAGAGGCCCGATAGGCTTAGGATGAAGAGGATCGCGGAAGCGATATAGGTGGCGGTGAGAAGTCCTAGCGGCATGATGGCCCCCCTACTTGTGAAACATCTTGAGCATGCGCTGGGTGACCAAAAATCCCCCGGCTACGTTGACGGTAGCGACGCCGACGGCGATCGCGCCCAGGATAGCTGCGGGGGAGCCAGATGCGCCTCCGAGCTGCAGCATTCCGCCGAGCACAATGATCCCGCTGATTGCGTTTGTGACGCTCATCAGCGGCGTGTGCAATGCGGGGCTCACATTCCAGATCACCTGCCAGCCGACGAAGCAAGCCAATACGAACACCGTGAAGTGGGAGAGGAAGTCTGGGTTGCCACCCCAACCGACGCCCAATAGCGCGAGTCCAACGAGCGCGAGCCCGAAGTTACCCGACTTCTTTTTTTCACCCTTTTTTCGCTTCTTGAGGGCCGGCGTCGCTGCGGTCGGTTTGGGCGCGGCTGTGGGTGCGGATTTGGGCGTGGCGGTGGGCGGAGGAGGTGCGCTCGGCTTGGGTGGGGGCCAGGTGACCTCTCCATCTTTGAGTACCAAGGCCCCTCGCACCACCTCGTCGTCCATGTCGATGGTGTAGCCGGCATCTTTGCTCATATCGTCGAGCATATGGCAGAGATTGCTGCCGTAGAGGTTGCTCGCCACATGGGCCATGCGGCTGGGAAAATCGGTGTAGCCGATGATCGTGACCCCCTTGTGCTCGACCATCTTCTCGGGTTGAGTCACCTCACAGTTTCCGCCGCGTTCCGCAGCGAGATCCACTACCACTGAACCCCGCTTCATCGAAGCGACCATTGCCTCGGTGATCAGGATCGGGGCCTTGCGCCCAGGTATCAGCGCAGTTGTGATGATGATGTCGACCTCTTTCGCCTGGTCGGCGAACAGTTTCATTTCCGCGTCGATGAACTCTTTGCTCATCAGCTTGGCGTAGCCGCCCTCACCGTCGCCGTCCTCTTTGAACTCGAGTACAAGGAATTCGGCGCCCAGGCTCTCGACTTGCTCTTTCACCGCTAGACGCGTGTCGAAGGCGCGGACGATGGCTCCGAGACCGCGCGCCGCTCCGATGGCGGCGAGCCCGGCCACCCCAGCTCCGATGATCAGAACTTTGGCCGGCGGTACTTTTCCGGCTGCGGTGATCTGCCCGGTGAAAAAGCTGCCCAGGCAACGCGCCGCTTCCACCACCGCACGGTAACCGGAGATGTTGCTCATCGATGACAGGGCGTCGAGCTTCTGCGCGCGAGAGATCCGTGGGATGCAGTCCATCGCCACCACTGAGGCCCGACGCGCGGCCAGCTTCTTGAGCAAGTCCTCGTTCTCGGCGGGTGCGATGAAGCTGATCAGGTGGCCTCCCTCGCGCAGTAGGTCGGCTTCGTGCTGCAGCGTCTTGGGGTTCATCTGCGGGGCGCGGACTTTGAGCACCACGTCGGACTGCGACCAGAGTTCGATCGCCGTGGGCACGATCGCGCAACCTGCCTCGCGGTAGGCGTCGTCGGAAAACGTGGCGCGTTCCCCCGCGCCGGTTTCCACCGCCACGGCGAATCCGAGCTCTTGCAGACGTTTCGCCGTTTCGGGGGTGGTAGCCACCCGGCGTTCGCCAGGGTGTATCTCCTTGGGGATGCCGACTTTCATGGCGTTCTCGCGTTCTTCTTCGTTCTCGAGGGTTGGCATCGACGTGGTGCGGGCGCCAACGCGGCGAAGGAATAACACGAGCGTGGTCGGTCTCGATATCGCGCACTACGGAAACGGATCCCGTGTGCGGACACTCGCCTCGGCCTGGGCGCGTGGGCCCCGGAGGCAGGAGCGCGAGCGTGGAGCCGTCGCCGCGGTAGAGACCGCCAACCATCGACCGCTGCCCTGAGGCCTCGCGTGACCTGGACGATAGGGCGAAGGGGCGTTCGCAGGCGCAACTTTTTGCGCACATGCAAGCGGTGGAAACGACCGGCCACGGCGCGAACGAATTGCCTGCGTGCGTTGCGGTTGGGCGGCTAGACTTCCGCCGATGTCCGATTCTCTGACGCACTTCGATTCTTCTGGCTCGGCCCGCATGGTGACCGTGTCCGACAAGCCCGAACGCCCGCGCACCGCCGTGGCGCAGGCCAGCATTCATATGCAGCGCGCCACCTTCGAGCGCATCGACGCGGGGAAGATCGGGAAAGGTGACGTGCTCGGGGTGGCGAGACTCGCCGCGATCGGTGCTGCCAAACGTACGGCCGACCTGATCCCGCTGTGCCATCCCGTGCGCCTAACGGGGATCGACATTGCGTTCCAACCGCTTCCCGACAAGGCGGGATTTGTGGTGCGGGTATGTGTGTCCGCCTACGATCGCACCGGCCCTGAAATGGAAGCACTTGCGGCCGCAGGAGTGGGGGCGCTGACGATCTATGACATGTGCAAGGCGATGGACCGCGCGATGGTGGTCAAAGAGGTGCTGCTCGTGAGCAAGTCCGGTGGTCAATCGGGTACGTGGATTCGGGCGACGGAATCCCAGGCCACGACGCTGTAGGCTGCTAGCGACTCGTGGTCCTCGCCAGAGGATGCTGTGCGCCCTTCGCGGGGGTCCATCCCGTGAGCGCGCGGTGCATCGGTTGTCGTTTGGCGGCGGGAGAGGGAAGGGGGTGCTGCGCGGAGAGCTGGCCGCCGATTGCGTGACTCGCATCACGGCCGGCCACTTCGGTCATACTTGTGCGGTCCATGCCGGTACCGCCAGATCCACATGCGCACGCGGGCGCGGTCCGGGTCGCGACACCGGCCGACGCCGAGGTCTTTGCTGCACTGAACGCGGCGATCCAAAGGCCGCATCATCGCGCGGACCCTGGCACCTATCGGGATTACGATTCCATCTCCGTAGTTCCGTTCTTTAGCGCGGTGCTCGAGGTGGAAGGAAACTACGGATTCCTCGCTCACGCAGACACTGGCGAGCCCGTCGGGTACGCGCTGTTGCAGACCATCCATCGCGTGGCGAATCCCTTCGCGCATGCGACCCGCTTCTTGGAGCTCGACCAGATCGCGGTGCTCGAGGCCCATCAGAACCGCGGCTACGCGTGGGCTTTGGTGGAGCGGATCAAGCAGTTGGCGGCGGAGCTTCGCATAGCGAGGGTCGAGCTCACCGTGCGCAGCTTCAACAGGCGCGCGCTCGAGGCATACGAGAGATACGGCTTCACGGAAGTGAGCCGCCGGCTCGTGTTGGTGGACTTGGATCCGCGGGGAGGCGCGCGCTCACTCCACCGTGACAGACTTGGCTAGATTGCGCGGCTGGTCCACATCCGTACCCTTGAGGTCCGCGATATAGTAGGCCAGCAACTGCAGCGGAATGCTGGCAACGATGGGTTGGAGGTACGCGTCGACATCGGGTACGAGAATTACATCGTCTGCGAGATCGCCTATTTGATCGTCTCCGGCGGTCGCTACCGCGATCACGCGTCCGCCACGGCTACGTACCGATTCGAGATTTGCGATCGCCTTGTCGTAGGTGCGCCCACGTTGCGCCAAAAGTACGACCGGAACGTGCTCGTCCACAAGCGCGATCGGACCGTGTTTTAGCTCGCCAGCGGCGTAGCCTTCGGCGTGCACGTAACTGATCTCTTTGAGCTTGAGCGCGCCTTCCAGTGCGACGGGGAATCCAAGTCCCCGCCCGAGGTACAGGAAGTCCCGAGCGTGCCGGTAGCGTCGGGCGATGGTCTTGACCGCCGCGCGCTGGTCGAGCAGTGTGTCGATGGCCACCGGCAACGCGCGCAGACCTTCCATGAGAGCATGCCCGCGTTCGGAAGAGAGTGATCCCGTGAGCTGACCGAGTCGTGCGGCGACGAGGGTGAGCATGGTGAGCTGCGAAGTGAAGGCCTTGGTCGAGGCCACCGAGATCTCGGGCCCGGCGTGGGTGTGAAGCGCGTGGTCGGAGATGCGGGCGATGGTGGAGCCGATCACGTTGCAGATCGCCACTGTGGTAGCGCCGAGTCGCTTGGCCTCGGTGATGGCTGCCAGCGTATCTGCTGTTTCTCCCGACTGGCTGATGGCGATGGCGATATCACCTTCTCGGACAATAGGATCGCGGTAGCGAAATTCGCTGGCGAGATCCACCTCGACCGGAATCCGGGCCAACTGCTCGATCAGATACTTGCCGGCGAGGGCGGCATGCCAGGAGGTGCCGCAGGCCAGTAGCGTAATGCGAGAGGTACGGGTGACCGAAGGGTCGAGCCCATCGAGGTCGATTTCTTGTGCTTCGGCGGGGAGGCGCCCCATCAGCGTGTCGCGTATGGCTCGCGGTTGCTCGAAGATCTCCTTGAGCATGAAGTGCTTGAATCCCTGTTTTTCGACCGCCAGCGGACTCCAATCGATCTGGCGTGGCGGTCGGCGAGGTGTTTGGCCTCGCACATCCATAATTTCGCAGCGATCGGGGCTCAGAAGCGCCGTGTCGCCGTCTTCGAGGTCCACAACGGTACGCGTATACGCGAGCATGGGCGCCACATCCGACGCGACGAACTGTTCCGCGCGTTCTTGATGAGCTTCGTGATGGGGGTCCGCGATTCCGATCAATAGCGGTGAGCGATGGCGTGCGACGACGATCTGGTCGGGGTAGTCGTCTTGTGTGACGCATAGGGCCCACGAGCCCCGCAGTTGCGCGACGGCGTTGCGGACGGCGCTGTGCAAGTCTGGCGAGGCGCGGTAGGCCAGTGCGATGAGATGCGCGATGGTCTCGGTGTCGGTATCGCTGCGGAAGCGGCAGCCTTGGCCAGCAAGCCGCTCACGGAGCCCTTGGCAGTTCTCGATGATGCCGTTGTGGACTACAGAGATGGTCCCGACGCGGTGGGGATGGGCGTTGCGTTCAGTGGGTGGGCCGTGGGTCGCCCATCGCGTGTGGCCGATGCCGCAGGTGCCGGAGACCTGATCCGTGTCGACACGACCCGAGAGGGCCGAGATCTTTCCCACGCACCTTGTGAGCTGGGTGGTGGGGTCTCTGCTGGCGTCGAGCACGGCGACGCCAGCAGAATCGTAGCCGCGATACTCGAGCTTACGTAACCCCTGTACGAGTACGGGGGCCGCTTGCCTGCTGCCGGTGTAGCCGATGATGCCGCACATGAGTGCATGCAGATGTACCGCCGCGTGACGGGTGGGGCCAGTGCGAGTCGGGCGGACCGTGCGTGGGTCGCACGCACGGCGTCGGAGCGGGTAGAACGTGGCCCTGTGTGGGGCGCGGCCCACCCGACGGCGGCGGGCGTGGGGGTGCGAAGCGCGAGGTGAGGGGCTAGGCTTCCGTGCCGATCAACAAGCCCGACTCTTGCAGTCCCACCAGCGATCCGTGCAAGAAGGCCGCACTGTCCTCATCGACTGCCGCGTCGAAGAGGTGAAAATCGAGTTCCACATCCGCGATCGCGCTGCGTACGGTGTCGGAGAATTCCGACTGCAACTTGTCGGCCCGATCGAGATGCAGGCCGCCGTCGATCGTGTCGAGAACCTTGTCGTTCATTTCTCGCAGAACTCGACCGACCACCCCCATCGCTGGCGCCAACAGCCCGAGGGCCACATTGGCGCCAGCGGCTCCGGCCGCGAGGGTGGTGGCGGTGCGGACAATCTGCTTGAATTCTTGGTCGGCAGCTATCTTCTTGAGGATGGAGCCAACCTTGCGAGCCGTGAAACGGTCGCGCACGATCACCAGCGAGTAACGCACGACGTCAGGTAGTCCCCCCGTGCGCTGGTACAAGACGAAGCCGTCGTGTCCCAGGGGCCAGCTGAATGGTCGGCCGAGAATTGGCCGGTGCTTGATCCGTGTCGACGTTAGGGACTCGGTGATCTGCAGCGTCCCAAGGTTGTCCGCCGCGATCCCGATCAGGTACGCTTTCATGGTGCGTCCGAGTCGCCAGCTAAATTTCAAGCTGTCGACCGAAAGGATGATGGCGTCGTTGTTCGTGTGGGTGTTGTGGTCCGTATCTGTGCTCATGGCGTGTGCGAGGCTCCCCCGACGGACGGTAGCAGAATGCGCACCGAGCCGTGATGCGCGTGATGTGCCGTGATGTGCCGTGATGTGCCGTGATGTGCCGTGACGCACCGCGACGGGTCGGGGCGGGGGCCGGTATCTGATGTGAGCGTTGGTATCGCGTCGCAGTTCGAACCGAGCGGGTCATGTGGAGCGTTGGACGTCCACCACTGGATGCCCGTCGTCTCCGCGGTTCACTCTGACTTCCCATGGTCGACAACACACCGCGCAGTCTTCGATCATGAGTCCAAAGTCTCCAGGGTCGACCACCAACTCGACCGACTCAAAGCAGTATGGGCACGTCACGAGGACGGTGTCGTTCATGGGACCAGTGTAGATCAGCGCGCGCCATCCCATCTCGGCCTTCCCGCTCATGCCGCTCCCCGGCGAAAATGCTCGCCCCCGGCGACGGCTCTCGATGCGGCGAGTGGCGAGTGGCCCCCGAGCAGCCGTTAAACGGGCTGACTCGGGGTTTGTGTTGGGTACTAAGTGGCTCGGTAAAACGACCAATCAGCGAACCACTCAAAACCGGCCTGAGCGTCCGTTTGCGCGCCTGTCGGCGACGTTGCCCTGACGGGTCCTACGCTCGACGGAGAGCCGTCTGCGAGACAGCACCGGGTCGGCAGCACCGTCTCGCAGACGGCGGGCGCCGTTGAGGCGCTGCGCAAGGCCCTTGCGTCGCAAGGCGAGATCGAGGCAGGGCTCGTGTCACGAGTCGACATCGCCCGGCGCGAGAAACTGAGCCGCGCACGGGTGACGCAGATCATGTCGCTCTTGACCCTTGACGAAGACGTGACACGGGCGCTTCTCAACGGGGATTCATCCGCGGAAGGGTGGAGCATTCGCAGGGCCTTGGCTCGGGAATAGGGGGTCAGGCGCCGTGAGTCGAAGACACACCCGGCCGTGCGGAGACATCAACGAAGACGCGACCTTGGTCCGCACCTCGTCGAGATCACTGGGCACCAGCGTGCCGTCGCGGCCGATGCTGTCCCCGCTCGACCCGCGTAGAACCACGTGCTCGGACACATGGGCAGCACACAGCCGCGCCGATCACCAAGTGGGCATTCTGAACAGGCGGCCGTCCTGCCGTCGTCGTGGAGAAGTAGAACAAGCTCGTCGTCGGTGAACAGTTGCTTGTCGTCAGGCGTGGGAGGAAGCTCCGAGTCGATCGCCGTAATGAGTATCTGGACTCCGAGGGCGGAGTAGTCACGGAGGACGTGGACGAGGTTGAGTTTTTTCCTGTCGTCGAGCGTCTCCAGAGCGCCATCGTGATAGAGAAAATGTGGAAACGCTTCGTCGACGTATGGGCGCGCGACAGCAAGATCGAAGGCCATGCACAGGAGCCGAGAGTAGGTGTTTCCATCTCCCGCGCTCGTTTCGTGGCCACCCGCGTCGAGGATCTCGGTATGAAACTCTATATTTCCCTCCTCGTTGAGGCTCGTGTAGAGGCTCGCCTTGCGGTCGATAACCTCTTCGATGATCTCGTTGAAGTAAGTGCGGATGGCAGCATATTTCCCGTCGGCGGTTAGGATGCCATTCTCGATCCTCTCAATCAGTTGTTCGCGCTCTTGCTTGAGATCTCGGATCTCTTTCTTCTTGGCCGCGATTTGATCGAACAGAACTGCCTTCCTGCGAAGCACTTCCACCTCGGTTCGTTGCTCGACTAGGCGAATAGTGAGCCGGCGAAACTTCGAGAAGGTCTCCGCATCGGAGAGCGCGGCGAGTGCCTTGCTGCGCTCATTGCTGAGCGTCGTGAGCTTGGCGACAACCTGTTCAAGCTCCGCGCCTAGCTCGGATTGTTCTTCTGCGAGGTAGCTGTCTCGCTCCTGAGCCATCCCCTCATACAGCGCCGAGCACTTCACGAAAAAATATCTGACGATGGATAAGTTGGTCGAACCTTCGCATCAGAGCGACGAATCGATCTTGGTTCATCGTCAGCGACAGATCGTACCAACGTAGGCCCTGGCGAAGCAGGGACAGGGTACGCTTCTTCGACGTGTTCGTTTTCAGATATCGGTCGAATCCGAGTTCTTCTCCTGCGGCCCCAAGGAACGTCAGCAGCGCGTGCGCCAACGTGGCAATCAGAAAGAGTCGGTCTCTTCGATCGGGCCGCCGCACCTTCATCCACGACAACCCCATCCCAAACCGTAGGTCCTTCATGTCGCGGAACATTTCCTCGATGGAAAATCTTCGCCCATACCTTTTCTTGATCTGCGTA
>JAZGFE010000030.1:0-6425 GCA_036479215.1 Nannocystaceae bacterium | reverse complement strand
GGTTCACCTGAAAGTGCCTTTTGCGCTCGGTTGCGCGTGTTCGCTGTTGCTCATAACTACACGAACAAGGGGACTTTCAGGTAAATTCACAGTATTCAGATTTTTTTTGCGCTTGTTCTAGGCCTAGAAAGAACAGGGATCGACGAAGGGTAGCAGTTTGGATACGCATAGAGTCGGAGGCGCGTTGGATCCACCTTATCACCTCTGATGCGCGAACGCGCGGAAACGTGGACAACGAGAGATTCTCTTCCGCGCCACCCATTCGCGCACCATGTAGGGGCTATCTCACACGGTCCCACGCGAGCGGAGGTGCGTAGATAGCCGGATCGCCGCCCAAGGCCGTACGGGCAGTGAATTTTCATCTCCATCTTCCGATCCTGGAGTCAATTTGATCCCGTCGAGGCCAACCCTCGAAGGTGCGCGTCTGCGTAGAATCCCCCCCCCGCGGCCCACTCGCGGCCGCAGCGACCGTCAGTTCGGCTGCCAAGCCCTGCGGGCGTACTCAACCAGCCTTGGACGCATCTTGGTATTCGGACGGATATTGTCGGCCAGAAGCCAGCGTTTCCCGAATGCGAACGAGCCGCGAAGCAATGCCGCAGTCAGGAATTCAGTGTGAACCGTGATGCGTTCCAACGCGTCAATTTTCTGGTTCACCTCCGTCTCTCGGCGTTCATTGGGCTGGGCGAGATACCACCCCCACTCGCCGAAGGAGGGTACATTGTGGTGGTAGGGCCGAGCTGAGAATCCAGCTGCGCGCAAGGTCGCGCCAACGCACAAGAAGACCTCACGCGCCCGCACGGGGCTCGACGCCTGGATCGAAAGGATGCCTTGCGGGCCGAGGCGAACAGCGAGCTGTCGGAAGAAGTCCACCGAGTAGAGCTTGGCGACCGCAATGCTCTTCGGATCGGGAAAGTCGATCACCACCACATCGAATTCACCACTCACCCTGCGCAAGAACAGGTCCGCGTCGACATTGAGTACCCGGACTTGCGCCAACGCGTCGTCCTCCCCGCCCAGAAGGTCTTGAGGGGATCGGGCGCTGCGTCGGATTTCTCTCAATTCGCCGGGCGAGGAACCCTCCCCTACGAAGGTGCTCACGCGCGCGTCGAGCAAAGATCCGCGATTGAGGGCGACAAGATCTGGCTCCTCTCGCGCAAGCTCGGTGATACGACGGTCGATATCCACCAGCACCACCTCCTCGACATCGTCATATTTCAACACTTCACGCAATGCGAGCCCGTCCCCTCCACCGAGAATCAAGACACGCCGCCGCGAGTGGGCGACACTCATCGGTGCATGTACCAAGAACTCGTGATAGATCGCTTCATCGTCTGAAGAAAACTGTAGGTCTCCGTCGATATACAGGCTCACGTCGTCGTCTCTGCGCGTCAGCACAAGGTGCTGATAGCGCGTCGTCTCGCTGAGAACGATCGGATCCGCGAAACAACGCTGCTCCAGCGTCGCCACAATGGTGCCGGAGAGCGCCAGCCCGAATCCCAGAACCGTTGCAGTCAAGACGATGGCCGCCACGAGACGCCGGCGCCATCGAACCAGCGGCCAAAAGTACACGACGCCCAGCAACGCCAGCAGTGTGTTGACCATGCCCAAGCAAAGGGAAATGTTGATCAACGTGAGTCGTGTGAGCAGAACGTAAGCGAAGAGCAGCGCGCCCACTAGCGACCCTACGTAGTCCATAAAGAGGACCTGAGACAAATTCGCGCGCAGGCTCTCTGAGTACTGTTCGTTGATCCGAATCAAAAGCGGGATTTCCATCCCGATGAGGACGCCGATCGAAAAAGCACAGCTGTACATCGCCAGCTGATGGCTCGTAGTGTAGGCGAACGCTGCGTATATCAGGCACGTACTCAGCCCTCCTGCGAGGCCGAGGAGCACCTCGAAGAGCAGCCATTTGTCCACGAGATGACCACCGATCTGCTTTTGAACCACCGACCCGACGCCCATAGCGAACATCATCACGCCGATGACCACGAAAATTTGCTCGTGGCGCGAGCCCAACAGATTGTTGCCCAGTGCGGCGAGCGTGTACTCGTATACGAGACCACACGCCCCCATGATGAACATCGAGAATGCGAGTACACGCCCGGCGTGGCGGCGGCCGGCTAGCGGGGTTCCGGTGGGAGGAGAAGGCGCGTCAGTCATGGCGGAAAGCCCGAACAAGCCGAGGAAACCGCACATCGCGCAGTTCCCCAACGGTTTCCAGCAAGATGCCCCCCCGCCCCGATTCGGGATGGCTCGGGGCACCAAGGCAAATCGGAGCATTGTGCACTGTGCGCTGTCCGAGAGGACCCGCAGCGTGGCATTAATATCGGCAGCACCGCAAAGTCCCGCCGCCCCCGCTGCCGACAGGTAGGGCTCCGCGCCGAAAACGTGGCATAAGCATGTGCGACGCCGTCGAGGCCGACGCGCCAGAACCCGAGCGTGGACCGTACCGAAGCATGGAACGACCTGTGAAAAGCCCCCGAAAACTGAGTCTCCAACTCCTCAGCTGCGCCGTAGCGCTTTCTCTCACCGTCCCCGCCTGTGGTGGGTCACGCAAGGACGAGCGTTGGGTCACGACAGACAACACCACGGTCGACATCGACTGGGATGCGGTGGGCGAAGCGTACAAACGGGCGGACGGCCCCGAGGACTTCGAGGAAAAAGTCAACGAGATCTACACGGGCGACCAGATCATCAGTGTCACAGTGCAAGACGCAGCAGATCGCGGCCAGACCGTGACCGGGTTCTTCGACACCGATGCCAACGGGCAGGCGGCCGAATCCGAAAAGATCTTCACCATCAAACGCGAGGTCAAAGGCGAAGGGGGCCAATACCAGATTCGCGGCCAGGGAATGTACCAGTCCTACCACTCCCCGATGTGGAGTTTCGCTAGCGGCATGTTGATGGGCTCCATGATGTCTCGCATGTTCATGCCTTCGTACATGCCCATGTACGCTACGCCGTATCGAACCTCTGGCGCGCGCCGAGGCGCCCTTGCGACGCATCGCAGCAGCTGGCGCAAATCGAATCCGGCAAAATTCAACGCGGCCTCCAAGAAATCACGCTCGGGCCGCAGTTACGGCAAGAAGGGTGGGTCATTCGGCGGCGGGAGGGCCACGCCATCTCGCTCCCGCGCCCCCTCGCGCTCCCGCGGTGGAGGCAGCTTCGGCATTCGCCGCCATGCACACCGCGTCGTGACCCTCACTTAGCCTCGACCACTGGGCGCCATGCGGTCCCAGCTGCAAACCATCGCCGACCTCCCTTTCCGGGCTCGTGCGGCCCTCGATCTCCTGGGGCTTGAGGAAGATCGGCTTGAGCCCGATCTCGACTATGACGAGTTCGGGTTCTCTCGAGTCGACATCATCGAACTCGAGTCGCTCGACACCGGCATCGTCCGCGAGCTTCGCGAGCCGCTCTTGATCGCAGTACACAGTGCCGACCAGCAACCCGAAAACCTCCGGGCCGATATCGCCCTCGAGTTCTACCTGCATGACGATGACGATGACGATGACGATGACGATGACCACGACGAAACAATGTACGCAACGCTCCTCTCTCGATTTCTCGACGTCCACCTGGAGCAAATCCTGGGTACGGAAAGGGACGTGGTCCTGGTGTTGTGCAACCCTGCGCACGTCCGGTTGCGCCACCCGATCCACCTGGCGCACCGCTGCCTACACTATGCAGAGGGCCGCGTGGTGTCGTGGCTCGACGAATTCACCGATGCGCACAGCCGGATCCGCCTCAGCGCGCCCCTGTGGCACAGCTTGAGATCCTCAGGAAGAACCGAGGCACCATGATCACAACAGAAATGAAAAGCGCCTACGCGGCAATGTACGTGCTCAAGATGCTCGATCTCGAGGAGGAGGATGGTGGAGTCCAGATCGGCCCCGTCCTTCCCCACGACTGGGTACCTCTCGAGGACGTCATCGAAAGTCTGCTCGTCGACGGTAAGCTGGAGGTAAAACGGCGCAAGAGCCTATACGAACTCACGGATAAGGGGGTTGACTACCTCGGCACGCTGATCGACGAGGCCGAGACCTACGTCGAGGAGTTCGACGACAAGGAAATGGAAGACGTCGTGGCCGAGCTCAAACAACGCAAGCTCGACCAAATGCGAGTGCGTTTTCTTTGGGGTTGGTACCAGGGTGAGTTCGATGACATGGTCGTATTCCAGCAACGACGCGGCATCTCGCCCGTAGAAAACGATTGGGCCACGTTCCTGCTCAGCGACGCGTTTTACGAAGACCTGGCATTGGATCTCGATCTCGGCTAGCGGACGGGCCCCAAGAATCCGCGGCCCAGCCTCGCGGGCTCCTAGCTGTGATCCGGACGCTTCGTCGAAGATGATCTCACCCCCGAGATCATCTGACGAAACATCTCCTCGGCCCCCGCCAGAAGCGTGGACTGCCGCTTGAAGTCTTCCGCTGTGATCTGCAGCCGCGGGTCCGCATCGGCTCGGGCCGTCATTTCAACTGTCCGCGAACACAGCTCCGTGATCAGACGCGCGTGAGGACCGATTCCGCGCCTCCCATAGCCTGAGTCGAGATGCAGCGCCCCCTGGCCCGCTCTACCTCGCTCAGGCGCACCGACCGATTCGGTACGAGCGATCTCCAGGTCGGCGACGGCGACGATAGAAGACTAGGCCGCTAGCGACGAACAAGAGTCCCATCGGGGCCCCGTCTGTGTACGGAGCGAAGCTACTACAGGCGCAACCGGCAACGGCAGCCCCCGGTTGCGGAGGACTCCCTTGCGGAGGGAAGCCGCCGCTCCCCGCTGTCCCGCCCTGCTCGCTACCTCCATCACTACCTCCATCGCTACCTCCATCGCTGCCTCCATCGCTGCCTCCATCGCTGCCTCCATCCCCATCCCCATCCCCATCCCCATCCCCATCTCCATCCCCATCTCCATCCCCATCCCCATCTCCGGCGGTGCCACCCGTCGCCGGGTCGTCATCGTCATCCCCGGTCATGTCCCCATCGCCACCCGTGTCATCATCATCATCATCATCATCATCATCATCATCATCGTCATCATCGTCATCCTCGTCCGGAAGATCGGGCTCTGGGTTCTCGGAGCAGTCCTCGTAGGAACACTGGGGATTGAGGCCCAGTCCTTCAATGATCTCCACGAACGCGGCTGTGAGCGCCTCCTGACTGTCGGCGGTGAACTTCGCTTTCGTGCCGTCGGAACCCCAGTCCGCCATCTTGTCGAGAACATCGACACCGATCCCGTCCCCCAGTCCGATGACGTACGTGATGATGCCATCCTCGTACATGCCATCGAGCGCCGATTCCACTTCTACGTCCGTCGAGTACCCGGCATAGTTGCCATCCGTGACCAGGATATTGATGAATGGCGCATCCGGATCGAGCGGAAACGGTGACGGATCAGTTTTGTAGTCCGAGATCTCTTTGGCGATCAGTTCCAACCCACGATGCACAAAGGTCGCGGAACCACTGCACGCCTGGCTCCCCGCACACTGGGGCATATGGGACAAAGTCTTCTGTTTGAAGGCCGGGTCGTGATCCACGTCGCCGTCCTTGAAGTCCCAATCTATCGAGGGCCCCCCCCATGGGTCGGTGCAACCAGGCGCCGTACAGGAGGTATTGGGGTCGAGGGCCCACCGAAAGTTATCCTTCATGCAAGGTCCGAAAGGAACGAGTCGTTTTTCTTCCGCAGGGTCGTCGAGTCCGAACACGGCCAAGCCCAGGTGCACCATATCCTCCACAGCAGAGGTGTACGGGCCCACCGTGACCTCGGCGTCAAACAACGAATTTCCGTCACCCGCCAACGCAGCTCGGGCCTGATCCCACCCCGTGAGGCCCTCGGCACCGGCAGCGCCTCCGACATTCAGCATCGAACTGGACGCATCGAGCAAGATCATGATTCGCGGCAACTCGCTGATGCAGTCTCGTGTCGGTGTGGTTCCGTCGTCCGCCCACGCCAGCCGCACAGCGGAAGCGGAGGTCTCGGGATGGGCCCCTGCCACATCTGGCGCGGCGACGCCGAACACGAACGCGGCAAGAGACGCGCAGGCGGGCACGAAACGCGTCGTGCCGTGGCGGAGGCGAAGTTGGAGCGGCGATCGAACAAGCTGGTGCATGGTGGTCTCCGGCATGGGCCCGCCAAGCGGGGAGGAGCGAGCGGGGTGCGTAGTAGGAATGAGACACCGCAAAGTAGCGAAATTTCTCGAAGAAAACCATGCGTCCAAACCGTGTCGGACGTCGCCCTCCCGGCACGAAAACGGGCCTCCAATCCGGCACCCCGATCCGAGCGCCGAAGTCCGACGCCCATGCTCGAACCCCTGAACCCCCCGAACCCACTGAACCCACTGAACCCACTGAACCCACTGAACCCACTGAACCCACTGAACCCACTGAACCCACTGAACCCACTGAACCCACTGAACCCACTGAACCCCC
>JAZGFE010000029.1:0-10746 GCA_036479215.1 Nannocystaceae bacterium | reverse complement strand
CTGTCTCCGTCCCTTCCCCTGTCTCCGTCCCTTCCCCTGTCTCCGTCCCTTCCCCTGTCTCCGTCCCTTCCCCTGTCTCCGTCCCTTCCCCTGTCTCCGTCCCTTCCCCTGTCTCCGTCCCTTCCCCTGTCTCTCCGGTTGAAGTCGCGTGCTCGTCTCGGCGAAGCTCCGATGCGCTGGCATCGTCCCCAAAAGCCACGGTCCAACGGAACCCCGAACTGTCGTGGGCGTGGGCGGCCGCGTTCCCGGCGTATGCTAGAGCCAATAACGCGGTGCCGCCGAAAATACTCCGTGTACCTTTGTTCGCTAGTCGATATAACATGCAGATACGTTCCCATGCTTCCGGGGCCGGTGCACGCTGCGGGACGAGAAACATCGCGGGTGCGCGCGGGAAAGCGGGCCGTTCGAGACGCACCACATGACACCGCGACCCGGGTTCGAGAGTTCGCCAGGACATCACCGTCGCACCACGACATGGGTGTCGGATCCGGCCTCGATCAGCGCCGCACACGCTAGCCCTCACTGGCGCGCCTGAAGCTCCCGACCGGCTCGCGCGGACACACAAGCGTCGTGGGCCACGCCGCGACGTGACCCACCCACCAGCTCCCGTTTGCCGCCGAGGGCTCGATGAGGCAAGACTGGATCCCATGCGTCGCTTCGCTCAAGGCTTATCTTCCGCATTCGCGGGGCTGCGGCTGGCCCTCGGCAACGCGGAGGTACGTTTGGCCTATATCCGAGTGGTCGCCGCCATCTTGCTGTTCACGATGATCTTGAATGCAGCCGCGCTCTGGCTTGTGTGGGCTCCCGTCCTCGAGACGACGAATGAGGGCCTCGGATGGGACCTTCTGCTGCGGATTCCACTCACTCTCGTGGTGCTGCTGATCAGTCCGTTCGTCGCATTGATCGCTACAAACCTACTTTTCCCGCTGTTCAACATGGCTTTGTTCATGGCAGGGCTTCGCATCGTGGCACCGGAACGTGCGGTCCAGCTGTCCAGCCAGCCCGGAATCGGACTGCGAGCATCGGCCACCTGCTCCCTTATCCGGTTGCTCTTGTTCCTGGCGATGGCCGGCCTTGCCTTTGGGATGTCGCTCTTACCCGTCGTCGGCTGGATTCTTGGCCCAGTCGCCCAAGTCTATGTCTCCGCACGAGCGCTCAGTTGGGAGCTCCTCGATCCCTATTTTGACAAGCTGGGCTACGGTTATGCGAGACAGAAGGTCTTCATAAGGAGACATCGCAGTCCGCTTCTCGGTTTTGGTCTCCCCTACGCGCTAGTGTTCGCCATCCCACTCCTCGGGCCACTCATCTTCGGCTTCGCCCAAGCCTCCGCAGCGGTCTTGGTGACGCGCGCCATAGAGGTGGATGGCCTACCGCACGAGATGCCGCGGAATGCCTAACCCTGGCGGCCGCGGGTCACTGGGGGCCGACACCTGGGACCGTACCGTCAGCGGACCACTCGAAACGATCGAGCAGCACGCTCGAATCCCATTGGGCGTCGCCAGTATCCCAGACGATGAAGCGGAGCGTCATATCCTCGCCTGGCTCCACATTGCCGCTTAGCCGCAGCCACCCTGTTCCGCCCCCCGCGTTGCCCTTTGTTGCGGCATCCTCCGCGCATGTCTTGCTCGCCGCATCATATCCGGTCCCCTCAAGCTCACCGTCCCCAGCGCATCCCTCGTAGGTTTCTGTCCCGCCTGTACCATTCCCACAACTGATGGTTTCGTTCGTGCAAACCCGAAATAGCTCATCGGCAGCCTTGAGCACGTTGACACCAACGGGCCACACCACGTCCGCATCGTCGATGTAGATCGCTATATTTTTGTCGGCCGGGTTGTCCGGGGAAGCAGAATCCACCAGCGTCACGAAAAAATCATTATAGTTGGTGCAGACCCACTCAGGATACTCGGAAGAAAAATAGAACATCCGCACGCTGAACGACTGCGCATTGGTCGGCACGCGAATGTCGAGTTCGAAACTGACGGAGTCATGGATCGTCGATACTCCGGTGCAGCCGGGTGTAGCCGGCATCGCGGGATAGTCGGCCGGGAGCGTATTCCCATCGCCATCGAGGTCCGCCCCGCTCCCGCCCTGTGCCTGTGAGGCGTCTTGGTAGGCGTGAAACTCCGGATTGGAGTCGTTGTGATTGTCGGACGCGTGACCACTCGACAACACCACGAGCCGCTCGCCCCGGCGATTGCTGATCTGCTTTCCAAACCCGTCCCGGACCGTGCGACCCTTGGAGTCGGGGGTACCGCTGCCACTGGCCCCGGTAAATTTGGCACCCAGCACACCCCAGGTCCGATCCTCCCCCTGGGCGTCCTCGTCGGTAAAGCGACATAGATCGATGCCTCGGGCGAAGTCGCTCGCCGCGGGACCCTGCCCCTCGTCGACGGCACCGTCGCATTCCTCGACAGCATTATCGACCCCGCCGTCACAGTCTTCGTCGACCTCGGTGCCATCGACATCGTACGCGCCTGGGTTGATCAGCTCGGGGTCCTCGCCACACTCTCCCGCTTTGTCGCAACAGTCGCCATCGCAGATTCCGTAGCCATCGCCATCTTCGTCCGGGTTCTCGTCCACCGTCCCGTCGCAATTGTCGTCGTCGCTGTTGTTGCAGATTTCCTTAACTGGATGCACCTCGTCCACACATGCAGCCCACGCGCCGTCGGCGTTGCACGTGCTCGTTCCGGCCTCGCAAACGCCCACACCTTCGGTGCCCATCGGCCCCGTGTAGCAGTCCTTCACCTCGCCTGGTGCGCAGTCTGTATCGTCGTCATCATCATCATCGCCCGTATCATCATCATCATCATCATCATCATCGCCAGTATCGTCATCATCATCATCGCCCGTATCACCATCACCATCACCATCACCATCACCATCACCATCACCGTCACCGTCACCGTCACCGTCACCGTCGCCATCACCATCACCATCACCATCACCGTCACCGTCACCGTCACCGTCACCGTCACCGTCACCTGGCCACGTGTTCCCTGCGAGACTGTTCCCCAAGCCTGGCTCCCCCCCGACAGGGGCTGTGCCTGAACTACAGCCAGCCAACAGACATAGAGCACTGAACAGATCAAGACAGAGTATGCGACTTCGGCGGTACATAGATGCACCAGTATACATACTTGCGAGGCCCGATCGAGGGGGCGCGCACGGTGTGTTCGCTACGGGAGAAACACGACGGACTCCCGCTGCAAACCGAGCGCGCGGGCTCGGTTCGCGCGCTCATGGAGCCAAACTACGAAATCACGCCTCCATCCGGGGCTGAAGTAAGGCAGCCCACCGCTTTCGAGCCATCCTATCCCCCGTCGCGGGATCAACTACCGGGCAGGAAAGACACATCCTGCCTCGCTACGCTGTCGCCCTCCGCCATCAATATCTCGCGGCCCCAGCGTTCCAGCCACAGCGCCGAGTAGCCCGGCCCACGGTAGTGATAGACGCCTACGCGGGAGCCATCCGGGCGACCGTGGCGGCCGCTGGCCGCTGCGGCGACCTGGGTGCGGTGCTCGAGCAGGAAAGGAACACCGTGGCGGCGGATCGTCCGGGGAGGTTCGTCGCTGAACGAATGGTCCACCACGGGGTCCACCACCAACCAACGCTGCGCCCCCACGTCCGCCACCAGCCACCGGCGGCGCTGCCCGTCGGCCATGGCCACGACGATGCGTGTGATTCCGCCCTCCTCCATGCGGACGAAGCCGTCCACCAAATAATCTCCATCATGCGACGCCACCCCGCTCTCCACCGTGACCACGTCTTTGGGACGAATCCGATCGACGGTGAGCTCCTCGGCTTCCCGTGACTGTTGCCCCGTCAGCCCGTCACTCGCCAGCTCCGCGTGGATACGCTCCGCGACGCGTGCGCGGATCCGCTTCACGCCCCCACCGTGGGCCGCGTCCGGCGTCGCAGCGGGCAAAGCAGGCGCCCGACCACCCTCGTCGAGCATGGGGCGCCCGTCTCCCCACTCGCGCAGCCGCCTGGCGAGCAGCACGCCCCCCCAAAACGCACTGGCGATCACAACGGCGGCCAGAAGTGGAGTGGTCAAGAGCATACTTGGGAGGTGCGCGGCCGACTGCGTGAAGCGGGCGCCGAGGGTAGGCATGGCGACACGCCGTCGAGGCGACCTGCGAAATATATCGCGCGGCAGCTCATGCTCAAGCGCAAACCCGTGCGCGCTTGACGTTGGCCAGGGCGCACGGCTAAAAGCCAGGCCAGTCACGCCCCCCCCCCCCCCCGCGGTTTTGACACGCCATAGCGCGTTCCGCTGCCGCTGACCACCCGATGGAACACTCACCCTGGGACCCCGAAGATGTGGAGCTGAAGCTGGCGCCCAACGGCGAGCTCATGGGAGACGCTTGTGCCGACGACCTCGACGCTCGGCATCTATACAAGCAACTCGTCGCGGCCCGCAGCCTCGATATGAAACTCGCAGGGCTCGAGCTGCCGATGTGGGCATCGGGCTCCGGCGAGGAGGCCGTCGGGGTGTGCGTCGGGTTATTGTCCGGGGCCGAGGAGTGGATCTACCCGGGCGCGCGGGACGTCTCGGTGGCCACCTCTCGAGGGGTCGCGGTGGAAGAAATCGGCCGCCAGGCACTCGGCCGTAGGGACGCTGAACATTTCGGGAGGGTCCGCCCGGGCCCCGTATCCAGCGTTGCCCACTGTATCTCCACGGTCAGCTCCGCGCTGGGGATGCACCTTGCGCTCGCGGCTGGCCACGCCCACGCCACCAAGCTCTGCCGCCTGGCGCAGTCGACTGTCGTCATCTTCGGCGAAGGCCTCACGACCACCGGCGTGTTCCATGAGACGATCGCACTCGCTACGAGCTGCGAGCTGCCCCTGGTGATGGTATGCAAGAGCCAGGTCTGGCCCGACGGCGCGCCCTCCGAAGCGGGGCTGTTGGGGGATACGGTGGCAGAGCGCGGCCGAACCTGCGGTATTTGGACCCGCCGCGTGGACGGAGCAGACCCGCTTGCCGTGCATCACGCCACCGCCCAGGCGATCGGCCGCGCCCGCGATGGCAACGGCCCCTCGCTCGTAGAGGTCGTCGTGAGCCCCTTGCGCCAAGATCCACCCCCTCACCGCGATCCGATCGAACGTTTGCGTCGCTACCTCGACGCCAACGGCCAATGGACCCAAACGTTCCAAGATGTCATCGAAGCGGAGTTCAACAGTGCGTTTGACACGGCGATAGCAATGCGCGAACCGATCCCATGATGAGCGTGCTCGATCAACTCGCGGCCACCCTCGCGGACCTCGTGGACGAGGACCCGCGCCGCGTACTGCTGGGCGAAGACGTGCGCGACGGGGGCATGCTCGGCCTGTCGCGCGCAACCATGGCGCGTGAACACCTACACACGCGGGTCGCCGCCATGCCCCTCACCCCCGCATCCACGTGGACCCATGCCGCCGGCCTCGCCCTCGGCGGGATGCGACCCATTATATTGTCTCCCTCGGCGGACGCGCTCCTCGAAGGGTTCGCCGGCCTCCTGGAGATGAGCTCGACACACTGGCGCAGCGGCGATCAACGACCGGTCCCGGTGTTGACCCTCGCTCCCGTGGGCCCCGGTTTCGGGCTCGGCACCGGCCACGCGAGTTCGCCCGAAACGCTGCTGGCCAGCGTACCGGGGCTGCGCGTAGTCGTCGTGGGCCGTGCAGAACACGCGGCCGCGTATCTGCGGGCGGCCGCGAGTTTCAGCGCGGGCGAAGAGCCCACGGTGTTGCTGCTACCTCGGACCGTGCTGTTGCAAGACACGGACACGGGGCAGCACGAGCTCAAACACACCTTCGGCCACGCCTCCCCGCTGACGCGCGGCGACACGGTCACAGTCTTCGCTTGGGGGCCCACAGTGGAACTCGCCCTCGCCGCCGCGGCCGCCAGCGAATGCAGTGTTTCGGTCATCGACGTCTCCAGCCTCTGCCCTCTCGATGAGACCACACTCGTCAGCGAGGCGAACCGTACGGGCAAAGTCGTGATCACCCACAGCGGACCGCACGCCTTCGGTATGGGTGCCGAGATCGCGGCACGTTTGGCGCAACACTCGATCATGCATCTGGACGCCCCTGTACTGCGCATCGCCGGGGAGCCAGGTCCCTACGCGCCCGGCGACGAGTCTAGGGCGTTGCCGACCCTGCCCGCCATCACCGAGGCGATCCGTCAGGTCGCCAGCTACTGAGATCCAACGATGTACGAATTCAAACTCCCAGAGATCGGCGAGGGCGTCATCGAAGGCGAGATCGTCCGGTGGCTCAAGCGACCCGGCGAAAGGGTGTCTGCCAACGAAGGCCTGCTTGAGGTCATGACCGACAAAGCCACCGTCGAGATCCCTTCGCCGATCGGCGGAACCGTACGCGAGCACACGGCAGCCGAGGGAGACATCTGTCCTGTGGGTACTGTGATCGCGCGTTTGAGTCCCGAGGAAGAAACGAAAACCGCTGCGAAGCCGGTGTCCCACGGGGTCCCACGAAATGGCGACGCAAACCCAGCTCGCGGACGCGAAGCGAAAATTCTTGCGACGCCGGCAGCGCGGGCGCTCGCCCGCGAACGAGGCGTGGATCTGACTTCCGTCGATCCCGACGAGCACGGACGCGTGACGAAACGCACCGTACTGGGCGCAATAGGACCGCGCGTGGCCAACGTGCCCACAACACCTCCCACAACTTCTGGCGCGGCCCTCCCCGCCGGCAAACCCGCGTCTCCGCCCGCGTCTCGAGCGACGGTCGCTACCCAAGCCGCCTCGCCACCCCCTCCCCCACGTCGGAGTAGAGCCCGCGAAGAGCCTGCCGACACGTACATCCCCTTTCGCGGTATGCGACGCCGAATCGCCGAGTCGGTGAAACGCGCCTACTCAAATGCGGTGCACTTCACCTACGTCGAGGAGATCGACGTGGAACGACTGGTGCGCCTGCGCAATGAAGCAAAGGACGCCGCGAAGGAGCAAGGTGTTTCACTCACCTACCTGCCCTTCGTCGTGAAGGCCGTCATACATGCGCTCCGCAAGTTCCCCATCGTCAACGCTGAACTGGACGAGCGAAACGCACGAATCATCCTAAAAAGACGCTACCATATCGGCATTGCCACGACAACAGAGCACGGTCTTGCCGTCCCCGTCCTACGCGACGCAGATCAGCTCAGCTTGCTCGATATTTCGCGCGAGATCAGCCGCCTCGGAGATGCGACGCGTGCAGGTACGGCCACATCATCCGATCTCACTGGCAGCACGTTCTCGATCACGAGTCTCGGGTTGCTAGGAGGCATGCATGCCACGCCCATCCTCAACCACCCGGAGGTGGGCATCCTAGGCGTCCACGCGATCCGGCGTGTGCCTGTGTTCGACGCCAACGACAATGTGGTGCCGGGACGACGCATGAACCTCTCCATCTCCTTCGACCATCGGGTGGTCGACGGCTTCGAAGGCGCCTCCTTTCTGCACGAGATCAAGCGCTATCTCGAAGATCCAACGCTCTTGTTCCTCGCCGGCATCTAGCGGGCACGCCGCCCGGCCCGTTGAGATCGCTTCACTTCTTTCGACTCCCCTCCGCAGTCTTCCCATCCACGACCCGCCATGGCCACACTCAAAACGCAAGCTCTCATCATCGGCGCCGGAACAGGCGGCTATCCATGCGCGATTCGACTGGGTCAACTCGGAATCGACGCCATCTTGGTCGAGAAGGACCAACCAGGGGGCGTATGCCTCAACGTGGGGTGTATCCCGTCCAAAGCGCTGATCAGCGCGACGAGGCTCTATCACAAGGCTTCCCACGCTGAGTATATGGGCATCAGCGTGGGGTCGGCGTCGCTCGACATGACCAAACTGCAGGCTTGGAAGGCCGGGATCGTCAAGAAACTGACCGGAGGGGTGAAGAGCCTGGTCAAGACGAGCGGGGCACAGTACATTCAGGCGACGGCGGAGATCGTGAGCCCCACCCGCGTGGTCCTTCACTACGCCGATGGGAAGCCCCACGATACGGTGGAAACCGCGAACATCGTAGTCGCAACGGGCTCGGTGCCCATCGAGATCCCCGGCTTCAAGATCGACCAAAATCGCGTCGTCGACAGCACTGGCGCCCTTTCCCTCGATACGGTCCCCAAGGAGATGGTCTGCATCGGTGGAGGCGTGATCGGGCTCGAGCTCGGCCAGACCTATCAGCGCCTGGGTACTAAGCTCACGGTCCTAGAGGGCCTAGATCGCATTCTTGTCACCTGCGAGAAAGACTGTGGCAACCTCGTAGCGAAGAGAATCAAAGCGGACGGCGGCATCGTACACACGAAGGCTCGCGCGGTCAGCTGGGAGGAGCGTGGCGGCAAGGCAGTGGTCCACGCCGAGATCGAGGGCGAAATTCGAGATTTTCCTGCGGACGTGGTCCTGCTATCGGTCGGGCGACGCCCCGTCTCGAAAGGTTTCGGGCTGGAGAAACTGGGTGTACAGCTCGATGAACGAGGTTTCGTCAAGGTGGATAAACGGCAAGCCACAAACGTGCCCGGCATTTTCGCTGTGGGCGACGTCGTCGGACAGCCCATGTTGGCGCACAAGGCTTCCCACGAGGGGGAAGTACTGGCCGAGGTCATCGCTGGCAAAAAGACGATCAACGATGCCCGAGTGATTCCCAACGTCGTGTTCACAGATCCCGAAATCGCCTCCGCAGGCATGGGCGAGCAGGAGGCCAAGGACGCGGGACACAAGATTGAGGTGGGGAAATTCCCGTTCTCGGTCAGTGGACGCGCCATGGCCATCGACGAGACAGTCGGTTTTGTGAAGCTCATCGCCGACGCACAGGACGGCCGTGTGCTCGGCGTGCACATTGTCGGACCCGAGGCGAGCAACCTTATCAGTGAGGCGGCCCTCGCCATCGAAATGGGCGCTTTCGCGGAGGATATCAGCCTCACCGTACATCCCCATCCCACACTGGCAGAAGCGGTGATGGAGGCGGCCAAGCACGCCCTAGGCGAAGCGATCCACATCCCGAATCGACGCAGGTAGACACGTGCTACTGCGGCTTTCGTCTCGCCGCGCATCTGTACCCGACCCGTTCCCGATCACCTAGACGCCGGCACGAGATCAGCGTCGAATGCCCACGCGCCTCGTCGTGTGGGTCGCCGGACCAGCGACCGCAACGCCGTCAGGAACCGGGAGCGAGGCCACTCGCGCGCGCCGAAGCGTGCGAGATGGTCGGTATGCACCTGGCAATCGATCATCTCGACACCCCAGCCCTCAAGCTGGCGCACGAGAGACACAAACGCGACCTTCGAGGCATCGGGAGCGAGGGAAAACATCGATTCACCACAGAACACGTCTCCGAGGCACACCCCATACAAGCCGCCTACCAACTCCCCTCCGCGCCATGCCTCGACGGAATGCGCGTAGCCTCGACGGTGCAGCCGGCAATAGGCCGTCTGCATCTCTCGCGTGATCCATGTGCCACTTTGGCCGTCGCGTGGCACGACGGCACAGTGGCGGATCACCGCCTCGAACGCCGTGTCCAAACGCACCTCATATGCCGCGCGCTGGATGCTGCGCCGCAGACTTCGCCCCACCCTCAGCGCGTCTGGAAGCAAGATCATCCGAGGATCGGGTGAGTGCCAGAGGATCGGAAGCCCATCTTCGTACCAGGGGAAAATACCCTCAGCGTAGGCCGAGAGCAGGCGATCCGGTCGGAGATCGCCTCCGATAGCGACGAGTCCGTTGGCATCCGCCTCCTCCGGCGCAGGGAGTTGGGCGGTCGGTCCGAGAATACGAACGGGCACGAGCGGCGACTCTAGCATTCTGAGGGCCCGCTACACGTGCTCCACCAAACCTCGCTCGACGTCTACGATCAGGCCGACGGTGAGAGGGTCCGTGGACACCATGCGGCCGCCGTCGATTCGGCTGGGATAGATCATGACATCTGCAACCCAGGTCCCCGGCAGGACACCTTGCCCCTCGGGAACGGGGCTTACGCCCGTCGCGCTCGCATCGCCGAGTGTTCGCGCCATTCGCGCCCGCCCGGAATCGGCCTCCAACGGGGTCCAGTGGCGGATAGTGCCCGCCACGGCGCGGAGATAGTCGGTGTCGAAACGCCGCGACGGTTCCGTAGAGAAGACCGCCACACCTCGAGCCGTCGCCCGCTGCACAACATCCAGTGCGGGCGTGTGGGAGATGAGAAACCCGGCGACCAAAGGTCCAGCCTCGAGGGCCTCTCGACGCTCCCGTCCCGATCGGAGCTGGCCAATCGAGCCGGTGACAAACCCTACGCAGAGGAGCGCGACGCCCACCAGCACCGACTCGAAACGCAAGACCCCAGCGGCACTGAGCAATCCGCAGGCCGTGGCCAACAACGCGCCGAGTCCCGCTACCGTATCGCTCAGACAGCCCCGGTCCCCTCGTGCGCGGCGCGTCAGTTCCTCATCAAATGCACGCGGGGTAGCTTCGTATTGCGAACGTACCTCGACCAACATGATTTTACACTCCGCCCGACCCACCCCGACGGGAAGAACAGCTGCCCTGCAACGAAAGGCGGCCGACGCCCAGAGAGCGCCGACCATCTGAAGTTTTCGCGCGCACAACAGAGAGTGAGTAGGAGGACGAGCTCAAAGCGGCTGAGTACGAGCGTTCGGTGCGTACGCGCGCCGCACCGTCGCACCGTCGCACCGAGAGGGTGTCTGGTCAAGGGCCACGCCCGCCGACCCGCCGACCCGCCGACCCGCCGACCCGCCGACCCGCCGACCCGCCGACCCGCCGACCCGCCGACCCGCCGACCCGC
>JAZGFE010000028.1:0-9190 GCA_036479215.1 Nannocystaceae bacterium | reverse complement strand
GTTCGAGCAAAGCCTCCAAATCTCCCGTCACTCCCGGGTCGCTTTCCTCCTTCTTCTTGCGACCACCACCGGGCGCTCGGGCTCGCCTTGCTACCTCCGACTCTCCCCCCCCATGCTTCTACGCTTTCAGTTCACGGATGCCCCTACCTATCGTCGACGGCACCATACCTGTCGCTCGATGCACCTTCACGATCCCTCCGTGTCCAAGCGCCATCGCTTCAGACGCCGCCCACTCTCGCCGCCCACTCTCGTCCAATGAACCACGTAGTTGACCGAACTGATCACTGATTTCGGCGGTTGTCTTGTGCACTTGCCGCAACCTGATCCTCTCAATTCGAAAAGTCAAGTTATTTTTATACGGGCCCTAGCGGCGGACCGACCTCCAGATCCCCGCCACTTCGGTTGGCAAGTAGATCATACAACCCTGCGAATGAGCAGCGGACAGAGTACGCTATCACCCCGGGCGACCAAGCTGACCTCCGAGAGCTCAGCTCGGACGCCCAAAATCTAAACGAGAGGATACTGGCCGGTGATCCGAAATTTTCCGCTACTGTCATCGACCTGAAGCACTCTAAAGATGCGACACTTTCTATGTTGGAGTGCCAGAACCGCGCGCCCGAAGGCACCAGTTGCAAGAAAGAATTTGCGATGCAATTTGTTGTAGAACCATTCTCGGAACAAGAGGGTCGAGTCATCTACGGTCGATCTGATGCAGGAACCAAACACCGATCCGCATGCGACATTCTGGCTCGTTGCTACATTTCCAAGCGGATGAACGCCATCGTCGCAATCCCGACTGGCCACAACGAGCTGATCAGCCACAGTGTGCTATTGGACTGGACACCACCTCCAAAAATGTCAAGACAAGCAGTACTCGGACTGCTCAAGATGATCAGAGCTGATCTTGCACACAAAAACACACAGGCACAACAAAGCGCGTCACTGCCAGGATGGCGAATCGAACTCGCCGCGTCACAGTCCAACCTATGGGCGTTCGAACACCTCCTGGAGAGTATGGATAGTGACGGATAGTCGGGAGACAACGACAAATGAAGTTCGGCATCATTTGGTGTATGATAGGAGCGCTGCTCGGTGGCGGAGTTGTGCTGACAATGAGGAAGTTCGCCTCGCCTCGCCCTGGGGCGCCCTCCCTCCGGGAAGCACTTGCGGTGCTGCTCAGCAGTACCTGCCCCCTGAGCATAGAAGTCCTCGGTAGGATCGAGCGTGGGGCTGAAAACTGGTCGGGCATCTTTCCGGTTGCCGTTCAGGAGCCATCCTCAAGTGATCTTGCGAGGAAGGCTTGTTCCCTCTTCCTCGAACGATTGGGTCCGGGAAGACTATCATCCATACTACCGATCGAAGTGGCCTGTCGCTGGCTTGCGGCGGACGCCTCAGCCTTCTTCAGAGATGAAGGCATCGCATGGTTCCCGGCGTATGTAACGAACGGCCGGGTTGTGCAACACGGAGATCTCGCGGACTACGGGCTGTTCGACAAGACTCCCAACGAACGGGCGATCGGCGACAACTAGGAGAACGATGTCACATCCTATGTACTATTTGACTCGGGCGTACTCGCTACGCCCGATCGACCTTGGCAATCCAGACGCAGAAGCACAGCGAGATGATCTACTGAGCCGATTCGAGAGCTGATCACCTCCGGGAATCAAGCACGTTGTACGAGCGTGGCGCATCTCGCGCGTGCCGCCGCCACAACGCTGCTCCCTTTGCGACTCGCCGCCGGTCGAGGAACACGCCGGCGCACGGGGCCGCCGCGCCTCTGACGGTACCCTTGCCGGACCGTGTGGGCACCTCCCCGGGACAGCGTCTCGTACACGTGAGCAACCGCACCCATCCCAGCTAGGACCTCACGGTCGAGTACGTGTAAACCGTCCCCATGCCCTACCAGCTCGTCACCCTCCCCGGAGACGGAACCGGACCCGAAGTGATGCGTGAAGGCCTGCGGGTCCTCGACGCCGTCTCCCGACCGCTCGGCATCGAGTGGGCAGCAGAGGAAATCCCTTGCGGCGGACAGTACTATCTTGAGCACAAGACCTCAGACTGGCCCGAAGGCTCCCACGAAAAGTGCAAAGCGGCAGATCTCGTTCTGCTCGGCGCCGTGGGCTGGCCCTCCCCCGACGGAAAGGGCCCAGTCACCATGCCCGACGGGAAGATGGCCGGATTCTCTCCCGTCATCGGCAACCGAACGCGGCTCGACCTCTACGCCAATGTGCGCCCAGTCAAGCTGTACCCGGGCGTGGCGCATCGCATCCACGGTGCGCACAAGCAAGTGTGGGAGGCCGGCAAGGTCGACATGCTCATGATCCGCGAAAATACGGAGGGCTTGTACTCTCCGACCGGCGGGAAACTTGCCCCAGGGGGTATCACACACACTGCCATCGATACGCGGGTCATTACGCGCCACGGCAGCGAACGCGTGATCCGATTCGCGTTCGAGGCCTGCAGACGCCGTGGCAAAGGCGCGCCCAAGGACGGCAAGCTCCGCGTCACCGCGATCGTCAAAGACAACGTACTGCACGGGTGTCAGCTGTTCCGAGACATATTCTTCGAGATCGGTGAAGCGTATCCGGAAATCGAGAAGGACACGGCGATCGTCGATGCCTTCACCCAATGGTTGATAGGCCAGCCCGAAGCCTACGACGTATGTGTCACGACGAATATGTTCGGTGACATCGTTACCGATCTGGCCTCGGTGCTGCAAGGCGGCATGGGCATGGCGGCAGGCGCAAACGTCGGCGACGCACACGGCATGTTCGAGCCGATCCACGGCAGCGCGCCACGCCACGCTGGAAAAGACAAGGTCAACCCGATCGCTATGGTTCTCGCGGTGAAACAAGGGCTCGAGTGGCTAGGCTCGCGGAAACGCGACGCGGCGCTGGCGAAGGCTGCCACCGCCATCGAGACCGCGGTAGCCGCCGTACTCGAAGCTGGCGCCCCTTTGACCTACGACATCGTGGGCGAAGCCAAAGCGGCCCGATGCAGCGAAGTGGGAGCAGCTATCGCAGCCCAGGCGGCCAAGCTCGTCTGAGTCGAATCGACTCGAATCGAATCGAGTCAACTCGATGGGGGATTCGAGTCAACTCGATGGGGGACTCGATGGGGAGGCCATCGGGCACCGCCCATCGGACTCACCTATCCCAAACTGAGCTCGCCGCTGTTGACCAGTTGCGCCGGCAGCAACTCCGATGCTCGGCCGGCGCATACCAGCCACAGTTGGTAGGCGGTCCGCGTGCACGCGATATGCAGCAGGTGCCGGGACGCCACCGTATCCGGGTAGTTTTGGCGCGTGGGATCGGCCACAATCACGTAGTCGAACTCGAGACCTTTGACCTGGCGCACGTCGGTCACGTCGATGCCCGGTAAGAAGCTGAAATCTTGTTGGGCCACCAAACGCATGCGCGGGACCTCTGCTACACGAAGGGCGTCATAGTACAACTCCGCCTGCTGCGGGTAGCGTGTCACCACCGCCACGCTCGCGGTCGGCTCGCGCTGCATCAAGCTGCGAAGGGCCGCACCTAGAAACGCGACCGACTCCCCCACGTCGGAAAAACTATGATAGGCGACGGGAGCTCCATCTCGCGCGATCAGATCGTCGCGTTCGTCATGCAAGGGGCCAAGCACGCCGCGTGCTAACGCCATCACCTGCCGCGTCGATCGGTAGGTGATCTTCAGGGGTTGCACCTCCACATGCGGCAACCCGGCGTCGCCCAATAGCTGCGGCCAATCCACAAACCCATTGTCAAAGATCATCTTTTGGGCCTTGTCGCCGGCGATCGTGACGCTTTTTCCCTTCGTCACGCAATCGAGCAAGACTCGGACCTCCAGCGGGCATAGGTCTTGAGCCTCGTCGATCACAACATGCTCGTATTCGATACGCCTCGACCCCGAGAACACCCCGCCGAATTTGCACTGCAGCAGACGCAGGAAAATTGCATCGTCCTCTTCGTCCAGCTCAGGCTCGACGATCGCCGAGGCGACCTCCCCATCTTCGTCCGCGACGCCCTGATCCGCCTTCGTGTGGGCCCGCTCCGCCCCGCGCTCTTGAAACGCCACCAGCTCCTCGGCACGATTCGCACACCACTTGGCGACAATGGAAATCTCGCCGGCCGAGAAGGCAGCGGGTGCGTACTCGGCGACCGCCCGCCGGAGGCGCTTCCCATCTCCCAGCAGATCCATCCAGTCGCTCACCACATCGCCCACATCCCCGCGAATGGAGTCCAGCACCGCCTCGGCTGCATTCCGGGCACGCGCTGATATCGTTTGGCCACGCCCGGAACGAAGCCAGTGGATCGTACGTTGGACTCGAACAACCGGCGGTAGGCGATCCAGCGAACGCCAAGCGGCGAGGACCTGCTCGCCTCCGCTGTGCCCGGTGACCCGTTCCGTGAGCGAGGCTTCCGCCTCCGCCAGCTGCTCTCCCACCAACTCCTCGATTATCGACAACACGATGGGATGCTTCTTGAAACGCGTGACCGCTTCTGGTGTTGCATCCGTGCGGCCTCGCGGAAGATCGATCTTGACCCGACGCAACAGCTGCTGTGTCCACCGACGGTATGTCGTCACCGCCACGCCGGCAACTCCCAACGACGGCAGTACATGCTTGATGTACTCGACCAAAGCATCGTTGAAGACGACGATCATCATCTTCGACGGTGCGAAACGCCGCGAGTCCTGGAAGGAAAGATACGCGACTCGGTGCAACGCCACCGTGGTCTTGCCCGATCCCGCCCCGCCTTGGATCAACACGATGCCCGAGTCTTCCTCGGTGATCAGGCCAAACTGCTCTCGGTCGATCAGCGCCGTGATCTCTTGTAGGTGCTTGTCCTTGCGGTGAATGTCGTCTTCGGCCACGCCAAGCTTGCCACGCGGCATGCGGACCGCAGAGCCGAGTCCCCCCTCGAGCGTGGGGCGACTTGCACCGGCCAACTCGCGCCAACGGTCGGCAGTATCTCGCGCGAAAGAGCCCTGTGGCGCGTTGATGCGGCGCAGCTCGGACTCAAACACGGCCAGGCTCCGCCGCACTTGCAACGTGCCCTCGAGACTACGATTGTCGAACTGCTCCTCGTACTCCTCCTCCTCCTCGTAGCGGTAGTACAAGCGGCTGATCGGCGCGTTGCGCCAGTCGACGATAGCCAGACCGCCGCCGTCGTCGAGCAACGTACGCTTCCCGATGAGCACATCTCGAGGTCGACCGCTTCGAGCGTCTTTGATCCGCAAATGCCCAAAATATGGATTGAGAGGATCCACGGGCAGCGCACGTCCCTTGCCACGTTTTCGACTCAGAGCCGCCACCTGATGCATCTGATCGACCAAGGAAGCCACATCCTCCTCTTTGGCTTCGCCGATCATGTCGCGTAGCTCGATCAACTGCCCGTCAAGATCCTCGATACGCTCTACGCCGTTCGCCGCGTCGCTGGCCAGGCGTGCCAGTATGCGCGCCAAGATCTCGGTTTCGTCGCGAACGATCTGTTCGCCACGGCTCGAAAGCCGTGGGGCAGCCGAAGGGACGGTCTCGTTTTGCTGATCATCCAGGCGCTCAGACACGATCCATTTGAAATAGCAAAACGACGACAAAATGCCACCCCCAAAGAAGGGGTCCGGCGGGTCGTTCGCTAGCTCGCGCTGGCAAACCACGGCGGCGGCGCCCCGCAGCCCTCCTCCCCCTTGCCCCGCGAGCTCTAGACCTCCTCCCAAGAGGGCGCCGCCGCGGGGCTCTCCAGCAAACGCTCCACGTCCAGCATGGTCAGCTTCTTTCCAACCTTCGTATCCCGTCCCAGCGCACTTTCAGCGACCTTGCGTTTTTGATCCCCAAGCTCGACCATCTTCTGTTCCACCGTGCTTTCGACCACCAGCCTGTAGACCATGACAGGTTTGTCTTGACCGATGCGATGTGCGCGATCCGTCGCTTGATCTTCCACCGCCGGATTCCACCACGGGTCATAGTGGATCACCGTGTCGGCCTCGGTCAGCGTGATCCCGCTGCCGCCCGCCTTGAGGCTGATGAGAAACACCGGAGGCCCGCTCTTCTGCTGGAACTGCTCCACCAGCTCCTCGCGGTTCCGGGTACCACCGTGCAACCACAAGTAGTCGACCTCCAATTCCTTAAGCGCGGCGCCGATCAGTTTTTGCATCTCCACGAACTGACTAAACACGAGGGTCTTTCTGCCGGAGCCGACGCACTCTGTGATGATTTCCTTGAACGCCTCAAGCTTGGCCGAAGGCGGCACGGTTGTCCCCTCCGGCAGGCCCAGCAGCCGGGGGTCGGTGCACACCTGGCGAAGGCGGGTGAGCGCGGCGAGGATCGTCATCTGCGACTTTTCGATCCCCATATCGTCGATGCGCCCTTGAATCTCGGATCGCGCCGCTTTGAGGATCCGGTTGTACAGACCGAGCTGCGTGCGACCGAACTGTACATAAATCAACTGCTCGGTCTTGGGCGGAAGCTCCGACGCGACGTCCTCTTTGCGACGGCGCATGATAAACGGGCGCACACGAGCACGCAGTGATTCGAGGACATTCACATTCCCATCTTCGATGGGGCGGACGTAAGACTTTTGAAAATCGGTCAGTTTTCCCAAGAATCCGGGGGCCAGAAAGTCGAAGATCGCCCACAGATCAACTAGGTGATTTTCAACCGGAGTCCCGCTGAGCGCCAGGCGATGCTCGGCGTTGAGCTGTTTGGTCGACTTCGCGGTGCTCGTATTCCAGTTCTTGATATATTGCGCCTCGTCGATGATAGCGTAGCGAAAGCGGATTTTCGCCAGGTCTTCGATATCGCGACGGAGAACCGCGTAGGTCGTCACGACGA
Organism: Nannocystaceae bacterium; assembly: GCA_036479215.1. Classification (GTDB taxonomy): domain Bacteria; phylum Myxococcota_A; class Polyangia; order Nannocystales; family Nannocystaceae; genus FL481. The sequence continues at coordinate 2,364 of JAZGFE010000028.1, read as the reverse complement.
TGTCCACCTTCTTGAGCAAGCGTCGATTCTCTCCGCGATCGCTGCCGTGCCAGGTGAGCACCGATAGGCTCGGCGCCCATTTTTTGACCTCCTGACGCCACACGGAGAGGACTGAGGTCGGACAGACAATCAGGGACGGGACGGGTCCTTCGATCTCTTTTGCTCGTGTGAGCAACGCCAAAGCCTGCACCGTTTTTCCCAGCCCCATGTCATCGGCCAAGATGCCGGTCATGTTGTTCTCATGGAGCTGCCACAACCACGCATAGCCCGAGCGCTGGTATTCGCGCAATTTCGCCGTCAGGGTCTTGGCCTTACGAGGCGCCCGACTGGCCCGGCTGCCGGTCATGTTGGACATGAGTCTCTTCACGTCTTTGGCCACGGTGGCGGTGGGAACAGCCCCCATGAGCCGCGACAGCGTACCCAATTCCAAGGTGCTGACTTCCGCAGCGCCGGTCTTGTCGAACAACAGATCGCCCGCAGCATCCGCTATCGGCTGCAGGATCTTGGGATCGAGCTTCGCCACACTACCGTCCGCCAACGTGACCCAGCGCCGCCCTTCGTGCAGCCAACGAAGCAAGTCTCGAAAAGAGATCAAATCGTTCTCGCCTTCCACCGCCACCAACGCTTCCACGTCGAGAACCGACCCCCCGCGATTTCGAACCGAGATACTCGGGCTCGGAGACTTGCTGCGGATCTTGGGCAGCTTCGGTATCCGCTTCTCCCACTCATCGGGCAACAAGGGAATCCCGGCAATCATGAACTCGATGGCGTCATCGCCCACGGCGACAAAGGCATCATCCAGCTCCTTCCAGCGCAATTTGAGATTGTGGAGCACGCTGCGAGCCTGCGCTTCGGATGCAATGTCTCGGTAAAACGCGATGGTCCCGCCGTCTACCTTGAGGGTATGGCGAGCGGACTCCGGGTCGGATCCGGCAACGGCGAGCGACACGTTGCCGTACTTGACCAGCAATCGAACTTTGATCCGCTCCGAATCCCCCTCGATGCTGACCGTCGTCTTCTCGATCTCGCGGGAGTCGCTAGCGAGCGCAAACAGGTCTTGGCGAGGCACGCCGACCGCCTGCAGCTGATCCGACAACAAGTCCATCTGCTGCGCACCGACGCTCCCATCCATGAGGATGCGCGGCTGCTGCGAGATCGAAGCGAGTACCCACGGCGGCGTGTCGAGCACCTGGTAGATCTCGGCGCTGCTGGGCCACAAAAACCACGTGGGCGCGCCTGCGATGATCCTGCCGTCGTCGATCTCGAAGCGTCGTTCGCTCGGCACATGCTCGAGGTAGGCGTGCAGTTCGATTTTCGCGTCTTTGGACCGCGCCTCGCTCTTCACGCGGAGCACCAGAGGCTCCGCGACAAACTTCAGTTTGCCTGTGCCCTTGATGGACACCGTCGCTTCGCGCGCAAAATAGAGAAGGCCCGCGAGCGCGGCATCTTCAAGGATATGGCTACCGTCTTCATCTTCATCGATCTCCTGATCGAGGAAACCCTGAATGAAGCGGTCGGCGGGATGGAGCGAGTCCCGTGCGACACGGCGCCGGGTGGCCTCCAAAGCGACACCGCTGGCAAACACCTTGACGGCCCACGCCCCCTGACGCGCTTCCACCTGGTAGCGTCGCGTCGAATCTGTTTTCTTCGCTAGCTTGGCCACCCAAGGATTCTCGGTCGTGGCCAGCTCGCCCCCCGTCTTGTACTGGCGTTGGAATGCGAGCGCCACCGCCACCGCGTGTTGACACACCTTCTCCCAGCCGTCCGTGAACGTCGGGCAACTGCAGCTGCCCTCCAGATGTGGGTTCTTGCGGGGGCCCGCTACGGTCAGCGAGGTGGAGTAAGGCGTAGGCCGTGAACCTCTGACCTTCCCCCTGACGCCCCGTTCGTCGACGACCAGGTCGGAGACGCTATTTTTTTGCGCGAGCTCCCGGCCCGCGGGGAACGCCTTCTTGCTGACGAGCTTCTGTAGTACGTCCTCTTCGCAGAGGGGAAGCAGCGATTCGATGTTCAAAGCGACGGTTTCTGCGACACCGCGCAACGCGGCAGCACGAAAAAGCAGAAAGGAGGCTGAGCGGTGTGTTCCGGGTTGCGGCCGGCGACTCGAAGGAAAGATCGTTGCGAGACGCGGCGCTGCGCGGCGCCTCCTCGCAAACAGCGAAGGCGCAGCAGGGACGGACATTTAACACGCGGACAGACGGCGGTCCACCGAGTTGCCCGGGGTTTGCGCACCATCCGGGGAGTGTCAGAAATTTTGTGTATGGGCGGACGAACTGAGAAAGTACGGAAGCCATGCCCAGACGAACACAGACAGTAATCGCCGCAACGGACGATACTAAAATACGCGTCTCACTCCAAGACAAG
>JAZGFE010000027.1:0-7919 GCA_036479215.1 Nannocystaceae bacterium | reverse complement strand
TTGGAGTGAGACGCGTATTTTAGTGTCGTCCGTTGCGGCGATTACTGTCTGTGTTCGTCTGGGCATGGCTTCCGTACTTTCTCAGCTCGTCCGCCCATACACAAAATTTCTGACACTCCCACATTGGCGCCCCGGACGTGGATCCGGCTGACATCGACGCGAAACTAACGGGCACAGTCTACGCGCCCAACGGAGAGATTCCGATCAGCGGCGCGCTCGTCTACACCACAACGGCCCCTGTAGAGCCGATCCCCGACGGCGCGTACTGCCAAGACTGTGTCGAGCTGCCCCCAGAAGTGCACTGGACGCTGACCGAACCGGACGGCAGCTTCGAGCTTCCCGCCGCGTCCGGGCTCGCTCGCAACTTCGTCGTTCAGAAGGGGCAGTTTCTGCGCGTAACCAGCGTGGATATACCCCCGGGAGACCTGATCGTAGAGGAGGCCTCCAGCACGCTACCGGGAGAGTGGAACCCCGACGCGGGCGAGTGGATCCCCAAGATGGCGGTTGTGTTCACGCAAATCGACCTCATCGAGAACCTGCTGGCAAAGGTCGGACTCGGCGAGGTCGACGCCCAGGGAACCCTCGTACCGGGCAGCGAGTCATTCGACCACCTCACCGGCGAACAGGCACGAGCCTTGCTCGACGACCTCGACGCAATGCTCAAGTACCACATCATCTTCATCCCCTGTGGAGGCGAGAACTGGGCGGGCCCCAAACCCCTGTCTGCCGCGCGGATTGAGAACATTCAGAAATATGTCGCGGCCGGTGGAAAATGGTACGTGACGGATTGGGCCAACGAGTACGTCTACGAGCCCTTTCCCGCGCACCAGACCTTCGTGGACGGCGACTTCGGCAAGGACCTGGAAGCCTATGAGTCGCCCGGGACGGTACTCGATCCAGATATGCTCACGTGGCTGGAAGCTCTGCCCGAGGATCTCAAAGACCCCGGCGACGGTCTGCCGACCCTCTTCGATTTACCTTCTGTGCGACTGGTCGACAACTGGTCCGCGATCAGCGAGACACCCGACATCATCGTCCAGGACGATGACGGCAACGACGTCAACATCGGTCACTACACTTGGGTGGAAGCGGCCGCCGGCGGCCCCCCTACCCCGAATCACATGACGGTAACCGCGAACTATAGCTGTGGAAAGATGCTGTTCAGCACCTACCACACCGCCGAAGGCGGTCATACGGGCATCGCTCCGCAGGAGCTGATCTTGGTCTACCTCATTCTCGAAATCGGTGTGTGCCAAGCGGATCTCGAACCGCCAGAATAGGAAGTAGCGAGGCCCAGCCCCGGTCCTTTGTACCCCGCTCCACGCGCCCCCTCACGCACATGACCATGACCATGACCATCATCCCCCTGAGACGCACCCCTATGGCCATCCACATCACGACTCCCACTCTCCTTGTCGTGCTCTTCACATCGGGCGCCTGCGGATCCGACCCTCAGGGTGGATCCGCTGCAGGCGCGGGGTCGGGCGACCCGGGGGTCGGATCCAACAACGGGCCAGGCGACCCCCCCGGCACGGCCGACGGCGACTCAGGCGACGACGGAAATGGGCAAAACAGCGACGATGCCGCTGGCGAGGACGACGGTCAGGATGACGACGGTCAGGATGACGACGGCCAGGACGACGACGGCCAGGACGACGACGGCCAGGACGACGACGGCCAGGACGACGACAGCCAGGACGACGGCGGCGACAGCGACGGGGACGACGCGCCGGACGACGACGACGACGAAGGTGACGCGGAGGGCACACCACCGCCTGACAAGCTCCTGTGCCGGTATCGAACGCTCAGCGAAAACAACGTCGACGGAACGTTCGAGGGGGAAGTGACGTTGGCGAACATCAACAAAGAGTACGTGTGGAACGGTTTTTTCTTCACCATATGGTCGGTGGACTTCCACACGACATCGACCATACACGAAGCCGAAACGCCCGGCGACATCCCCATCGTGTTCGAACAAGTTGGCGATCGCCTCTCCTTCGACATGACGTGGCAGAGTGACTTCCCGCTGGACACAGAGAAGACCTTCTTGGTCCGCGGTACAAAAAAGGAACCGATCCCTTACCCCATCCGTTGCACACCCAAATATATCCGCGGTGATATCAGTTACCCCATCTATGAAGACCTCCCCTCGACATGGACGAAAGGCATGGTTGATATTGAGGCGGGGGACCTCGTCAAGAACCCGAGCGACTATTATCAGGAAAATGTCGCGGCCGAAGACGAGGGTATTTTCATCTACGACCCGGTACACAACACGCAACTCCTCCTCGGCGAGCCCAAGGTGGTCGATAACGCGATCGTCAATGGCTACGATGAGTTGCGCATTTTCATCCCGTCGAGCGACATGGCGATGGCCATGGCATTCAACCACCAATGGTTCGGGTTCAACCCCAACTATTTTTGCGCGCTCGGAACGAAGGAAAACTTCGCGTGCGGGCTCGTGCCAAAAACGGACTCGTCCGTTTCCGAGCACTACGTGGAGCTGGATGGTCAAATCTACCATTGGTATATTCAGTTCGCGTCTACGGATGGACCATTCCAGCACGAAAACGGCAATTTTTCCGATATCGTCGCCTTTTTTCCCGACTACTTCCCCGAAGTAGCTCCGCATGACAGCTACATCGCGGTGTCCGGTCCGGAAGACGTGAAGTGGATCACCGCGGCGATCTCTGCCGGTTTCAGCAGCGTTGTAAACCGCGAGACCTATTGGGCCTCTCCAAAAAACGCGGGGGGTTACAAGCGCCTGATACGAGACGGTGCCGATCCCTGGGCCGAGCTGGCCGTCATGACGTACACCTACAATCGGGGGCCCTATTCCATCTGCGGGACAGGACTCTTCGAGAATATCGACACCGCGGTCTTGTCCACCGACGTCATCAACGACTACAACCTCAAAGGTGTCGCGGAGCATGTGCCGACGATCAAGGCCATCACACAGACAATGAATGCTGCGGTCGACAACCGCTACGATACGCCCTTGACCATCAACGACATCCGGCGTTTCTTCGACGCGATCCGGACTTTCTATGGTCGTGATGTGCCCGACAACGGGCAGTGGACCGCTATGATGGATGACGTCGAGCGCGCCTTCTACGTCCTCGCCGAGCACTGGGGTGACGACACGATCCGCTACCGCTACGATTTTCTCACCCTTCTGCGCGTCGCTCAAAAGCACCTACCCAAACCCCTCAACCCGCGACCCACGAGCAGAAAATGGCGCGAGCGAGTGAATCAGTTCCCCTGTTAGGCAGGTTTGTGTCGGCCTTCCCGGCCCGCGACATGGGAGAATCCGGCCGCGGCTACAGCGACACCTAGAGCGTGGTCCACCACACGGGGAGGTAGGTCGTGATAGCCGGGTAGTGCGTGGCGGCGCGCCACTGGTCGTGCATCGTGTCGGGACAATCCACGAACACCCCATTGGACGAGGCGTCACACTTGTAGAAGCAATTCAGGTAATCGGCCGACTTGATCGCACAGGCCCCTGAGGTGTTCGCACAGGAACGCTTCAAGTACAGGCCGTTCTCCCATTGATCCCCCATACACGAGTAGGCTACAGGTGGATTCGCGAACAAATTTCCGAAAAACGCGGCTTCCTGTTCCGTGAACCGACTATTGCCGGACCCGGTGCCGATTGCGGGATGACTGGCGCGCATGTCGATGCTGACTGTGGATCCGGTCGCGTTCGTGCGTGCCAGAAGACATGCCGACACCCACTCTTGACAGTCCTCATCGCAGTGCCCCGTCTTCCACTCGGGGGCGAGACCCACTTTGCCGTGAAAGGTATAGTTTCCCTTGATGATCTGGTCCCCAGCCGGAAGCGCACACTCCACGATATACCTCACGAGCTTCCTGCCGGGAGCGTTCGTCAGGAAGCCGTTGGAGACGGCCAAGCCATTCGAGTAGGCCAATCCGTTCGAAACCGCCAAACCGTTCGAGTACGCCAGGCCGTTCGACAGCGACAATCCATTGGACAACGCCAGCCCGTTGGAGAAAGACAGTCCATTCGAAAAGGCCAGGCCGTTGTCGATACGGGTACCACGCTCCTCGACCAGCTCATCTGAGATATCCCGGTCGTCCACACTTTCGAGCGAATCGAATTCCTCAGGCTCGACACCCGCGGCACACCCGGCCTGAAACCCCATGCAAGACACGCCCGCGAGGACGACGGTTTTGGTGAAATGAACGTTTGGCGACATACGATCATCTTTCGCGGTGCTCCGGTTTATGACCATACGTCCGACAGCGTATTGCAAGTGGAACGACAGGGATTGTCGCGCTCGACTCAACGCTTCCCGCTACGCAGGACCCCGTCGGTCCGGTGTGGTGCAAATCAGGAACGAACCTGTTGCAAGCGTCCGCCGTCGGGAACCGCAAGACCCGCTCGCGGGACGGCCGCCAGCGCTCGGCCCGTTCGATTCGCGCGCGCAGCGGGTCCTCCTCGCCTGCCCACATCACACCACCCACGCCGGGGCGCTTCGGGTCCGAGACAGGCAGGCGACGCCGTGGTGGTGTGGACGCCTGGTCGACCTCCGCCCGTGCACACCGCACATCGACCCGGGCGGCACTCGTTGCCGACCTCATGCATACGCGGAAGATACCGCCCGCCGACGCGCGCTGCCGAGGCACGTTCATCGTCGAAGCGCGTATGCTGCAGCACGCTCCGTGCAGAAAATCGCTGATCACTCTGGCCATCACCCACGCCTGACAAGCTCACCGCTCACGCCGATACCAAGGAGTAAACGCATGTTTCCGATGACCACCGCAGCTCTATTTGACCCACACGACCCGCCCGGGTGCCTCGACGGCCACCGTATGCACTCAGCTGCCACAAGACGAGGCTATCAGGTGCGTGGGTGACCGATCTTCTCCGTCACCCACGCACCTGATAACCTCGAACGAGGTCGCTTTTCCTGCGTACCGACTGCCGAGGGCTCGTCATGAACCGCGCTCCGCGATACCCCATCGCCGCTCTATCTTGCTTGTTGCTCGCCAGTGCGTGCGGGGAGGGAACGGGCGGCACAAGTCTGTGGTCTGCCACAGTTGATCCCCGAGTGCCGCCAACGAAGACTCCGCCAACGAAGACTCCGCCAACGAAGACTCCGACGACGAAGACTCCGACGACGAAGACTCCGACGACTCGTCCAACGCGGGTAGCGACGATAGCTCGGATAGCGACCACGATTCGGAGTCCGACGACGACTCCCCGAGCGGCGATGGAAGCGATGACACCGCCACCGATCCAGGAGCGATCTCGATGCGCCGCCTCAACCGGCGAGAGTTGCGAAATGCTCTACAAGATCTCCTCGGCGTGGAGCCCACGGGGCTCGAGCAGCTTCCAGACGACGATGTCACACACGGATTCGACACGATCGAGTTGAGCCTATCCCCCGCCCACTACGCACTCTACTTCGCTTCGATCGTCCGCACACTCGATCTCGCGCTGGAAGGTGGATTCGATGGCTCCCCGGTTCTCAGCGGCTCCCCCTGCGACCAGAGCGAGCTTCCCGAGGCCTGTATCGACTCCCTCATCTCTGCTTTCCTACCACGCGCGTGGCGACGCAAACTCGCCGACACGGAGTCCGACGACCTGCGCGAACTCGACGAAGCGTCCGTCGACTTGGGTGCCTCCACCCAGGAGCGGGTGCACACGCTCCTGCTCGCAGCCCTCACCTCCCCGCACTTCCTCTACAAGGTGGAACTCGACGCTGACCCCGACGACCAGCAACCACACCGCCCCCGTGGTAGTGAGCTCGCCACACGCCTGTCGCTGGCGCTTTGGAGCTCGACGCCGGACAAGGAATTGCACGAACTCGGCGTCTCGGGTGACCTGCAGGATAACGACGTGCTCTCCGGACAGATCGTTCGAATGCTCGCCAATCCGCGTGCCACGACGCTACCCGCGAGTTTCATGGGCCAGTGGCTCCTGACTGTCGATCTCGACACCGCCAAACCGGACACCTCCTTGTTCCCCGCGTTCGACGACGAGCTACGCGCAGCGATGCGTACGGAGAGTATGCTCTTTCTCGACACGTTCCGCGCCGAGGGGCTTTCACTGACCCAACTCCTCGTCGCGGACTACAGTTTCCTCAACCAGAAGCTGGCTAACTACTATGGCATCCCCTTTTCGGGCGTCGGTTTTGAGAGGGTCGATGGAATCGTGGCGTACGACCGCGGTGGTTTCCTCCTCCAAGCGGGAGCTCTGACCGTCAGTTCCACATCGACGCGCACCTCGCCTGTCCGACGAGGAAAGCTCGTGCTTGAGCGGCTGATCTGCGCCGCCCCGCCACCACCACCCGATGATGTCGCCGATCTTCCCGACATCTTGCCTGAGGATACGACGATGGCGGAGCAACTGGCCCAACACCGCGAAGACCCGGTATGCGCGGGCTGCCCCAATCTAATCGACCCCATCGGGCTGGCATTCGAGCACGACAATGCCATCGGTCAATGGCGCGAAATGGAAAACGGACAGGAGATCGACACCGCTGGCGAGCTACCGGATGGAAAGAAAGTCGAAGGCCCACAGGATCTCGCCACCTTAATCGCGGACGATCCACGGTTCATCCGCTGCGCCGCACGACATTTTGGTGCCTACGCCATGGGCCGGATCTTTGACACGGATGAGGCCGAGGACGAGCGGTGGCTCGACCAGCTCACGACAGCGGTGTCCTCCGATGGCGCAACGCTGACCTCGCTCGTACGACATGTCGTCACCAGCGAACTCTTCCGGAGTCGCCGGGCCCATTGAGAGACGAGCAACATGATGCATCCGCGAAAACGCCCCCCCCAGTCCAGCAATCTCCCGTCCCACGGCCCCACACTCACCAGGCGACACATCCTTCTCGGCGGCTTGGGTTCCGCGGTGGCCCTGCCCTTCCTCGAATCCCTCGCCTGGGCGGCCCGACGGCCCGCCTCCTCCCGCGCCCCCTGGCCCCGTAGACGCGCACAAGACCGGCGCTTCATGGCATATTTCACGCCCAACGGCCATCGTATGGACGCGTTCCGTGTGGAAGGCAACGCGGGTCCACTGGGCGCGCTATCCCGAGTGCTGACACCGCTCGAGCCGATGAGGGCCAAGATCAACGTCCTTCAGGGCATCACAATGCGCCGCGGCGAACTACCGGGTATCCACTCTTCCGGCTGCGTGTCTGCACTCACCGCCAGCGATCGCGGCACCAAGACTCCCTTCCGCGCCGGCAATGCCTCGGTGGACCAGGTCGCGGCCACCGCCAGCTCCGCCAGCGTGCCGATCTCCTCTCTGCTTCTGAGCACCGAACGAAGCGACGGAGGAGGGACATGTGAAATCGGCTACAGCTGCACGGCCATCGAAACGCTCTCGTGGGCGGGACCCGACGCTCCGGTGACCAAAATGTAAAACCCACGCGCGGCGTTTGAGCTCGTCTTCGGCGGCCTTGGCTACGGCACCGACCCGGACTCAACGCGTCGACGCGCCCTGCAGCTCAGTGTTCTCGACAGCGTTCTGGACCAGGCGAATGCACTCGATCCGAAACTCGGCGTGGACGATCGCCAGACCCTCGATCAGACAGGTAGTCCGGCGGCTAGCGCTTGAATCGATCGCCTGAACCGACCCGCGAGCCAGGAGGGGGTGGCCGCAGCTTTTTCGGGGCCTCCTCCACCGCGAGCCTTAGTATTCGCCCACTGCGAACGCGCAACTCGCGTTCGTTGATGGCTTTGCAATGGGCCTGTAGTAGTCCCATCACCTCAGGGTCACGTCGGTTGTATTGGAACGTCACGATCTCGAGTTGCGGCGTCTTCTTCAGTGTGGCGGGTAGCGTGGCAATACGCTCCAGGAACGTCACCACCTCCATCTTGGCGTCACCAAGGTACTCGCGAAGCACGTACGTCACCAGGAGCGTCAGCCCGACCTTGAAAAGTGA
>JAZGFE010000026.1:0-32462 GCA_036479215.1 Nannocystaceae bacterium | reverse complement strand
GGTTGGGCGTAGGGGTTTTGGCCGGGGGCTGGTTGGGCGTAGGGGTTTTGGCCGGGGGCTGGTTGGGCGTAGGGGTTTTGGCCGGGGGCTGGTTGGGCGTAGGGGTAGGGCGCAGCATGCGTCGCGGGCGCCGGCGGGAGATTGGGGAGGTTGGGGAAGTTCGGCGAGTCGGCCACGGGTATCTGTGGCTGACGAGCGGCTTGGGCGGCCTGGCGCTGTCGAGCTTCACGGGCCTCGAAACTGTCGTTGTCGCCACCTTCTTCCTTCCGCAAGATATTGTCGGCGCAGTCGGGCAGCTCTTGCACGAACTCTCGGTGTTGGCTTTTCGTCAGCTCGCCACGTTTGACGTAGCGCGAAACGGTGCGCGAATCGAACATGCGGATGTTGCTGTTACTGTTGCTGGAGCTCGCCATGGGCCGGGGAGTCTAAAGTGGTGGATGGGGTGCGTCAATCCCGAATGGCGGACACACGCGGCCAGGGGGACTCGAACCGGATACGCCGGTGGGAGAAACGGCGCCAGAACATGACGGATCGGCAGCGGCCGAAGGCGAGGGTCGGGATGTCTGCGCTCTTGGGTGTTCGGCGCACGTCGCGACCACGGCGCAGCGGCGCGACGTGGAATAAGCCGCGACGTTGCCCGGTTGGCCGCGCACGGGCATATACTCCGCGGCCCGACCCGCGCCGTAGTCGCGTGCCCCAGGCGCGCCGAAGCGATCCTGAACGAGTCCTTGCATATGAGCTCCTACGATATCCGCGTCATCAACGAGATGGTCGAACGCGAGAGTGAGTTTGTCGACCGCCTGTTTGCCGAAGTTCACAAGATCGTCGTCGGCCAAGACGAGATGATCGAGCGCGTGTTTATGGCGATTCTCTGCGGCGGCCACGCTCTTATCGAGGGCGCGCCGGGTCTGGCGAAAACACTGACGGTCAACACATTGGCGCAGTGCATGCGCCTCGCGTTCAAACGGGTTCAGTTCACGCCCGATCTGTTGCCATCGGACGTATTGGGCACGGTGATTTACAACCATCAGACCGGTGAGTTCACCAACAAGCGAGGGCCTGTATTCACGAATATCCTGCTCGGGGACGAGATCAATCGTGCCCCCGCAAAGGTGCAAAGCGCTCTGCTGGAGGCGATGGCCGAACGTCACGTCACGATCGGCGACGAGACCTACCCGCTACCCCGGCCCTTTCTCGTGCTCGCCACCCAAAACCCCATCGAGCAGGAGGGCACCTACAATTTGCCCGAGGCCCAGCTCGATCGCTTCATGTTCAAGATCCAAGTCGACTATCCCACAGCGGAGGAAGAACTCGAGATCATGGCGCGCGTTGCGATTCCCTCGGATAATGTGCCGATCACGGTGCAGCCAGTCATCGGAACAGAAGAGATTGTGTCGGCCCAGCGCACCATGGAAAAAATGATCGTCGAGGCACCGGTGCGCAAGTACATCGTCGATGTGGTGACCTCGACTCGCCAGCCTGCGGGAGCGGGACTCGATGATCTACGGGTGTTTATCGATTTCGGTGCGTCGCCACGTGCTTCGATCGCGTTGTTCCAGGCGGCGCGTGCCCATGCGTTTCTGCGCCGGCGGGGTTACGTGAGTCCAGAAGACGTCAAAGCCGTCGCGCCCGATGTGTTGCGCCACCGCGTGATCCTCTCGTACGAAGCCGAGGCTGAGGGAAAAACAGTGGAGGAGATCGTGCGCGCGATTTTGGAGCACGTTCAGGTACCCTAGCGCCGGCTTCGCAAGTTTCGCCCCGTGTCCCTCCTCAGAAACAGACCGTCGTCGTCTGCCCCGCTCTCCCTCGCGGCGGCGCAGGAGGCCCGCGAACGCACGCTCGAGCTCATTCGCGAAGTTCGGCGGATCGAGATTCAGACGTCGCGTTTGGTGGATCAGCACCTCGCGGGTTCTTACCAGTCGGCGTTCAAGGGGCAAGGCGTCGCGTTCGCGGAGGTGCGGGCGTATGAACCTGGTGACGACGTGCGTACCATCGACTGGAATGTCACGGCTCGCACCGGCATCCCGCACATCAAGCTGTTTTCGGAGGAAAGGGAGCTCACGGTCATGCTCCTCGTCGACATGTCCGCAAGTCTCGATCTTGGCTCGCGCGATACCGACAAGCGTCGCTTGGTCGCACGCCTCGCTGCCACCTTCGCCTTTTCCGCCATCCGGAACAACGATAGCGTGGGCCTGATCGGGTTCACCGATCGTGTGGAAGTTTTCATGCCTCCGCGTTCCGGCCGAAAACATGTGCTCGCCGTGGTCCAAAAGGTGCTCTCCCATGCGGCCGAAAGCCGGGGTACCGATGCCGCGCAGGCCCTCGAGTACATGGCGCGGATCGGGCGACGGAACGCGGTTGTCATTTTGATCTCCGACTTTCTCGATGTCATTCCTCAAGAGGAGGACTCTCGTTTCGAGCGGGCACTCAAGCTGGTTCGTCGGCGCAACGACGTCATCCCTGTACGAGTTGAAGATCCGCTTGAGCTCGAGATGCCAGCGCTTGGTCTCGTGGCGGTGGAGGACCTTGAACTGCTCGATCGCGGTGGGGATCGCTTCGTCGATCTGAGCCGCGGGCGCGCACGGCTTTTTTCGGAGCAGGTCGCGCGAGAGCGAAGTTGGTTCGAGACCATCGTGCGTCGACTTCGACTCGAGACTCTGACGGTGCGATGCGGTCGGTCCTGGCAACAGCCGATGTTGCGGTTCTTCAGCCAGCGGGCCCGGAGGATGAGGCGATGATCTCCCAGGTCTTTCGGCAGGTTTGCGCGGCCTGGATCGCCTGTGTGTGGGTAGGCGTGTCGGTCGCGTCCGGCGAAGAGCCCCAGCCCCAGCGGCAGGCGTCGGCGAAGCCGGCCGAAGCGTCCGCCGCCGACGCCACGGCTCCGATCACAGTGGTGACGCGACTCTCCCCAGATCCGTCCAATATCGGGGACCTGCTGGCGCTCGAGGTGGTGGTCGCGTATCCGGACGGGTACACGGTCAATCTCCCCACGGGTCTCGAGTTCTCACCGCTCGAACGGGTCGATGTCAAGGAAGGCGAGCCCGAGTCCACAGGGACGGGGTGGCGACGCCTGTTCACCGTATCCCTGCAATACTTCTCCACGGGCGACGCGACCATCGCCTCGTTCCCGATCACCTACGTCGATTCCACGGGGGGGGTCCATACGGTCGACGTGCCGCCGCGGAAGTTCAGCGTAGCGAGTTTGTTGGCCAACGAGGCGGATCCACAGCCGAAGGCGGACGACCCCCCCATCTCGATCTCGTATCCCAACAAGGTGGCCGAAACGGCGATCTACGCCGGAATCGCAGCGTTGCTGTTGGGTCTGGGACTTGCGCGCGTGTGGTCGCGTTGGCGCCGGCGAGTACGGCCGGTATTCACGGCCCCTCCTGTGCCACCTCATACGGCGGCGTACGCTGCACTCGATCATTTGGAGGGTCGACGAACACTCTTATTGGAGGAGGGGCAGGCGTCGGACTACTACGTCGAGTTGACCGAGATCACCAAGGCATACGTGCAGTCCCGCTTCGGTATCGATGCCCTCGATCGCACGACGGACGAGATCCGGTCCACGCTGATACGGGCGGGTTCCAGGCTGGCGCCTCTCGAGCCCACCGAGCTGATGCGATTCCTCGAAGAGGGTGACCTGGTAAAGTTCGCCCGCTTCGCTCCTGGCGGGGACGTGGCTGCTGCCGCCCTAGAAAAGGCAAGGAGTATGGTCCGGCGGACCACGGCATCGCCGGTGAGCGAGTCGGGCACCGCCGACGTTCCGGGTTCCAGTTCAGACGCGACAGCAGCAGTCGGCGCAGGACCACCGAGTTCGGATTCGCCGAGTTCGGATTCGCCGAGTTCGGATTCGCCGAGTTCGGATTCGCCCCGGCAGGAGGTTGTATGAGGGACGCTGTGCGGGTGATGGGTGTGGGCGCGGCCGTGTCGTTGGCCGTGCTTGCGGCATTGGCCGCTTCGCTGGGCGAAGAGTTGCGCTACATCGTGTGGGATCAACTCGGGTGGGTGACGATGGCGCTCGTACCGGTGGGCGCCGTGGTGTTGCGCGCGTACCTGAATCCGCGTCCGGCTACGCTGCGTTATAGCCGGGCGAGTTCGTTGGCTCGGATCGGCAGCGGGACACTCGCTCGGCTTGCCGACTTGCCCGACGCGTTGCGGCTAGCGGCGGCGTTGCTGCTGGTGGCCGCACTCGCCCGGCCCCAGTCTTCGCGCCTGACCGACCGGATCGAGCATGAGGGTATCGACATCGCGTTGGTCCTCGATATGTCCGACTCGATGGAGTCGCCCGATCTCGCGCCAAATCGGCTCGAGGCCGCCAAGATCGTGATCGACGATTTCGTTCGGCGCAGGCCCCACGATCGGATCGGCTTGGTCGTGTACGGCTCGAGCGCCTCCACTGTTTCGCCTTTGACCATGGATCATGATGTATTGCGACGACTGGTGGCGCGATTGCGGATCGGGGTACTCGACGGTTCGAGCACCGCAATCGGAGCGGGGTTGGGGGTCGCACTCAATCGCCTGGAGCAGTCCACGAGTGACACCAAAATCATCGTGTTGCTCACCGACGGGGTTCACAACGCGGGGGGGATCGATCCCGATCGGGTGGCCCAAGAGGCGGCGGATCGTGGAATAGGTATCTACACCGTGCTCCTCGGCCAGCATCAAGGTGGTGTGCGGGGCGGGGTTGACCCCGCCCAACTCGAACGGTTGGCGAGCGTCACAGGAGGCTATGCCTATACTGCCACCGATATCAAAGCATTGACTGTGACCTTTCAAGACTTGCTCAACAAGCTTGAACGGTCGGTGATCGATGGCAACCGTGTACGTGCTGAATTGTTTCACTGGTTCTTGTGGGCCTCGCTGGGATTGTTGATGCTCGACACAGTGTTGCGCACCACCCGTTTGCGGAGGTTCCCGTGATATTCGAACCCATGCCGACCCAAGAAGCGGCGAGCTTCCTCGGTGAGCTTGCGGTCGCTCGCCTCAGCCTGTGGCCCGTTCTTTTCTGCGTTCCAGTGGCGGCGGGTCTCTTCGCGTGGGCCCGATACCAGCGTCGCTGCGCACACGCTGCGCTCGGCCGCCCTGACCTGGTCGCACGCTTGGTCGCCACCGTCAGTTCGGGACGTCGGGCGGCGAGTATGGTCTTAGCGGTATCGGGACTCGCGTGCGTGTGCCTAGGTTTGCTGCGATTCCAGTACGGCGGCGTTGCCAGAGTCGTTCCAGCGAGCGGCTTGGACGTGATTCTCGCCGTAGATTATAGCAAATCCATGCTGGCGCAGGATGTGTACCCTAGTCGTAGCGAGCGTCTCGAGGCCGAGCTCGCGCGGTTCATCGACGAGTCCGGTGCCCGTGGCGATAGGGTGGGTTTGGTGGTCTTCGCGGGATCCGCCAGGGGCTTGCCCGTCACCCGTGATATGCGATTGCTCAAGCTCTATCTGGAGCGGGCCGACCCGCGCACCGAAAACCCGGGGGGCACCGCACTTGGTCGTGCGCTGGCGCTGGCCAAGTTGTTTCTGCTCGACGCCCGCGCAGCCAGCCGGGAGCATGCCACCGAGTCGGGCAGCGGCGAGGCGGAGCAAGTGGTGATCCTCCTGACCGACGGAGAAGACACTATGAGTCGGCCTTTGGAGCTGATTCCCGAGCTGAAGAAGCTTGGGATTCGCGTCTATACGGTCGGCATCGGGTCGCGGTCGGGTGAGCCGGTGCGTAAATTCGACGCGGAGGGCAACGAAGACGGCTACCAAACCGACACAGACGGGGCCTATATCATGACACGCTTGGACGAGAATACACTTCAAACGCTGGCCAAAGAGACCCGCGGTCGCTACGAGCATGTGGACGCGGAGCACTTTGGGCTCGATGCAGTTCGCGCACATCTGGGTGATCTCTCGCGTTCACAGCGTGCAGATACCATCGAGTTTCATCGGGAGGAGGGATTCGCTTTCTTGGTGGTTCCTGGTCTCTTATTCCTCAGTGCGTCGCTGGGACTCGGCGATCGACGGAGGCGCGTCGCATGATGAAACTGACCCTAGCGTGGATTGTGCTGCTCGGATCTGGCTGGCTGGCCGAGGCGCTTGCCTCCCACGATGCCCATATAGACGCCGGGATTGCGGCCTACGCCGCCGGCGATTACGAAGAAGCGCTCGCTCGCTATGTTGAAGCGGAGGCGTCCAAGGGGGAGCGCTCGGAGATCGCCTATAACCGCGGTTTGGTGCAGGTGGCCACCGACGAAACCGCCGACGCGACACAGAGTTTTCAGCGGGCGAGCGAGGCCGACGACGCCGATACGCGCGCCTCGGCCCACTTCGCTTTGGGCAACTTGGCGTATGCGTCCGAGCAGTGGGACGGCGCCGTGTCGAGTTACGTCGCATGTTTGCGCGCGCGCGCCGATCACCACAACGCGAAATGGAATCTGGAACTTGCTCTTCAGCGCAAGCAGGAGGACGAGGAGAAGGACGAGGAGGAGGAAAAGGAGGAGGGTGACGACGAGGAAGACAAAGAGAAGGAGGAGGACGAGGAGAAGGACGAGGAGGCCGACGAAAACGAGCAGGACAAGGACGAGGACGAGGACGAAAACGAGGACGAAAACGAGGGTGAGGAGGGAGAGAAAACTGAGGACGAGAAGGACGAGAATCAGGGAGAAGAGAAAGACGAAAAGAAGGACGAAGAAACCAACGAAGACGAGAAAGAGGACGAGCAACAAGACGGATCGCCGAGAGAAGAAGAACAGGGGGAACAAGGCGACGAGAAACCAGAGGCTGCGCCGGCAGCCATCGACGAGCTGGATATCGACAAAGCGCTCGAACAGCTCGACAACGAGGACAACTTCTTGCTGGGCGGGCCGCGCGGCGGCCCGGTCAAGGTGGAGAAAGATTGGTGATAGCGACCCGGCGTTGTTTTTCCACCGGGATTGCGGTCGCGTCGCTGTCGCTGTGGCTACCATCGTTGGCGCAGGCGACTGGAGACGGGATTACGGTGGAGGTCAGTTTGTCAGCTACTCGCGCGCGATTGGGCGAAGCGGTGTATATGCAAGTCAAGGTGATCTCAGACGGTGGCCGAGCGGGCGTGACCTCGGAGCCCAGCTTGCCCGAGCTCGACGGCCTGCACTTCGAGCCTCAAGGTGTGTCATCGTGGGGGCAATCGACCGTCTTTTCCAACGGCCGCATCTATCCTAGGCACTCGCGAACCTACACCTATGCGCTCGTGCCGAGCAAGCAGGGCTCGTTCCCGCTGAATGTGAAAGTCGGTGCCGACGGCCGACGCGTCGGCCCAAGTCATGTGCCGGTGCTGCAAGTGTCCGGTGGCGCCTCCTCGGCCGCCGACGCTCGCCCGATCCCAGGCGACGTGGTTGCACGCGGCGAAACGTTCGTGTTGCCGGCGGTAGACAAGAAACGTGTCTACGTCGGCGAACCGATGGTCTATACTGTCGAGATCTGGACCCGCAGGTCGGAACGGCTGGGCGTTCGCACGCTGCCGACGTTTCGCGACTTTTGGACAGAACAGCTCCGTTTCGACGACAAGGTGCAGACGGCTCGCACAGGAGGCGTGGCGTATCGCGTCCACACCTTGATGAAGCGGGCCTTGTTTCCGCAAAAAGCTGGCCTATTGAAGATCGGGCAGGCGGAGGTGGAAACGCAGACTTCGTCCTTGAGGTCACTCTTCGCGCCTAGGCGCCGGCGGGAAGCCCCTCGTTTGATCTCCGGCCCCGGACTCGAAGTCGAAGTGCTGCCTCTTCCCGCCGAGGGGCAGCCTTCGGGCTTTGCTCCCAACAATGTCGGCTATTTTGTCATCGAGGCTCGGGTCGATCGGGACAAGGTGGAAGTGGGGGAAGGGCTGACGCTGACCGTGATCGTGTCGGGCACGGGAAATATTCGATTCGTCGATCCCGGCGAGTGGTCGAAGATCGATGGCGCTCGCCGATACGATCCGCAAGATGAATTTTCGCTCAGCCTTGAGCCCAACGGAAAACTCGGAGGCCAGAGAAAATACAAATTCTTGATCGTGCCGGATCGGCCTGGGATGGTGGAGGTGCCACGGCACGAAATTAGCTTCTTTGACCCAGAATCCGGGACGTACCGTACGACGGCAACGGAGCCGATCGATATCGAGGTCAGGGGCGAGGCAGCAGAGCGGGGGGAGGCGAATGGCGAGGCTGCGCAGCCGGGCATCTCCCGCGAGAGCGCACAAGACGATGCCGTGTTCGCCCCGATCGTTGCGAGCGACAACTTGCCGCGCGTGGCGGCAGCGCGGGAATCGTGGTGGACCCTCCGTCACTTCACAGTGGCCGTAGGCTCGGCGCCGGCTACCGTACTATTGGGTTGGTTCGGCTTGTCGGTCTCTCGGCGGCTTGGGCCCGACGATGCGGCAAGGCAACACGCCACTGTCCTGCTGAAAAGGAAGGAACTGGTGGCCAAGGCAGAGGGGGCGGTTGAGAGCGGAGATGCCTTCTTTCCCGCGGTGGCGGAACTGCTGCACGCGCAGGCAGTGGACGTTGCAGGAGACGAAGGTGTGGGGCTCAGTCGCGCACACTTGATGAAGTTGGTCCACCGTCGTGGTGTGTCGCCGGACCTCGTGGCCCGGGTTCGGGCTGTGCTCGAGCGCGCGGACGCGGCTCGATTCGGCGTCGACTCGAGTACCTCGCGCGATCGGAGCGCGTGTCTACGTGAGGTGCGAGAGATCTTGGATGCACCGGACTGGAAGCTACGATGAGGGGTGTCCTTGCCGGTTTCTTTGTGGGGCTGACGATCTTGTTGTCAGGTACACGGGCGCTCGCGGATGTTGTCGATGACGCATTCCAGGCGGGGAACCACGCTTCTGCGCTCGGCGAGTGGGTCGAGGCCATCGAATCCTATCGGGAAGCGGAGCGGCTGCTGCCCGGTCGCAGCGCCACGCTCGAGTACAACTTGGGCACCGCCCATGCTCAACGTGGGTCGCTCGGGCTGGCGAGTTTCTACTTGCGCCGAGCCCTGCAACCGGGGGCCGGCCCCACCGCAGATCTCGCGGAAACGGCGTCGCGGAATCTGGGGATCGTGCGAAGGCGCGCGGAGCTCGCGGCGACCGCGTCCGGGCGACAGATCTCCGCACCGGAGGGCTGGCTCTCCGTGCTGCGCTCTCTCCTCGCCTCGCTGGGAGCGGCGGCGATCGCCGTGTCGGCCAGCTGGGCGTTTGCCGTGGCCCTCGCCGTACGAGCATGGCAGCGGGCAGGGGCGCGCGACGCTGGTGTTGCGGCGATCGTCGCTACCGGCGCCGGCGCGCTCGCTGTGCTGGTCGGCGTCGGCCACGGGCTGGTCGTGCGGGCCGACGCGTCCAGTCCGGTGGCGGTCCTGGCGGTCGACCACGCTGTCGTACGTGCCGTACCCGGGGCCCACGGCGCCGCCGAATTCGAGCTGCAGGGGGGCTCCACCGTGCGCGTCGTCGATCAGACGCCCGGCTGGGCGCGTGTACGGCTGGCCAGCGGGCTGACGGGTTGGGTGTTGGCGGGCTCGATCCGGCAGCTGGACGGCTCCTCCCCCCACGGCTAAGTCGGTCTCACGACGGGGCGGCGGCCCCGCCGTGACCGACCCGAGACCCGCATAGGGGCGACCCCGTTAGGCACCGTGGAGGTGCGGGATGCGACGAGGTGCGGGCGCCGACCCAGTTTCCCCCGCTCCCCAATGCGCTGCCGGACGCGGGGCGCAGGTCGGCAGCGGGCGGGCTGCGGCCGCAGATGCGCACAATAAGAATAGCGTGGCGTGAGGCTGCTACGAACGATACCCTGATACGCACGTGTTGTCGGTTGTCGCCACCAAAATTCGCCACGCGGCTCCTCGCGGGCACCAAAGCGCGACGGTGCGGTGCATCTACGAGGGTTACCTCCTGTCGGAACCTGTTGTGGGCCGCGGGATGGTGCTGTTTCGTGATCCGAACGGTCGCCGCATGATCACAACGGCCGTGCGCCGGATACTGGCCACCCCCAATGAGCGGGTCTTGTACGTGGAGACAGAAAACAGCGTCTACCGGCTGAGTATTTCCGAGCAGAGTCGGGCTGCGGCTGCCGGGTAGAGCGGCGGGGAGATCGAATCGGTGCTACGGGTTTCTGGAGTGTCTAGGTGGTGAGCGCAACCTACCTGTTGATCGCGGCATGCCTGGTTTCGAACGACCCCGCGAGCGCGCGGCGGGGCAATACCGTTTTCGACGCGACACAGCGGCGCGTCACCTACGACGTGGCCGCATCGGCTCGGCTAGGCCTACTCGCAGGTGGTGGCGACGAGGTGGTATCGCGGTTGGGCTTCGGCTTCGCGGGCCTCATACGGGCGCATCTCGCCGCGGCTGGGCGAGCGCGGCTGGGCTTCGGCTTTGTCGGCGGGCATACGCGCTTCAGCGAGCGGCACGACGTGGCCTTGGAGTCCGATACGACTGGACTCGCGTCCGTGACGCGCGTGACCCTGCTTTCCCACAGTGATCTGGCGCTCGGCCCCTCTGTCCTCTTGCCACTCTCTCCAGTGGTGATCGAAGTGGACCCGGCCGCTGGCGTCGTGTTTTCGACCTTTCGTCGCCCTCGCACGACGCATGTCGGTGACGATGAAGTGGTGTACGGAACGGATCTACTGCTCCGGGCGGGACTCAGCGTGGGGGTGCCGGTTCGGGGGAATCAGGGCGTTGCGATTGGGGCGGCGTTCTCCAAGATCTTCTCGTCCGACACCGTCGTGGTCGATGCGGCCGGCAACGAGGGGCTCGTATTCGACATGCTGTGGGACATGAGCGTGTCCTACCAGATGTGGTTCTAGGGCGGCTCTCACGGCTCTTGGCCTCCTCGGCACGCTCGACGCCCGAAGGACCAGCGAAGCTAGGCGGCGATGGATCTTCGGCCCCGCTCCGCCCGGTTTGCGAGAGACCGACCGATGGCGTTCAGGGGCAGTTGAATGTCAACAGCATCTGCCGCCGCGGCCGAACCTGGCATGCCGTATACGAGAGAGGTCTCTTCGTCCTGTGCGATGACGTAGTGCCCGCGCTCGCGCAACGCGATCGCTCCGCTCGTACCGTCGTTACCCATACCGGTCAGTATCGCCGCGACGATGTGTACCTGATTAAGCGCAGCGAGACTTTCGAAGAGGAGATCAACGGAGGGTCGAAACCGACGCTGTGGAGCGTCACGTACCACACAGACCAGTCGCCCCCCCCGACTGCGGACGGTGAGGTGACGGCCGCCCGGACTGACATAGATATGTCCGGAACGCAGTGCGCTCCCGTCGACAGCCTCTATCGCCTCGAGGCGTGTCATGTGTGCGAGTGTGTCCGCCAAACTTGAGGAGTACTTTGGGGGGATATGTTGAGCTATCAACACCGACGGGCCATCCGTACGCAGCTCGCGGACCACGCGCTGTAGGGCATCGATGCCGCCGGTCGACGCTCCAATGGCGATGAGCGAGGTGTGCGGGTGGGAGCGGGCCGTGGCGACGGGTGAATGTCGAGGTCGAGAGACGGACAGCGGCTTCGAATCGGATCGCCGCTCCGGCGCAGGGACCGTGCGCGGCCGTGCTCGCGGTGGTGCGGTTGTCGCTACAGATTTCGCCTCCCACCTTTGGTGCGCGTAGCGAGAGTCCTCTCGAAAAGTGTAGATAGAGCGGCCGAGGGGGCACAGGCGCGGGTCGTGGCGCTCGACCTGCTCGCTGAGACCGGTGATGAATGCGCCATCTTCTTGCAGCATGTCACACAAAAACCGAACGACCTGCCGGACCGTCTGTGGTTCGAAGTAGATCAACACATTGCGGCAGAAGACGAGGTCGAAACGTCGGAAAAGCTTGACCGGCGACACGAGATTGAGAGGGGAAAAACGAACCATCTTGCGAATGTGGTCGTTTACGCGAAAAAATCCGTCGTGTGGAAATCTACCTTGTCTCAGGTATTCAGATTTTATCTCCCGGGGAAGGTTTCCGAGACGGGATGCCGGATATACACCATTCTTCGCGGTTCGCAGCGCCTCTGTGTTGATATCGCTCGCCATGATCGTGACCGCTGACGTGACTTTTTGGTCGTGGAGAAATCTGTCCACCAGCATGGCTACGGTGTAGGGCTCCTCTCCGGTAGAGCACGCGGCACACCATAGGTTCAAAGGGCGGGGGCCGTCGGCGTAGAAACGAGGAAGGAAGACGTTTTGGAGAAAATCTAGGTGTGCGATCTCCCGGAAGAAGTAGGTGTGATTCGTGGTCATGAGGTTGATGAAATGGGGCATTTCAGCCGAATCAACCTCCAGACGCGTCGCGTAGTCACGAACGGACTCGATGCCCAGAACCCTGAGACGTCGCGCCAAGCGGGCCCGTACCAGCTCATCTCGAAGGCCCTGGAGCGAGATCCCAGTCTCCCGCTCCAGCAAGTCCGCGAGTGTGAGCAACGTGTCGCGGTCGATACCTTTGTTCTGCATAGATTCAAGTTGTGTGTGTCGGATTCGGTTCGACGCGCGTCCTTCTGTTCACGTCGCGCGGCGGCCTACTTGAACGCCACATCGTCCAGATCTGGAGTCTCCGCCATACCAGCCGCTTCGGGACCGTATTCCGAGTCGTTGACTCCGTAGCGATCGGCGTCCGCGAAGATATCGTCAAGGTCGCTCTTGTCCGCCGTTTCGTGTTCGGCGTTCGCCGGAGCCGCGACAGCCGTTCCCGCGGCCTTCGCCCCCTCCGATCCATCGATGAGTCCGTGCAAGGAGAGTACAACGGACCGAAGTTTGTCGCCGGCCTGGCGCAGTCCGTCGCTTTGCGACGCCGCATCGGCAGCCGCGACTGCGGTGTTTTGGGTGAGCGAGTCCATTTGCGCCATCGCCTTGGATACCTGCGAGATCCCCTGTTGTTGTTCGCTCGAGGACAGGGCGATGGCATCCATCATGGAAGCGACCTTCGAGACGCCGTCGTTGATGCTGTCGAAGGCCTCACGGCACCGTTCAGTCACGTTCAGGCCTTCTGAGATACTCTCCTTCGTCACCGACACCATGTTTTGGACTTGCTTCGTCGACTGTTCGATCAGAGCGTGGATCTCCTGAGCCGCCTTCCCGGAAAGGTGCGCCAAGTTGCCCACCTCCTCCGCGACCACCGCGAAGCCTTTGCCCTGATTGCCGGCGCGGGCGGCCTCGATCGACGCGTTGAACGAGAGGAGCTTGGTCTCAAATACGATGTCGTTGATGATTTTCGTCTTGTCGCTGATGTTCTCGATGATCTCTACGACTCGAGCGAGTTCCCCGTTTTGGTCCGCGATGGATCGCATCGTTTTTCCCATTTCGGCCACCACCTCGGAACCGTGGGCCGCGCTGTGCGACGCGGTCTGCGAGATGCTGAGCGCCTCGTTGGCGGAGTCGCTGTTGCTCGAGACCATGGCGGTGATCTCTTCCATGGATGCCATGGTCTCCGCGATAGCGGCGGCCTGATCGCTCGCTGATGTGGAGAGAGAATTCGCCGATCGACCGAGCGCGCTCGACGTGTCACGTACCGAATCCGACGTCGAGCGGATCTCACCCATGAACTTTCGCAATGTCCCCATCGGTCGCAATACCACGATGCTGAACGCGATCGACACCAGAAGTAGGGTCGCTCCTGCGATGCGCGCGGCGAAGGTCGCGGAGTTCCACACCGCCGCGTAGGCCTCATCGACGTTGGCTTCGGAGATGAGGCCCCATTCATCAGGGCTGCCCGGGACTTGGATGGTACCCCCCACACCGACCACGGGAACATGGCGGTAGTCGGGATACCCGACCGGTCCAGAGCTGTTCGCCTCGCCTTGGTCGATGATGTCTCGCACACCTTCCGTGAGCAGACCCGTCTCCGGGTCGCGAAAGGCCAGCTCTAGCTCCGTGGCTCGTTCGACGCTGATCGTACCCCATTCCGCGGTGTCGATACCCTCTTTGAGGTTGGCTCCTGGCGTGACGGTCGCGTCTTCAAAGCGGCTCCGGCTCAGCGCTACACCTGGCCGCACGCCCGTAGTCGACTCCACCATGAACAGGTAGGTGTCGCCAGACTCCTTGTAGATGTGGGCATCGTCGCGTTGCAAGACGTCGGACTGCACGTCGTTGGGAAGCCGCGCCATCAAGATGCCGAGCTGACGCTCTCCTTGTCGTAGCGGCAGCGCGTACATGAGGGTGACACCATCGTGGAACGAGGAGCTTGTGGCCCCAATCTTCTCGGTCAGGTCGTCCCAATATGGACCATCCAAGAAGCGTGTTCCTCCGTCCTCGATGCCTCGCAACGCGACGCGGCGGGTTTCGACCGACCCGATTCGTGCTGTCTCCGTGGACGCGAGGACCGTTCCCTTGAGGTCGACAACGAATAGCTCGGAGAAATATTCGAAGGCCATCTTCCGGCCAAGGAGCTGATCGGATAGCGCCCTGGTGTCCGGTTCTTCGGCCGAGAGGAGACGGGATATCTCGGTGCTGGTACCCTCGAGCGCCCGCCATCGATCGCGATGGAACGAGAGTAGAGAGGATTTGGAATTGGCGAAGGCGGCACTGAGGTTCACCGCGACCTGATCTGTCGATGCTTCGCGCAAGGTGATCGCGCCGCCCGCTAGGACGGCCACATTGCTGATGATCAGGGCTGCCAGTGCGGTGCCGATGATCTTTGCTTTGAGGGAGGTGAATGCGGAGAGGAAGCGTGTCATGTGTTTCTCGGCATGCAGTGGTAGTGGGATGGGTTCGCCGGTCAAGCGGCCGCGATTCCCCGGGCGGAGATCAGGCCGGAGAGGTCTAGGATGAGTCCGACGCGACCATCGCCCAAGATGGCGCTCCCGCTGATGCCGGAGATGTGGCTCAGCTCGGGTCCCAGTGGCTTGATGACCACTTGTTGGCGACCTTCGATGTCATCTACGATGAAGGCGATGGGCCGCGACCGCCAACGGGTGACCAGTGCGCTGGTCCTGTCACTCGACGAGATGTCCGGGACGGATGCGTTCGCGCTGAGCACGTCGCTGAGCACGTGTATAGGCACGGGCTGGCCACGCAGGAGCAATACGGTGCTGGCACCCGCCGCGGTGGTGCGCAGCTCGTCGGGTGATACCGCTACAGTCTCCTGAATCGTGTGCAGGGGCACGAGATAGGCGTCACCGGAGATCTGGACTCTCATCACGTCCACGACCGCCACGGAAAGAGGCACGGAGACGCGGATCGTGGAGCCGTGGCCGAGTTCCGAGTGCACGGTGATCGAGCCGTCGAGCGCGGCTATCGAGGTTGCAACCACATCGAGGCCCACACCGCGGCCCGAAAATTCGGTCACGCTCGTCGCGGTCGAAAAGCCGGGCTTGAACAGGAGATCGAACAGCGCTTCCTGGGTTGGCGTGTCGTCGGGGGCGATCCAGCCCAGCTTGAGCGCCTTGTTCTTGATTCTCTCGGTATCGATTCCGCGGCCATCGTCGCTGACCACGATCTCGATATGGCCACCGCGTTGGGCGACACCCAACATCACGGTCGCGGCTTCCGGTTTGTCGGTTTGGGCGCGTTCTTGTCTGGTCTCGACGCCATGGTCGACGGCATTGCGTACGAGATGCATCAACGCGTCACTTGTGGTCTGCACCAGCGCGAGATCCAATTCCGTATCTTCGCCTTCCGTGACAAAGTTCACCTTCTTATCTAGTTTGAGAGCCGTGTCGCGGCAGGTTCGGCGTAGCGCGCGGACGACGGGCTGGATCGGCACCATTCGCAGCGACATGGCGATGTCGTGGGACTCGCTGGCCAGCTGGCCAAGTTTGCGCGAGTCGGCCTCGAGTTCGGGGTCGTCGGTCAGCTCGACGACGCGTCCAGAGAGCAGCTGCTGGTGTACCGCCAGCTCGCCGATACGCTGGATAAGCAGATCGATGCGGCTCAGTTTGACGCGGATCGTCTCGTTGGTTGTTGGCTCGGGTGCTCCCCCCTGCCCTGAGTTCCTCGGTACAGACCCCTGGCCCGAAGGTTCGCGATGGGGTGTGCTGGCTTTGGGGCCGTTGCTGGGTCCGGGAGCTGCATCCGCGACATCGATGCCGGGATCTGCCTGAGTTTCGCTGGGAGGGGCCCCCCCGCTGCGCTCCGCCTTCCTTTCGGCTGGCGGCGCGGGCGTGGCGGGATCGATGTCGATGGTTGGAGGGGATGGTTCCGCTGGCGCGGCCTCTCCCATGTCTGTGGGGACCGGAGCGGCGGTCAGCGGCGGACCCACAGCTTCACCCGCGAGTAAGCGCGTGACTTCTCCGTCCGCGACCCGGCTCAGCTCAGCGCGGAGCGCATCGAAGCGTTTCTTCCAGATCTGTAAGTTTTTGGGTATTCGCCCACGAATTCCTGCATCGCGTCGTTGCATTGCAGGAACAATGTGATGGTCGCGTCGGAGAATTTTACCGGGAACTCAAAGTCGCGGGTTCGCGTGAGGATGTCTTCTAGGTGGTGCACGAAGTCGGGCAGCATCGCTACGCCGACACCCATGCCACTGCCTTTGATGGTGTGGGCGATGCGGAAGAGGTTGTCCATGACGGGTCGGGTAATCGTCCCGTTCTCCACCGCAAATAGTAGTTCTTCGGCCCGTGAGCACTGATCTTGCGTCTCGATCGTGTACGCTTCGAGTAGCTCGTCGTCTTCCACGGGGGCTGTTTCAGATCCGGGCTGTTAGGCCGCAAGCTCCACCAGGTCGTCCTGGAGCAACAGTGGTAGGTCCAGCAGTGTTACGAGGCGCTCTCCGACCTTGGCGATGCCCAAGACGTACAGCGTGGGTATGGGCAACGTGGCCGCCCCGCCGCGATCGATGTCTTGGTCCGAGAGTGCTCGGACGGCGATCACTTCGTCGACGATGATCCCAAGCGTGGTTCCCTTGATCTTGAACACCAAGATGGCGCGGGTGAGGTCGTCTCCGATCCCGTCCACCACGAGTTTCTTGGCCAGCGAGAGGATCGAGATCACGTTGCCACGCAGATTCGTCACGCCCACGAAGTAGTCGGGTGTATCCGGCACAGGCCGAGTCGGGCGCATGGACGATACCTCTCGTACGGAAAGCAGCGGTACAGCGTGCTCTTCGAGGCCAACGCGAAAGATGAGGTGCTTGGTGGTCGCTATCGTGCTACTCATGCCGGTGGACGCTTCCTCGTAACCGGGACGGGGCCTCTCGTCTGTTGGGTCGCAGAGGCCGGCTGTCACGCGCTACTAGTGGCCAGGTACGCCGCGCCATGTCCCCCTCCGGCGCTATTCGGCGATACACGCGGGATGTACGACGGCTTGGTTGCGTCCGTTCGCTTTCGCGCGATATAGGGCTTCATCGGCGGCCGCGAAGAAGGCTTGGTGGACGTCCGGTTCGTCGCCGAAGATCATTGATGTGTCGGCGATGCCGATGCTCAACGTTAGAGGGCGTGTCGCCAGGGGATTGGCGTCCTCGAGCGCGACTGCCAACCGTTTGGCGACCTGCTGCGCGCCTTGGGCCGTGCTCCCGCTGAGCAACACCGCCAGTTCGTCGCCGCCGAGTCGTACCGCGACGTCGCAAGGGCGCACGACAGAGCGGATTACGTCCGCGACACATCGCAGCGCTCGGTCCCCGGCAGCGTGACCGTAGGTGTCGTTGATCGTTTTGAAGCGGTCGATATCGCAAACGAGTAACGCAAGGCGCTCGCCGTTGCGTTGCCGGCGGGTCAGCGCTTGGCGCATCAGCGGTTCGAACCCGCGGCGGTTCCACAGTCGTGTCAGTGGATCGGTGTAGGCGGCTCCGGCGAGGTGCTCGGCGTCTTGTTCTCGCACCAGGACTTGTTCGACGAGTCCGAGAATCGCGGACACCAGTGCGGATGCCGCCTGGGGCGGGGAGTCGACAAGTCGGACTTCCAGCCAGCGCGGTACAGATGGCGCGCTGGCGGTGTCTGGCAGCTCGCCAAGAAACAAACTCAGCGTGTTTGGATGTCCGGCCGGACCGCCGTCGAGGTCCGTCCACGCGACCTGGGGTAGCAAGCCGATGGACGCGGCTGCCCGGTGAATGACTTCATCGGTGCCCCGCGCACGGAGCAGAAAGTCGACGATTCGAGCGAAGAGTTGCCAATCGGGGAGATCGCGGGCGCCATATGCGATACGCAGCGGCGCGGTTGCTACGCGAGGCTCGGGGCTCACGGTCCGCGTAGACCCGCGGTTCGTGGCCTTGGTGTAGGTATCGCCGGAGCGGTGGTCCTGTCTGGGGTCCGGGTGAGGTTGGCTAGATTGCATCGAATACACTGCGCGAAATACGTAAAGCAACAGTGGTGCCAGATCTTCCTCGTGGTGACCTGGTTTTGGTAACCTGGCCCGAAGCGGCGCAGTCCCGCGGAGTCCCCACATGCTCAAGCTCTCTCATCTCTCGCTTCTTACGATTCTCGGCGCCAGTGTTGCGTTGGCGGCTTGCGCGGGCTCCGGCGCCAGGAAAGGTCGCAAGCAGTCCGCGCGAGCGGCCTGGATCGAGAGCCCGAGCTCCGGCGAGCGGGCTGGCGCGCGGGTGCATATTGCCGAACTCGCCGTCAGCTTCGAAACGCCCGATGTTCTCTATGTTTACCGAGATTGTGGTGAAGCTGCGCACGGTCCCGACGGCCCGGAAAAGAACTGGATCCCCGTGATCCAATGCCAGGGTGCGGCGCCGGGCGGGAGCGACGACGACGATCTGGACGGCAGCGGGTTTGACGGCGACCGCGTGATGACGATCTACGTCGCCGACAAGGCTCGTGCGATCAACGAGCGTGCCGTGGAAACGATGCGGGACGAATACGAACGGGCGGGCATCACAGTGGCGGAAATCGCGTACCACGAAGATTATCTCACGAAGGAGCACCGGCGCGGTATCGAAGCCAAGTTGCACACCTTCGGGGAAGACGATCGGTACCCGGAACAGGAGACACTGCGTTTCATGTTCCCAGTGGACGACGTGGTGTTCATAGCGAGCATTGACTACCCCTACGGTACGGATGTCAGTGGCATCATGAGCGACTGGCAGCGGATTCTTTGGAACTTTCAGCTCGATGAAGATGGCCCATTGTTTGGCGGTACGCAGTCCGACGAGGACGAGGCAGAGGAGGAGTAGAGGTCGCCGGGGGGCGCCGAGTGGGTTCCCGGGTTCGCTTCTGCTTTGGCCTTCTGCTCTGGACCGATTCGAGCTATCGCCTGGTCAGGCTGGCTGTGGCAGCCGCAGCCGCGGGTCGGGCGGGGACGTTCGGGGTCGAGCAATCTCCTGGGTCGACGTGGGGATGCGGAGCAAGCGACGCTCCGTGTAGCGTGAGCGCGAGTTCCTGGCATTCCGCGAGGCGCACACAGTACGTCTGGCGCGTGCCAGCGTAGTCGATACTCAAGATGTGGCGACCGGCGTGGGCGTGGGCCTGCAGTGTTGCGCCGGATTGGGCCATGGCACGGCTGCCGAGTTTTGCCGAAGTGGCGGGGAGGCCGGGCACCGCAGGAAGGTCCGGACGGAGGCTGAGGTGGCCGGGCAGCGGCAGCTCGCGAAGTGCGGCCAGCTGCACCGGATCGAGACGCGGAGCGACGACGGCCGGACGATGCGTGCCCGACACGCGTGCGCGCGGCGCGTCTTGGCTCAGGAGCTGCCGCGCGGTCTCTTGGCACACCCGCTCATCGAGTTGGTCCGCTCCCAAATTTCGCGCCAGCTCACCGAGCCCCAAGTCGCATGCGGCAGCTCGCTCCGCCGCGGCCAGCAGGGCCTCACAGGCGGGGGCTGGTGCCGGTGGCGGTGCAGGCTCGCGTCCGCAACCGACATATGCGCACAATGTCAGGGCGATCGTCCATGACGGTGTTCGCCGGAGCATTTGGTACTCTCGGTGCATGTCCGGTGCCCAAGAGCAGTATAGCGCGCAGACAGGCATTTACCTGGACCATAACGCCACCACGGCCGTACACGAGGAAGTGTTCGAGGCGATGCGGCCCTGGCTCACGGGTCATTTCGGAAACGCATCGAGCGCGCATGCACCCGGACTGGCCGCGGCACGAGCCGTGATGATGGCCCAGGAACAAGTCGCGGCGTTGATTGGGGCGAAGCCCGATGAGGTTCTGTTTACCAGTGGTGGGACCGAATCGAACAACCTTGCTCTTTTTGGCTCGCTGGCTCGCCATGGGGGTCTACATTTTGCGGTGAGTACCATCGAGCACCCGGCGGTCGAAAGCCCTGCACAGGTGTTGACGAGGCGGGGCCACCGTTGCCGTCGGTTGCCGGTGGACCGTGAGGGACGCGTGGACCTGGAGGTTGCAAAGCGCGATCTCGCGGCACCAATTCACCTCCTCAGTGTGATGCTGGCACACAACGAGACGGGCGTTGTGCAGCCGGTGGCCGAGCTGGCGGGTATGGCACGCGCGATGAATCATCGGGTCGTAGTCCACACCGACGCGGCACAAGCGGTGGGCAAACTGGATGTGGACGTGTCGCGCCTCGACGTGGACTTGCTCACCATCGCTGGCCATAAGTTCTGCGCGCCGAAGGGGGTTGGGGCGCTCTACGTGCGGCGCGGAACCAAGCTCACACCTCTTCTGTACGGCGGCGGGCAGCAAAATGGCGTGCGTCCCGGCACGGAAGCGGTGCCGCTGGTGGTTGGTCTGGGTGCCGCGGCCGTATTGGCAGCCCGTGATCTTCTGGACGAGGGGGCCCGTCAACGGACCCTACGGGAGCGTCTGTGGCAGGCGTTACGTGGGCGTATCGAGGGGATGTGGCGGGTTGAGCCGGACGTCGAGCGCCCGGAACTCGCGCTGCCGAACACGCTGTACTGCGCGTTCCCGGGGTGTGCGGGTGCCGCTGTGCTGGCCGGCGCTCGCGCGGTCGCGGCTTCCACCGGGTCCGCGTGTCATGCCCACGGGGCCGAGCAACCCGGCGTATTGACGGCCATG
The DNA here is from genome assembly GCA_036479215.1 of Nannocystaceae bacterium. GTDB lineage: Bacteria > Myxococcota_A > Polyangia > Nannocystales > Nannocystaceae > FL481. The sequence goes on along the minus strand of JAZGFE010000026.1, from coordinate 11,662 downwards.
GGCGTGCCCATGGCCACAAGCCGCGGCGCGGTACGTCTCAGCCTGGGTCGCATGACCACGGAGGCAGATGTGGATCGCGCCGCGAGGAGCTTGGTGGACGCGTGGACTCGGCTCGGGCGCGAGCATTAGGTTAGGTTGAGATCAAGGCTCTCGAGCGTTGGCATATTCGGACGCTGCGTGAGCACCTCGTAGCCGCTCTTCGTCACCAATATGGTGTGTTCGGCTTGTGCCGAGAGGCCATGGTCGCGGGTGACGGCCGTCCAACCATCGCTCAAGATGTCGCAGTGCGGCGTGCCCATGTTGATCATCGGCTCGATGGTGAACGTCATGCCCGGACGCAACCGCAGCCCGGTGCCCCGTCGACCCACGTGCGGGACTTGTGGCGTCATGTGGAATTCGCGTCCGATCCCGTGCCCGCAGAAAGCCTCTACGACGCCATAGTGGTGACGCTTGTGGGCGTGCTCGTAGATTGTGGCCCCGATGTCGCCGATTCGCTTTTGTGGTGCGACCTCCATGATGCCGCGCCACAAGCTCTCGTGCGTGACGGAGATCAGCTTGCGGGCCTCGTCGCTGATCTCTCCCACGCAATACATCTCCGATGTGTCACCATGGAAGCCGTCGAGGATCGTCGTGACGTCGACATTGATGATATCGCCTTCGACGAGCACCCTCTCCGAGGGGATGCCGTGGCATACGACCTCGTTGATCGAAGTACAGATGGACTTGGGGAAGCCCTTGTAGTTCAACGGAGCAGGGATGGCGCCGTGATCGAGGGTGTATTCATGCGCGATACGGTCGAGGTCCAGTGTCGTGACACCCGGTTTCACGTGGGGCTCGAGGTAGTCCAGGAGTTGGGCGGCGAGTTTGCACGTCGCACGCATTTTTTTGATCTGCTCGGAACTTTTGATCTCGACGGCCACGTGGTTGTGGTGCCTCTCGCTCATTGGGGTCTGGCAAGGTGGGGCGGGCATCGCGGCCGAGCCCGCGCTATGTGCGGGGCGACCAGATTGGGGCCGCGGCGAACGTGCGCCCGACGGTTGCCGCGCCAGTCTGGCAGGTCTCGCTCAGGTATGCCAGGCTTCGCCGCGGCGTGAGGTCCACCCCTAGCGATTCTACCGCTGAAGTTTTGGAGCAGCTTGCTCGCAGGCAGCTCCTGGTCGTCAGTGGGAAAGGCGGAGTGGGGCGCACCACTGTGGCCGCCTTGTTGGGCCTGGCCCTCGCCCGGTGTGGCCGCCGGGTGCTCGTTGCCACCACGGGGCACGATGATCGTCTCGCCTGGTTGCTGGGCGGCGACACGTTGGCCGACTCGCCGCGGCAAGTCAGCGAGCGGTTGTGGATCCAGCGTCTCGAGCCGCGCCGGTGCGTGCGAGAGTTTGGCGCGCTGATGACCCACAGCCGGCGCTTGTCCAATCTGGTGCTGGACAACACGGTCGTCCGCAACTTGATCCGCGCGATCCCGGGCCTCGATGATTTCGCGGTGCTCGGCAAGGCGTGGCACGAAGCCGTGCGCGGGCATGCCTTCGACTCCGTTGTGTTCGACGGTGCGGCGTCGGGGCATCTGCGCTTCAATCTCGGTGTCGCCAAGGCTGTGTACGACACGGTGCCGAACGGACCGCTCAAGAAGGAAGCCGCTGCGGTGGACCGCAGCTTGCGCGACGGCAGCAAGGTCGTGTCGGTGCTCGTGGGTCTGCCGGAGCTGTGGCCCCTGACGGAGATGGGTGCACTCGCGCAGAGCCTGCGAGATGAGGTGGGGGTGGCGGTTGGTGCGCTGGTGGTCAACGGTATGCTCCACATACCCGAAGCGTTGCCCGACCTGGCGAACGTCACTCCGGCCAGGCTGTCCGATGCCGTGCACACCAGCGCTGTGGATGCGGTAGCGACCGTCGCCCAGCGAGCCGATCGGCAGCAGCAAGAACTACAGCGATGGTTGGCCAGTCCCGCGGCGATGGCCTGTCACGCGATCCCCCGGCTGCTGGTGCCCTGGCACGCCGGGGGGTTCTCCACCGCCGACGACCTTACGGGGCTGCTCTCGCGGACCCGCGAGTTCTGAAACCCGCCGAAGTTGCGCTCCCATCTCTATCTGGTCTCCACCTGGTCTCCACCTGGTCTTTATCTAGTCTTCATGTCCAACGACCCGCGCCAACATCTGCCCCGCGTCGATCGCATCGCCCGGAGCGATCTCCAGTTGCGTGACCCTCCCGGCGAGCGGAGCTGTGATTTCATTTTCCATTTTCATGGCCTCGACGATGAGCAACGCTTGCCCTCGCGTCACCATGTCCCCGGAGGCGACGTGAACCTTGAGGACCCGGCCAGGCATGGGGGCCGTCACGGCACCGTCGATGGTGCCCTTTTCGTCCACGTTTTTCGCGAGAGCCGCCTCGGCAGCTGTTTGCACCTCCACGGCCGTGGTGGTGGTGGTGCTGCGGAGCCAGACCTCGGTGGGATGGGGCTCCCGATCGAAGCTGAGGCGGACCTGGTGGGCCATGGCTTCGGACCGCACCACGTACGCGCACGATCCGGGGAGTCGGGTGACCTGGTGCGTACGCCCATCGACGACGATGTCCTCGCGCCCGGCCTCGCCATCGATTTCGATGGCGACGCGATGCTCGCGTTCGCCGACGCGGACCACGAATTCACGACTGCGCATGGTGGGAGGGTAGGTCATGGATAGCGCAGCGTCCAAGTCGGATCAGCTCCACTTCGACGACCGAGACGTCTTGCTTTGCGCGGGGCCTGGGGGCGTGGGCAAGACCACCTGTGCGGCCGCGATCGCCTTGGCAGCGGCCCACGCCGGGCGTCGTGTGATCGTGGTCACCGTAGATCCCTCGCGACGGCTGGGACAGGCGTTGGGGCTCAAAGGGGGAGCGGAGGCGCGTGTCGGTCAGATCACCCGTGTCGAGCACGGAGACGCGAGGCTCGATACCTTGTTGCTCGACAGCGCCAGCGTCTTCGACGAGCTCGTACGACGTTGTGCGCCCAGCCCCGACGCCGCGGCGAAGACCATGCGAAATCCATTCTACAGGGCCGCGCGCGAACGCCTGGGGGGGGCGTTTGAGTATGCGGCAATGGCGCAACTGCAGATGCTCCACAACGACCCCCGATACGACTTGGTGGTGTTGGATACACCGCCCACGGCCAACGCACTGTATCTGCTCGACGCTCCCGCTCGTTTGCGCGGCTTGATCGACAATCCGGCGGCGCGACTGATTGCGGGCGGCTCGGGCGGCTCGGGCGGCTCGGGCGGCTCGGGTGGCTCTTCCGTGGGGCAGCGACTGTTGGGTCTCGGCGCTGGCATGGTGCTGCGTACGCTGAAGTCCATCACGGGCGGCGAGTTCTTGGCCGAGCTTGGCACGTTTCTGCGCGACTTTGCCGGCGTCCTGCTCGAGTTCCAGCGCCGGGGCGGAGAGTTCGAGGCGTTGCTGACATCCAGCAAGACCGGCGTCGTGCTCGTCAGCTCCGCCTCCGCGTTTGCTCAGCGTGAAGCGCTCACGTTCCTTCAGGTGCTGCTCGATCGCCGACTTCAGACCGACGCTGTGGTGCTCAACCGTGTCGACCCTCCCTTAGCCGATCCTCCCGGGACGGAAGTGTTGGCGCGCGCCATGTCGCGGCGAGGCGTGGAGCATGATGGGGCGCAAGTCGACGCGGTCAAGATGGTCTACGCGCAGGCCCACGAAGCGGGACGGTTGGCCGCGTCGGCGCGGGCGCGTATCCGTGGGGCGCATCCGCATATCCCCGTGCTCGTGGTTCCGCGCAGCGACCCTCCGCCCGAGGGGCTCGATCAGCTCGCTGCCCTCGGGTTCGCGCTGGTCGGCGCCGGGCCAGTGGTGTCCGGCAGCGGAAGTTGATGCATCTCTAGCCGAGAAGCATCGACCGCGGGCATACCGGCGTGGCTGCTTCTGGCAGCGGCCTCGATGGTGGAAGTCGAACCCTGCGAAGCGACAACGCGGGCATGTTCAACTAGATACAATTTCCATGCATCGGACCCTTCGCCAGCGCTTGGCGTGAAGGACGCGCACGTGCAGCATGACGGCCGCGGCGAGAAGTGGTACGCCCCTGTGGCTCACGGCGAGCGGCACGAAAACACCAAGCACAAGGAAAAACAGTATGAACTCACTCACTCACTCACTCACTCACTCACTCACTCACTCACTCTAGTAGTCGGTTGTATCTTGGCGGCTTCTGCAGCTGCCTGTGATACGCGCACCGACGATGCAGACTCGCTGGATGCAACGCATGCATCGGATGATGTGAGCGACGCAGATGGGCCGGTAACGTACGTAGATAGCGAAAATCAGGTGATCGAGTTCGAGAATGAGAGTTCTTTCGAGGACTGGCTCTTCGAACACGGTGACGATCTCGAGCTTGAGACATGGTACGGGATGGTGGATCAGCGCCAACAAGCAACGAGCATGGGTTTGGTCGACTTGCCTGATGACCATCCGGACGTCGTGGCGTACCTTGCCAGAGAGCAGGCATCGACTCGTCTCCTGGGGGTGCTCTATTCGGACAACAACTGCGATTCCTCGATGGCTTCCATGACCATTCCCGCGAACTTGCCTTTAAGCAAGCGAAACAGGGCGAGCTGTGTGTCGATGGGGCCGTCCGTTCGGGTGCTCTGTGACAAAAAATGGTGGAGGGGCTCCAAAAAAGTATTGGTGGGCATCCTGTTCAAGTTCGACCTTGCCAACATCGGTTTTGACGATCGAACAGATTCGCACTACGGAGCGTAGGGCGCACTGCGAATCGATGATCTCTGGCTCTTCGACGCTCGGGACGGTATTCCCGTCCCGACCAGACGAGGTGGCGATCTCGGCTTGACTCAGCGTGGTTGCTCGACGGCCCACCACCTACGAACTCGACCATGAGGAGCCGCGTGATTTATGTACGGCGCCTATGGTCGAGTTATACGCTTCGCCCTGCAACGGCCGCTCCCGACCCGTGCGCGCTTACCGTGCCGTTCGATACGGGCGGAAGTGTTCGCCGGGCCGCGTCTGGTCATCCAGGTTCTCGAGTTCCCGCACGCTGTATGCTAGCGGAGATTGCGGGGGAGCGTATTTGCGGACAGAGGCTTCGATTTTCGTTCTGGCGATGATCGCGGCCTTCCGACGCGTTGTGTCCACTGTACCAAGTCGCACATCCCTAGGCGGCGCCGGGGCGACGGCGCACTCGAGCCAGAGTTCAAAGATGAGTCGCTGTTTCTCCTGTTTACTCATCGTTGGATCTTCCCAGATCTTGGCCAACTGGCCGCTCAGTTGGCCCAGTGCACGAGAAATCTGTGTACGTTGCCACTTGTGCGCCATCTTCAGGCGCAGGGTGAATGTCCGGCGCAAGAATTCGGCTGTGATGCGTGGCGAAGCCACCTCAGGGGCCATGAATTGCAGGCCAGCGACGGCCTGTGCGGTGAGGGCTTCCGGTGTCGTGATGATTTCGGCGCTGTTGGGCGTCCACCTGCGAGCGGAAGTGCCGCCCTTTGCATCAATGCATCCGGTGAGCGCACACAGCCGGATGATGGCGTTGTCCACATCAAAGCGAACGCTCCCATCTGGCTCGATGCGGGCCGAAAAGCGACCATGGGGATCTTGAAAATCGTAGCCGCCGTCGGATCGTGGGCTCAACGTTTCCATGGCGGTGTCCACGGGTGCGGGGGTCGTACCGCTCGGTGGCGGCAGGAGCGTGCCCATTCGACCCAAACGGGGGAGCCCCAGCGGCGTCTGGGTGTGACGGCGACGCAGTCCGAAAATCGCCATCCCCCCCGTGCGTGCCGGGTTCACGCGCGCCCCGGGTCGCGTTGCCTGATGGTGTCCATCCGATCCCGCCTCCGTTTCTGCCTCGGTGAGAGGGACGGCGAGGATGCCAGGTCGTATCGAGCCCACGTTTCGCTTCGCCGGGGTCTCCGTCGGGGCACTCGCGGGCGTAGCTACCGTATCCATGGCGTCGTTTCGCGGCGACGGTGGCGTCTTGGCGAATGGAGCGGCAGTCGCTGCTTTCCCGTGGGGTGCGGGCGGTGCTCCACGAACCACACCGATAGGCGTGACGATCCAACCTTGTGTTGCCGGCTCGTCGTCCAACCAAATCGGTTTCCGGTTCGGGAGCGCGCGAGGCTCCGCTGGCGATCCGCAGACTCCCCATACCAACACTCCATGGAAGACAGCAGACCCGCACCATGCCAAGCATGCTCCCGCTCCACGGTTCACGCGTCCACCGTGCATATCGAAACCCATAGCATGGTCAGGACCGAGGCGCGCATGGGACTGTTGCCCCATGCTGATCGCAGTGACCGCTCCCCGTCCACCGATAGCAGACCTCCCCATACTGCGGGTGTGAACAATCCAGTATGTATGAAGGCGGCGCGTCCAAGCCTCCTCAGTGTTAGCGATTCGGGGCCACCGGATGGGAGGGCGAACGCTGACAAAGGCGACTTAGTGCTTCGCCCGGAGATTTCCCTTTCGCGGTATGTTCTCCGCGCCCCCTCTCGCGCGTTCTCTCGCTGCTGGACCCTTGTCGGAGTGTGTTGCCTAGTGATGCTGGCGCATCCACGAGCCCACGCTGCTGTGCTCGCGCCACGTTCGAGTGCGTCACCCGGAACCACCGATCCCAGCCAAGGTGCACAACTGGCGAGAGTCCTCCGCCTGACTGGCACGGTGAAGCGAGCTGGCCGTCGTACGCCGGTCGTCGGTGCACGGGTCACTGTGCTCGCACTCTCGCCCACCGGAGATGGCGTGCCGATCGCCACCGAAACCGACGAAGATGGCAGATTTGAGTTCGAGGATGTCCCAGTCGGTGCGGCCCGTGTGGTGATCACGGCGCCGGGATACGAGCGCTACGACGGCGAGATCACCATCGACCGGGACGGCTCACGGCGCACCGAATACTACTTGAAGCAGGCCGCATTCAATCCCTATTCGACCCTCGTGAAGACCCGGAGAGCGGATCGGTCGCTCCATGAGCATCGCCTGGAGCGTGGGGAGTTCGAGACGCTCCCCGGAGCTCGCGGCGATCCGTTGCGCGCCGTTCAAAACCTGCCAGGAATGGCCCGTGGCCCCCTCGGGCTCGGTCTGCTGATCGTACGCGGATCTTCGCCAAGGGACTCGGGGGTGTTCCTCGGTGAGCACAGATTGCCGCGGCTCTATCACCTGGGTGGGTACAGCTCCGTGTTTCAGTCGAACTTGCTCGAAAGTATTGCGTTTACCCCTAGCAATTTTTCTTCGCGCTACGGAAACGCGATCGGGGGCATTGTGTCGGCGAAGCCACGCGCGGGAACCACCGACTCGGGGGTGCATGGCCATGGCGACTTCAGTGGGATGGACCTCAACGCCAGGATCGAGGCACCTATTGGAAAAGGCTCTTTCGCGCTCGCAGGTCGACGAAGCATTGTCGATAGCATTTTCGGACTGATCGTACGTCTGACCGGTGGATCGGGGATGCCCATGCCGCGCTACTGGGACTATCAGGGCCTCTTCGACTATCCGACGGCGAACGGCGCATTGTCGGTGCGGGTATTCGGATCCGACGACCGAATACGTTTTGTCCCGAGACGAGCCGGGGCGATGGTGTTGCAGGATAACTACGCGTTTCACCGAGTGGACCTCGTACACCGCGCCCGGCTCGGCGACTGGAAGTTTCTTCTAACACCTTCGTACCTGCGGGACATCCACCGGATCGAAATGGTGCACTCGGACTTCGAACGCCGCGAGCACCTTATCTCCGACAGCATCAGCATGCGATCGGAGATGCAGCGAACACTGGGCAGCTGGGGAACCGCGACGGTGGGCAGCGATACGACCTTCAAATGGTGGAATCGTGCGTTTGCAGCGAGCGCGACTCCCGATACTTACGATCAAAAAGGCACGATCGCAACGCCGGCTGTATACGCGAGTTTGCGAGTTCGCGTGGGCGTCATGGGCGTCGTTCCGCAAATACGCTACACACAGTTCGGCGGCGCCGTGCAGCCCGGTGCGCTGGATCCGAGGCTGCGGGCGAACTGGCAATTGACCGAGACCACGCGCCTTGTCGCTGGGGCTGGATTGTTTAGCCAGTCGCCGCCTCTCTCGGCGGTCACTGGAGGTTTCACGCGTTCAACATTCGCGCCCGAGCGAGCGTCGCATTTTAGCCTCGGCATCTCACAAGACCTCGATCCAGGCATCAATGTGGGGATCTCCGCGTACTACAAACACAGTTGGGACGTGCTGTGGATGCCGCGAGACGTCCTGCTCGCCCCCGAAACGGACTTGAGCGGGCAGATTCCCAAGAGTCACTCGTTTGGGAGGATGGTCGGCGTGGAGTGGATGGTCCGCAAGATGCTGACCCGCCGTCTTTTCGGGTGGATTTCGTACGGTTGGAGTCGTAGTGAGCGCCGTCAGCATGCGGCGAGGCCATGGGAGCTGCACCCATTTGACCAAACCCATACGCTTTCCGTCGTCGGCGGTGTCAAACTACCTCGCCGGTATCGCATCACCACGCGATTTCGTTTCATGAGTGGACACCCGTATACTCCGTGTGTGGGACACGTGTTCAACTCGGAGACCGGGCGGCGGGACTGTATGCCAGGCGTCGCAAACAGCGCCCGGCTGGCACCCTATCACCAGCTGGATATCCGGGCAGACAAGACATGGATAAGCCGCAGGACGACAAAATCGCTCTATCTCGACGTCACCAACGTGTACAACCGCACAAACACGGAACTCATGCCAGCGTTCGGCGGGACCGCAGAGCCTGCACGACTGGGCTTCTCAATTTTTCCGACGCTCGGTTTTAGGGTGAATTTCTGATGGTACATCGAAAATCTGCACGGCGGTGCCTTGCGTTGAGCCTGCTGTTGGTCGCGCAAGTCAGCTGCCTGGACGAGGACTACACGTACGTTGATGACTCGCTGATCCACGAGCCTCGTGTGACCGCACTACGGTTCTCCGTCGTGAATTCATTGATTCATGACGACCCGCCGTCTCCCAGCGATCTCGCGCCACGTGCCACCGCGCTGCCCTTGGAGGAGGTCGCCCTCGATGTCTCCATCGTCGACGCTTCCGGCCCGATGTCGAACGTCGATATCGCCACCAAGATCCGTCCCGTGTGGCTGGCGTGTTTGGGGCAGACCCCTTCCACCGAGCTCTTGCCACAGGATCCAACAGAGTGTTTTATGCGGAACATGCCGACGGATCTAGATCACATTTCGGCGTGTCGTACACCGAGCGTGGCGGCTGTCGCCAAGAGCGGGGTGCCCCCAAGCCTGCGCGGCATATGTAGGCTAGAGGGTACGGCGGAGGTACGTCACACGGTACCGATAGCGAGGGAGTTTATCGAGGACGGCTCGTTGCTCGTAGCGATGATCGGGAGTCGCCCGGGGGCGAGCTCGAAAGGGTGTGCGGATCGTTTTCTGGGAAGGCGTGAATTTTCACGAACGTGTCTTGTGGCGCACCACAAGCTGCACTTGGGACCGGCAAATCGATTGCGTGACGTTCTTGATGCGCAGGGCCTCGCGGGTCTGAAGCTCGAGCCACAAGGAACCGACGAGCCGGGGCCACCCGATCGAAACCTGCGAATCGCTGGGTTCCAAATCGGGCGTATCGCGAACGTGGGAGATCCGGTGGACGAGGTGCTTAAAGGTCCCGACTTGGTGGAGGTTGCCCCTGACGGTAGATTCCATGCCACGGCGGACGAGCTTTATGTGCTGCATCCGGTCATCGATGCGCGCGATATTCAACCACTCGCCGCTGATGAGTCGGATAAGGAGACCCGTGAAGCGTGGTGGTACTACACGAGTGGGAGCGGGAACCGGGCCGTCTGGTCCGATTTTGAGGTGGGTCGCTGGAAACTCGACTTCACGTGGTCCTCGGGAGCCCGATTGTCGGAGGCGCGCGCGGAGGGGATGGCGAGCGGGCTTGTACACTTGCACGTGGTCGTCCGGGACAGCCGCGCGGGCGTGGGCTGGGCATCGTTCGCGGTCGAGGTTCGATGACAAATTTGCCGGTCTGGGTTCATGTGGCGCCGACCGTTTGGGCTCGGCACCATCGGCTAGCATGGACCCGTGTGGATCCACGGAGGCGGAGTCGGAGGGGGAGTCGGAGGGCACGCCCCACGAAAAGACTATCGAGCGAGCGGTCGCTAGAGAAACGCGATGCGAGCGGGAACTGGCAATGCTTGCTACAGGCTCAACAGCACGTTGCCGGTTTTTCGCCCCGACGCGACGTACTCGTACGCTTCGACGACCGCGTTCAAAGAATAGGTTCGATCGACCACCGGTCGAAAATTCCCTGCCTCCACGAGCACGGTCATCGAAGCAAGGAAGCCCTTGATATTGCTGGGGAACGGGAAGATCACCGTGCGTCCTCCGAAAGCGGGGGTGACGAGGGCTAACGCGAGATTGTGGCAACCCGGCCCAAGTTCGGAAGAAATGTAGACGCCCTTTGGGTTGAGCAGACGTCGACACTGGCCGAACGTACTCTTGCCTACCGCGTCGAACACGTAGTCGTAGGTGGCGGTGTCTTGTGTGAAGTCCTCATGCAGGTAGTCGACAACCTTGCTCGCCCCGAGGGATCTCAGTAGCTCCAGGTTCGGGGTGTTGCCGACTGCGGTCACGATGGCTCCTCGATTTCTTGACAACTGGAGCACCGCGGACCCGATCGCTCCGGTGGCCCCATTCACCAGCACGGCGCTACCGGGGCCCACGGTCACCTTGTTGACGATGTTCTCGGCATAAAACGCGCCCTCGATGCAGGCCACAGCTTCTCCGAAGTTCAATCCCTTGGGCATGGGGGCGACTGCGCGGTGGGTTGAAACGACGAGATACTCGGCCTGAGACCGGAGCCCCATGTCGTTGAATCCCCACACATTGTCGCCCGACTGGAACCCGGTCACATCCTTGCCAACGGTTTCGACGGTGCCGGCGAAGTCCGTCCCAAGCGTTCGGAGTCTCGGTATCCGAAACCCCGCTATGACAGGGAGTCCGGCGGTACATGATGCGCATTCGCCGGGTGATGGCTGTATGTGGTCGATTTGCCGGTCGTAGGCCGGTAGCGGCGCGCCGCGACGACGAATCGGTCATTTGGATGGATCCGTATGGGAGAATAAAGTATGTGAAATTCGTCACGGGGGGATCGACAAAACGTCGAAACTATGCATTCTTCTTGACGTGGGCGCGTACGAACCGCGATCTGCAGAGAAACAACAGATCTGGGCCCGCTTGTCCCCCGAGACTCGGGCTCGCGTCTAAGAGCGGCGCGCCGCCGACACGGGGCGAGCGACGATCTGAAGGGGCGGCCGGTCCCCTGGCTCGCGGGTCGGTTCAGGCGATCGATTCAAGCGCTAGCCGCCGGACTTCCTGTCAGTTGTATGAAGTGGATCCCGAAGATGTCGCTCGGGCTGTGCAGAAGTTGGTGGGCGACGGCGCGGTGGACCACCTTGTCGTAGCCGAGTCGTGCCGCGAGATGTCCTGCGAATGTGAAGGTGATGTGGCGGTAGGGCGTGATGGGGAGGAGTCGCAGCGAGGTCTCACACATTCTGCGGCCCATGCAGGACGGGCAGAAGCCGCGTGACATGCAGGAGTAAACCCCTTAGCGACCCCCCCCACCCGGACGCGGAGTAGCTGATGCACACTCGGGGCGATGTCCCTCGCCTTCGATCTACTGGCCGGCTGGATTGGCCGTGACCGTGGTGGCTCGGGCAGCGG
>JAZGFE010000025.1:0-8494 GCA_036479215.1 Nannocystaceae bacterium | reverse complement strand
CGGGACCCGCAACGGTAGCGGTCGCCTTCGTGGGTCTGGACTGCGCTAGTCATCACCCTCCGAGGATGGCGCTCGTCCGGCCCCGCCTTTGCGGACCCAGCTATCGACCTCCGCCACCTTGAATTTCCAGTGCCTTCCGACCCGATGGGCCGGCATGTCCTTGTCGTCGATCCACCGGTAGACGGTGTCCTTTGCGATGCCGAGATGGCTCGCTATGTCGTCAACGGAAACCCAGGGTTCGGTGCTCGTCATGAACGTCTCCGGTCGATGTCGGGCCCAGCACGATTGTTGGGCTCGATTGGAGAGCGAGGGTAACAAGACGGCTCTAACCCGATCAATCAGTACGAGAGTCGGTTTAGGTCGGCCAAGGGGCCGACCGGGCGTTTTCGCGCTGGGTACGCAACCAAACCGGTCACGAACGTCGAACCTCAGCGGGATCCGGTTGCCTCAGTCCGCCGATGTGGAGGGGCCCGGCCCTCGAGGTCCTCCAGCAGCGTGGCTTCGAGCGCGAGCTCGCCTGCCTCGATCATCTGCGTGCGCCGGGCATGTCGGTCGTGGAGGTGAAAGCGGAGGCGAACCAGTCCGGGGCCGACGCTACGATCGAGGCGATGCGCGCGGGCCCCGATGTGATCGCGCAAGCAACGCTGCGTACTGGGCGATGGTCCGGGCGCGCGGACATTCTCCTGCGGGTGTCCACCGAGAGCGCGCTAGGTGCGTGGAGCTACGAGGTCACCGACACTGCTATGGGCCCCGAAGCCCCGGCACTTGAAGGCCCCCACTACCAGCCACGTGGGGCGTTTGAGGTGGTTGTTCAAGGCACCGATGTTTCAGGCACTGGGCTGTCTCAGTCGTTCGCGCCGGAACCCCTCCGCGGCCTGTGCCGGGCGTTGATCGAGGAGGCGACTGACGATCAATTGCGCGATGTCCTTGAACTCTTGGTTGCAGGGTCAGTGGACGAGGTCGCTACCGTGAGATCCACACGCTTCGTGATCTCGCAACGGAGGGGAGATTCGTATGCGTTGGATACTATGGCGCGTGCGGCAACTGAGATGGCTGCTACCCGTGGGGCCGTTGAGGCGATTGTTGCGGGGACGGCCGACTTCGAGGAGGCGCGGCAGGAGCTCTCCGACGACATCCTGGACGAGTACGCGTATTGAGGTTGATCCGTCGATGTACGCTACAGAGTCATCGAATGAACGGCGGCAGGGAGATATTCTCCGCGGTCGAGCAATCGTTGGACCTGAACTTCAGGTGAAGAGGGTCGATGAACTGGTTGAAGGGGCGCGAGGTGACGACGAGTATCCGCTGAAGCTCGAAGGGAAGATCCCCAAGCCAAAGCTCTTCGCTCAAACCTGCTAGGCGTGGAGCCAGAAGTTCGTGAGGAGGGGGTGGTCACTGGAACGAACGCGGACGGGGATCGGATGCGACGGAGCCAGCTTGTGCTCCCCGGCTACTTCTACTGCGGTCCCTTGGATAGCGTGATCGAAAATGAGATGGTCTGTCACTTCGGGATGGTGCGCGGGGTTCGGAAGGACGATTTTCTCGCGCTCAACAAGGTGGTAGAACTTCGCCGAGTCATGCACTGCGCCAGGTACACGACCCCCGACCCCCGACCCCCGACCCACACCGGAGATCGTCGTTGCATGGAGCGGGAGACGGGATTCGAACCCGCGACATTCAGCTTGGGAAGCTGACACTCTACCAACTGAGCTACTCCCGCCTGGATAGCGGGAGATGGATATCACGCGGGCCCATGGGCCCGCAAGGGAGGCGGTGGCTTGCGCGAGGTGGCACAATGCCGTCGGTGGGAGACGTCCCGAGCACGGGCCACCGCAAAGCCGCGGCGCGGGAAGAGGCGCGGTCGAGACGGCTGGCGATGGGAGAGCAGGGTAGGATCCTGGCCTCGACGGACATGGCGACGCATGTGTTCCGTAGCCAGTGGTGGCAGCGTGCGCAGGTTGTGGCTGGTTTTGTGGGGGTGGGCACCGAGCCGGACACCCGGCCCCTGCTCTGCAGGGCGCTCGAGGGCGGCAAACGCCTGATTTTGCCGCGAGTGGTCTCCAAACGTGACCTCGTGTTCGCCGAAGTCACCGATCTCGACCAGCTCGTACCTGCGAGTTTCGGGTTACTCGAGCCTGCCCCCGCTGTCCCGGGTGTGCGCCTTTCCGAGTCGGGCGCCGATGTGGTCTTGGTGCCTGGGCTGGCCTTCGACCGTGAGGGGCGTCGTCTCGGCTATGGGCGTGGCTACTACGATCGCGCCCTCGCTCCCCTCGCGGGAGGTGTGACGGTGTTCGCCGGCCTGGTGTTGCATGCGTGTCTGCTCGAAGCGGGGGACGACGTCCCGACTGCGGTGCAAGATGTGCCGGTACACTGCGTCGTGACCGAACATGGAATCCACTGGCCGTCGCCCTAGTGGCGTGGACAGTCGGATGGACGGGTGACGTCTAAGCGAAGCTTTGGTCCACCGCGTCGGCGATGACTCGAGCGAGGAGAGCGAGGGTGGCGTGGCCTTCTTTCGCGGATGCTTTTCTGGGCGCGCCGCAGTAGGCCTGGTCCAGGCCACAGTCCTCGAAGTTCTGTGCGCCTCGTTGGATGTGCTCGTGTAGCGCGACCACGTGATCGGGCAGCTTCGCTGCAATCTCGGTTTTCACAAGGTCGGGACGCAGCGCGAGCACGATGCTCGTCTCGTACTGCCCCGCGTGGCACGACCCCGACTTGAACTCGTCGGTGAGTTGCTCGGCTACGCGGCGCCGTGTCTTGTCGGGGAACAGGAGTGGTTCGCCGATCGCATCTGCGTAGCTTCGAGCGGCGTCACGAAGCGTGGTGAGGTGCGCAGGTTCGAGGTGTGCGTTGACCAGCACGACGCGGTCGAATCCCATGCGCTTGGCAGAGATGGCGGTGTCTCGAATCAGGGCGGTGCTGGTGGCAGCTGGGAGTGAGGTCGAGCCGGCGAACGTGCCCGCCCAGTCGGTCACGGCGTAGTGCAGGGCAGGGAAGGCGATCGCCGTATAGCCGCGTGCTGCGAGCACGGCGAGGGCGGAGTTGGTCATGCCTTCCGCGATGATCGAGTCGGTGGCCAGCGGCAGGTGGGGGCCGTGCGCCTCGGTGCTGCCCACGGGCAGCAGGGCGACACGGCGGGTGTCGGAAGCCAAAATCGCCTCGACTTCCGCGTAGGTCAGGTCGGAGAGTGCGTAGCCTGCGGAGGGTCGTGTCGAGGGGGCCGTGGAGCGGGGCACGGGGCGACCTAGCGCGATGAGCCGGTGAGCATCTCTTTCATGCCAGGAATATCGCCGAGGCGGGGCATGAGAATGATCTCGATGCGTCTGTTTTCGGATCGACCGTCGTCCCCGTTGTTGTCCCCCACGGGATCGAACTCGCCGAAGCCCGCCGCGCCGAGGTGTACCGCGTTCATGCCCTGGTCCACCAGGTAGTGGACGACCTCCACCGCGCGTGCGGTGCTCAACGCCCAGTTGCTCTTGAAACGAGCGTTTCGGATCGGGATGTTGTCCGTATGGCCCGCGATGAGAAAGTCGCGCTCGCCCACGGTGTTGAGCGCGCGCGCAAGTTCAGCCAACGCACTTTGGCCGCTCGCTTTCAGCTTGGTTCGACCCGAGTCGAACAGGATGCTGTCGGACAACTTGACCACCATTCGGCCCTTGCGAAACTCGATGCTGATGGTGCCGGCGTCGATCAGGCTTCGTAGTCGACCGATCAGGTCTTTGTAGACTTGGAGCTCGGCGACTCTCTTCGCTTTCTCGCGCCTCAGCTCGGCGAGCTCTTTTGCCGTCAGGCCGGCTTTCTCGGCCAGGTTCTCGATCTGCGACTCGAGCTGGACGATCTCCGACTCGAGCTCCGCGACCCGGGCCTCAAGGCTCTGGTTGCGTGAACTGAGCTGCTCATTTGCGAGCTGTTGTGCGTCGAGCTCGCCGCTCGTCTGCTCGAGCGCGCTGTTCGCCTCGTCGAGAGCGGCCTGAAGTTCGTCTTTCTTGCAGCTCGAGACGGGTAGGAGGAAAACAGCCAGGGGCAAAATGGCGGATCTCATGTCGGGAACAGCCTAACCCGAGCCGCGGTCCGCGGCGAATCCCTGCGGGATTGTGGGTCCCTCTCGGCGCGCCCCAGGATTTCGCGCGCGCGTTGCACACAATCTGCTCATACCGCCCCTGCTCATCCCCATGGCCAAGAAGAAGCCCAAGCAACACCCTTCACCCGAAGCGAGCGGGATCCCGCGCGGATGGGCCGAACTCCTCGGGGTCGCGCTGTTTGCCATCGCTGCGCTCATCTTGGGCGGGCTCCTCTCGCACCAGTTCGGATCCGGTGCGCTGATGGGTCCGGTGGGCAGCATGACCGCCGGCGCATTATACGCAGGGTTCGGGATGGCCGCCTACCTCGTCGTGCTCGGTATCTTCGGACTGGGTTTGAAGAGCCTGTGCGGTCAGCAGATGGAGTTGCGACTGGGTGAGGGGGTGGGATTCGCCTTGGCCACGATCGCGGGGTGCGTGCTGCTTCACGTGGTTTTTCCCAACTATCGTGTGCACGCCTACACGGCCGGTGGGCTCACGGGGGAGCTCTTGGGGGAGGTGAGCCTCGGCCTATTCGATCGCGCCGGCACCTATCTATTGGCGACGACCAGCTTGTGCCTCGGTTTGGTCGCGTCGACGCCCCTGTCGACGCGACACCTCGTCGACGGCGGGCGGGCGGTGGGTCGCGGTGTCGTAAGGGCGACGCGGTACCTGGGATCCGGTGTGGCCGGCATCGTGCGAGCCCAACGCGAAGCGGCGCTGCAACAGGCCGAGGCCGAAGCCGAAGCCGAAGCCGAAGCCGAAGCCGAAACCGAGCGACGCGGGGCGGCGGGAGAGTGGGAAGAGGACCCGGATGTCGCGGATGAATGGGCAGAGGACGAAGCGTCGGATGGCGAGTGGGAGTACGAAGACGGAGGCGAAGCCGATGAGGAAGGGCCGGCCGAGCGAGGGGAAGGTGTGGAAGGTGTGGAAGGGTCCAATGCGAAGGCCTCAGGGAGAACCAAAGCGAGCGCCAAGGGACGCAAAAAAGGGGACGCCCCGCATCGACGAGCGTCGAGCACCGGGTCGGGCGACGAGGACGCATCGTCACCTCGAACCGGGTCAGGTGGGAAGTCCGGGCCCGCTGAGCGACCCGAGATCGTGGTGACGGAAGAGCAGGGCGCTGCGGACGAAGTGAAGGTGCCCCCGGTCGCTGCGGGTCGGAAGAAGGCTCCGCTGCAGCCTCCGGAACAAGCCGAAGTGAGGCGTGCGGGAAAGCTCGCGGCCGCGACCGCGGCCGCGACGTCGCCCGGTGGCCCGAATCAGGTGCAGTACCTGGTCGATCACTATGAGCTGCCATCGCTGAAATTGTTCGAGGTCCCGCGGCGGCAGGTCTCGCAAGTCGACACGGACTTCGTATTTGCGCAGGCCGAGTGCATCGTGCACACGCTCGGGCAGTTTCGAATCAAGGGAAAAGTGACCAAGGTGCACCCAGGTCCGGTGATCACTCGTTACGAATTCAAGCCGGAGCCGGGGGTGAAGCTATCCAAAATCGAGACGCTGGAAAACGACCTGGCGATGGCGCTCGAAGCGTTGCGCATTCGTATTCTCGCTCCGATTCCCGGCAAAGCGACGGTTGGCTTTGAAGTGCCCAACAAGTCGCGGGAGACCGTGCCGATCCACGAAATCCTGGTCGCGGAGGATCTTCGATCCAAGCCGGCGGGGCTGCATATGTGTTTGGGTCAGGACATTACCGGAAAGCCCGTGTCGCTCGACCTCTCCCGCGCTCCGCATTTGCTAGTCGCCGGGGCTACAGGATCGGGGAAGTCGGTGGGCGTTAACGCCATGATTTGCTCGCTTCTCTCCACCTGCACGCCAGACGATGTGCGACTGATCCTGATCGACCCGAAGATGCTCGAATTCGGCGTGTACGCGGATATCCCCCATTTACTCCTACCGGTCATCACCGACGCCGAGCGCGCGAACTGTGCCCTGCGATGGACCGTGAACGAAATGGAGCGGCGCTACGCCCTTCTCAGTGACGCGAAGGTGCGGGATATCGCGGGGTTCAACGCCAAGTTGCCCCGCCTCCAGTCCGAGTGGGATGCGGAGAAACGGGCCCTCGAAGATGCTCATGCCGCGGAGATGGCCGTGGTGACCAAGGATGGCGAAGCTTCGGGCGACGGCACCAAGCTCTCGGGGGTGGTGATCGATGCCTCGGGGAACGAAACCGTGGTGACCGGCGGGCAAGAGCTGGCGGATCGGCCCACGAAGCTTGCGTTCATCGTGGTGGTGATCGACGAGTTCGCGGACTTGATGATGGTCGCCAGCAAGGAGGTGGAGGCCAATGTCGCTCGTGTCGCTGCGAAGGCACGGGCCGCGGGTATCCACCTCATTGTGGCCACGCAGCGACCAAGTGTAGATGTCATCACCGGCACGATCAAAAACAACTTTCCATCACGGATCGCGTTCCAAGTCACGAGCGATATCGACTCCCGCACGATCTTGGACCAAAAAGGTGCGAAGCAACTGCTCGGGATGGGCGACATGCTGTATATGGATCGCGGTCGAGAGCCGCGGCGTATCCACGGCTGTTTTGTGTCAGAGAACGAAATTGAAAAAGTTGTGGCACATACGCGCACGCAGGCCAAGCCCGCGTACGATCTCTCGATAACGACGGACGATGGCAAGAACTCGGGATCCGACGATGATCGCCCCGTCGACCCTTTCTACGACAAGGCGGTGCAGGCCGTGGCCGAGGCCCAAAAAGTGTCGACAAGCATGATCCAGAGGCGGCTTGGGATCGGCTACAATCGGGCGGCGAAGATCGTGGAGCGTATGGAAGAGGAGGGGGTCATCGGGCCCTCGCGGGGCACCAAGCCGCGAGAGGTGCTGGTGTCGGCGGCTTGAGCGGCCGCCGCACATGGCGCCAGGCTGCGGCCGCTCGCCCGCTGTAGCCCGGTTCCGTGGGAGCAGCCGCGAATAAACGAGGGCGGCCTCCCGTCGCTGGGGTGTACCCGCTACACTGCGGAGTCCGATATGCAGCCACTCGTAGCCATCGTCCTCTCTCTCTCTCTCTCGTCCGTTTCCGCGTTCGGATCTGGATCCGAAACCGGATCCGCAATCACGGCAGATGCCGCGCACGCGTCGGTCGTGGGCATTCCCCTTGCCTTCTACGACTCGGTGGGGCAGCCGATGGTGGGCGCGAAGGGTCCGTGGGCGCCCATGCTGGCCCCGGCTGCATCGGCGCCTCCGCCAGCTCCGGCGATGAGGCCCGTGTATCGCCCCAAAGCCTCGGAGGTTCTCGTGATGGTGCAGGCCTTCTACGACGCGACAACCGATATGCAGGCTGAGTTCACCCAAACCTATTGGAACGCGACCTTCCGCTCGAAAATTGTCACCGGCGGTCAACTCAAACTAAAAAAACCTGGGCTGATGATGTGGGACTACACGGGCAAGGGGCAGCCCGACTTCTACGCGGACGGGAAGAATGTGTGGGTCGTGGAACACGATACACGACAGGTGACGTCCATGGACACGGCCGAAAATCCCGACATGAACGCGGCCATGAAGTTTTTGTTCGGCGGGGAGCAGCTCGTACGGGAGTTCTTGGTTCGCTACGCGAAGCAGGACCGGCTGGAGAAGTACGGAGACGCCGACCACCATGTACTGGCGCTCAAGCCCAAGGAAAAGCGCGCCTACAAGGGCATCGTGCTGGTCGTCCACGCGACGACCGGCCGTGTCGATGGCTTCACGGTGTACAACAACGATGGCAGTACCAACTACTTCAAACTCGGCAGCGTTCGCACGAATAGAGGGCTAGACGAGAAGGTCTTCGAAGTCACGGTTCCCCCTGGATATGTGAGTTCGAAGGTGGGCGCGTCGGGCTAGCCCGTCCTCGAACGGGCGCAGTCGTGCCGGGCCGAGGTTTTTCTCGGCCCGTTGTTCATCCGCTGGATCCGCTGGAATCGTCGCTGCGCCGCCGCAACTTGTCCCCACCTGCGCGCAGTTCCGGGTCGTTGTACATCTTGTATTGGCGGTAGATCTTGGGTGGTTTCGCTCCCGCGATCAGGTCGCGCCACAGTTCGGAGAGCTCGTGGGCCAGATCATCGCGCTGCTCCTCGATCACCGCCAACCTGTGCCGGCATCGATGGTGGTTCTCGGCGGTGATCGTGGCGGCCTCCATGAGGTCTCG
Source organism: Nannocystaceae bacterium (assembly GCA_036479215.1). GTDB lineage: Bacteria > Myxococcota_A > Polyangia > Nannocystales > Nannocystaceae > FL481. The sequence goes on along the minus strand of JAZGFE010000025.1, from coordinate 301 downwards.
GGTGTGCCAGATCCGAAGTTGCGAGATGCTGAGCTTGTCGATCAAAGATCCAACGGTTTCCGCCATCTACGACCCGGCTCTCTGCATCGAACTCCAGTCGACGACGAGGTTGTCGATCTGCTCGATGAGGTCGTTACGTCTCTGATTGAGCCGGTCGATGTCCCGTTTGGCTTGTGCGACGCGGAGGTCGTCGTCGGATCGCGCATCGTCTTCGCGGTGCCACAGTTCACAGTTCACCTGGGCCAACAGCGCTGCCAACTCGCCGAGGTGGGGGGGCGTGGCGGACGTGTCATCGGGTGGC
>JAZGFE010000024.1:0-2833 GCA_036479215.1 Nannocystaceae bacterium | reverse complement strand
CCGCTGCCCGAGCCCACGCCAGCACGACCGACCCAGCTGGCCAGTAGGTGTAGGGCGAGAGCCATCTCCGCGAGTGTGCATCAGCTACGCCGCCTGCGGGTGGGGGTGGTCCGTAAGGGGTTTACCTTTGTGTTGACGTCGGATCCCATCCTCGATCGACCACGCTTTGCGGCGGTGAGCTGGACCTGGGTGCATGAGTTCGATCAGGTCGACGTAGAAACGTTGCTGTGCTTCGTTGCTCAACATGAGCGGCAGGCGCCGGAGCAACCGAGCCGTCCGTGACGCCGTGACCCGAGCTCAGATCCGAGGCGAGGAGGTTCGATCCTTGCGGGTGCGCGTCGAGCCGGGAGGAACGCCCGTCACGAACCCGTAGTACTTGCCGGTTACGGTGACGTGCAGTCGACGATTGTTGAGGAGTCGGCGGTAGAAGATGAGATCTTTGACGAATAGGGACAGCTCTGGTTCGCTGAAATTGCGCAGTTGGGCTCCGTAGCGTTGTTCGCCGTCGATGTAGCGCACGTTCGGGAAGCCCAGGATGACGGACCCCTCCGGTGCAAGCAGGGCGCGGATCAAGGCGGGAAACAAGTTCTTGCCCCCAATGGCGGGGCTGTGAAGGGTTCCGATCGAGATGATGAGGTCGAAACGGCCGTCGCGCTCGAGGTGCATGCTCTCCCATTTGCGGAGGTCCGCCTCGATGAGTTGGACCCGCGACGAGGGAAAACGGTCCCGGGCGACATCCAACGCCGATGCACAGTGGTCGATACCCACGATGTCCATTGGCCTGTCATCGTTTACCAAAGGAACGAGCTCGTCTCCGCGGTGGACTCCGAGACTGAGAATGCGCATCCCAGCGCGCAGCGGCACGCGGCTCAGCGCCCAGCGGTAGTCGACGTAAAAATGTGGCTGCTCGAGTTTTTGCACACGGAAAAAATCGCTCGTCAATCCGTACTTCTCAGTGTGCGGCTCCACTGCTCGTGGCTGGTCTGGTGGTACGAGTGCTTGGAATCGCAGGCGTACGAAACCGCGGTCTTGGGGGATGGGAGTGAGCATGCGGCAGCCGAGCAGTTCGGCGATGTCCACCCAGCAGCGGTAGCTGCGGTGGCGGACAGTGCCGGCAGGGGTCTCGTGAGCTTCGCCGGGGTATCGGCCAGCCCCCGTGTCGGGGTCGGCTGCTTCCAGCTCCAAGATGGCGCTGGGCTCGGCCAGTTGTCGTCGATCCGAGAGGTATCTCCAGATCTCCGCTAGGGTTTCGTCGGTGAAGCGCCGCACCGCTGCATCGTATTCGCTATGCGGCAGTCGTGGTGTCGCGGGCCCGAAATCTTGCCGCGGTGCGCAAGACCCCGTTGACTGCTGCCGCCCGTGGCCACGGCTGGAAGACGTTCGGAACACGCTTGGAAGACGCGAACCCTACCGATGGACGCCGTACTGCTTGCACACCGAGTGAAATCATGCTGTCTTGTGAGCTACCATGACATCTGGCCTGTCAGCTGGCGCGAAGCCATCATCGAGTCGTGCCGCGCTCTATCGCTGGGTATTCTGCGCCGTCGTGGCGGCCGTGAGCCTCGCTGTCGATCTCTACACCAAACAGTGGGCTTGGGACACATTGCGTGCTCCTGGCGGTCGGCCGATCATGCTGTGGGACCCGACGTTGGAGCTGGCATTCGTCCTCAATACGGGCACTGCATTTAGCCTGGTGGAGGAGATCCGGCAGCCGTGGGTGATGGTACCGTTGGCTGGCTTGGTCGTGGCCTATATCGTTTTCCTGACCGTTCGGCTCGAAAAACCGAGCTGGTGGCATCTTGTGGGCACCGGCTTGATTGTCGCCGGCGCCATCGGCAATCTGCACGACCGGTTCGTCCGATTCGACCCGATGGGACGACCTGGGGTCGTCGACTTCGTGAAAGTCAACTTCCCTTGGGGAGGCAGTTGGCCCAGTTTCAATGTGGCGGATGCAATTCTCGTGGTCGGTGTGTGCCTTGTGATGCTGGGCCTTCGAGGTCGTGACGCGGCTGGTTCGCTCACATCGTGAAGCCGTGAGGCGCATATTAGGTGCAGTAGCTACGACTTGATCGGACACCTTCCCCAAGAATGGTGGGTTGCCCTGGCTGCGGAAAAGAAACAACCGGATCAGGACGCTCCCGGTGGATGTCAAGGTAGTTGCCGCCTAGATTTTGGTCAGATTTAGCTGGGTTGAGTTTCCATGATCTGGATTGTGCCATCACGGCGGGGGTTGAGTTCGAGGGTGTCGATGGGGGTCCAGTTGCGGGTGCTGCGGCTCCAGCGGGCAGGATGTGTTGCCTCTACCGCTTCGTACACGGCCGTGCGGCGGGCAAGGATGGCGAGGTCTCGGCCCTCGTGTCGGTCGGCCGGAGTGACGAAGCGGATGGCGCTGTGCTGATGCTCGTGGTTGTACCATTCGACGAAATCCGCGACCCAAGTCTGTGCGGCATATCCACGGACGCAAGGGCGCCCGGGAATCCGGGGCGGTAGTTGCGGGTGCGGAAGATGGACTCCACGTAGGGGTTGCCGACGCGGACGGGAGCTACCCGAGGCTGCTCACCAAGCTCGCTAAAACCGACGTGATCGTCCTCGACGACTGGGGCCTCGTCCCGATCGGAGACCGTGAACGAAGCGACCTCAGCGAGATCATGGACGACCGGTACGGGTCCCGTTCGACCATCGTCACTAGCCAGTACCCCACGGAGGCCTGGCATGACCATCTAGGAGATCCCTCTACCGCGGACGCAATTTGTGATCGTATCCTGAGCAACGCACACCGCATCAAGCTCGCCGGACCGTCGCGGCGCAAAGGGGAGAACAACCTCGACCAATA